>PYER01000198.1 GCA_003017855.1 filamentous cyanobacterium CCT1
GAAGAGGTCGAGGCGCTGCTGACCGCCGCCGCGACCGCCGGTATCGATGTCACCCTGCTGGTGGCCCCGACCTCGCCAGCCGAGCGCATTCAGGCGATCGCGTCCCAGGCCCAGGGGTTTGTGTACCTGGTCAGCGTCACTGGCGTAACGGGCACCCGCAGCGAGCTGCAAAGCCGGGTCAAAGACCTCATTCATGGTCTTAAGCAAACTACTGACAAGCCTGTGGGCGTGGGCTTTGGCGTCTCAGACCCCGACCAGGCTCAGCAGCTCAAAGCTTGGGGAGCCGACGGCGTCATTGTCGGCAGCGCCTTCGTCAAGCGGCTGGCCGCCGATTCTCCCGAGGTTGCCCTCGACACCATTGGCGATTTCTGCCGCAGCCTCAAAGCCGCCATTGCTTAGAGCATCGGTACAGTATTCGTGTTGCAGCGAGGCCGGGGCACGGGCTATTCTGCGATCGCCCGCTGCCAGCTCTGGGCATAGCCGGGGCGCAGGTAGGTTGCCGCCACCGCTGGGGGCTGGGGGCGCCCAAACAGGTAGCCCTGCATGCCGGTGCAGCCCAGGTCATGCAGACACAGGCTTTGGGCGGTAGTTTCTACCCCCTCGGCCACCAGGCTGAGCGACAGCCCCTTGGCCATAGCGATAATGGCGCTGACCATGGCCTGGTCCACCGGGCTGTGGGGCAGGTCGTTGACAAAGGCGCGATCGATCTTGAGGCCGTCGAGGGGAAACTGTTTTAGGTAGCTGAGGCAGGAGTAGCCTGTACCAAAATCATCCATCGAAATTTTGACCCCCAGCTGGCGCAGGTCCTGCAGCCGCTCAATGGAGGCCGCCATGTCGGCCATGGCGGCGGTTTCGGTAATTTCTAGCTCCAGGCAGGCGGGTGGCAGGCCTGTTTCTTGCAGCACCGTGGCTACGCTGTTGACCAGATTGGGATGCTGCAGCTGCCGAGCCGACAGGTTCACCGCCAAGTTGACCAGCGGCAGCCCGGCCCGGTGCCAGGCCATCACCTGGGCGCAGGCGGTGCCCATGACCCATTCGCCGATGGGCACGATCAGGCCATTCTCTTCGGCCAAAGGAATAAACCGACAGGGTGCCACCAGCCCTAGAGTGGGGTGCTGCCAGCGCAGCAGGGCCTCCATTTGCACCACCTCGCCAGTGGCTACATTTACCTGGGGCTGGTAGTAGAGCACAAATTCGTCGCGGCCCAGAGCGTGGTGCAAAAAGGTCTCCAGCTTCAGGCGCTGGGCGGCCTCGGTGCTTAGGCTCTGGGTATAAAACTGGAAGTTGTTGCGGCCCTGCTGCTTGGCCCGATACATGGCGGCGTCGGCGTTTTGCAGCAGGGTGGTCATATCCTGCCCGTCCTGGGGAAACAGGGCAATACCCAGACTGGCCGTTACGTGCAGCTCGTGGTTGTGCAGCAAAAAGGGCGGGGTCAGCTGGTCGGCAATCCGCCCGGCCACCTTGGCCGCATCGCTCGGACTGGTCAGGTTGGGCAAAATTAGGGTAAATTCGTCTCCCCCCCAGCGGGCCACAATATCTTCGGCCCGCAGGGCAGTGCTCATGCGCTGGGTGACCTGCTGTAGCAGCAGATCGCCGACGGCGTGGCTGAGGGTATCGTTGATGGTTTTGAAATGGTCGAGGTCTAAAAAAATGACCGCCAGCATGTGCTCGCTCTGGCTGGTGCGGGCGATCGCCTGGGGCAGGTGCTGGTCAAAAAAGGCGCGGTTGGGCAGCCCGGTCAGGGTGTCGTGGTACACCTGGTAGCACATCTGCGCCTCGGTCTGCTGGCGCTTGAGCGCTCCCCCCAGGCTCGCCGCCACCGCCACCAAAATCGACTCGTCGCTGGCGCTCCACTCCCACTCCTGCTGACAGGCATCGAAGCCAATGTAGCCCCACAGCTCGGCGTCAATAAAAATCGGCACCATCAAAATCGACAAAATGCTGTCTCTCAGCAGCACCGCCTGCTCGGCGGGGGGCATATGGCGGGTCAGAGAGCAGATCGATTTACCCTGCTGTAGAATGCTCAGCCAGCGCTCCAACCCCAGGGCGCGATAGCTCTGGTCCTGCCAGTAGGGCTGGTCAATGCCGGCGGCGGTCGTGGGGGTCGTCCACTCGTAGCGCAGGGTCATGGCCGGTTCACCCGTTACCGATTGAGGGTGGTGGGTGTAGACGTAGGCGCGATCGGCGGTGGCCGCTTCGCCCAGGCGAGCCAGCACCTGGGGAATGGCCTCGTGCACGTCGGTGGTGGTGAGCAAACACTGGCTGGCTTCGGCGACCCCCTGCAGCAGGCGATCGCGACGCAAAATGGCGGCCTCCCCCCGCTTGCGATCGGTAATATCTTCGACGGTGCCCTCGTAGCCAATCAGCACCTGGCGAGCGTCGTAGATGGCCCGAGCCGACTCCGAGATCCAGATCACTGCCCCGTCCTTGCGGTACACCTCCGACTCAAACCCCAGCACCGACCCGCTGGCCCTGATCAAATCGATGAACTCCTGACGACGACCCGGCTGCACGTAGAGCTGCCGGTTGATATCGGTCAAGTTTTGAATCAAGTCCTGGGGCGAATGGTAGCCGTAGAGCCGGGCCAGCATCGGGTTTACGGTCAAATACCGGCCCTGGGGAGTGCTTTGGAACATTCCCTCTACAGCGTTTTCAAAGATGCTGCGGTATTTGGCCTCGGCCCGCATAAGCGAGAGTTCGGTCTGTCGTCGCTCTAGAGCCAGGGCCAGGTCAGCGGTCACGACCCGCAGCAGGTCAACTTCCGCGTCGCTCCACAGTTGGGAGGTAGTGCAGTTGCTAAAGCCCATCACCCCCTGCAGCTGGTTTTGAATCATCAGGGGCAGCAGCAGCAGCGACTTGACGTGGCTGGGGGCGCTGGTCAGCACCTGGCGCTGGAGGTCAGAAAAATCGGTCTCAACCCGGTTAATAATTTGCCGCTGATCCAAAGTGGAATACCAGTCGGAAAATAACGGCTCGACCGGCAGGGTTTGAAATCGGGGATCGCTGGAGGTAGACGGTACCCCAGGCGCCGACCACTCCACCCGCTGCACTAGCGATAAAGACCGTGACGACGGGTTCCCCTGAAGTTCGTAGCCGCCCTGGGGTTCGTAGCTGCCTTGAAGCTCGTAGTAGTAAACTCGGCTGGCCCCAGAGATCTCGCCCAGGGCCGCAAAAATCTGGGTGATGGGGCGCTCTTGCCAGCCCCACTGCCAGGCCAAAAGCTGCCGCTGAATCTCGGCCAGGGTGGCTAAAACCTGCTCTCGCCGCTTGAGGGTTTGCTGGTCGGCAATCTGTCGGGTGATGTCCTCAAAGGTGCACAGCACCCCAATTACGGTGCCCTGGGCGTCGCGCATGGGCAGCCGGCTACAGTCAACCCAGCCCGGCTGGCCGTCGGGCTGGGTTTGAGGCTCAATGGCGTGGAGGTCAGCCATGCCCAGGGTCATCACCAGGCGATCGCGGGCGCTGCGGTAGGATGCCTCTTCGGCACTAAGGCAGGGCAAAGCATCGTCGGTACCGCCCACAATATCGGCTGGGGCCGCTAGCCCCATCGCCTTGGCAAAGGCCTGATTACAGCCCAGATAGTAGCCCTGGCTATCTTTCCAAAAGAGAGGCTGGGGAATGCTGTCAAGCACTAGCTCTAGCAGGTCTTCGCGGGCCTCGAGGGCCTGTTCTACCTGGCGCAGAGCGGCCTCCGACTGCTTCAGGGGGGTAATGTCGGTAATAAAGCCTTCAAGGCCGACGACGGCACCCTGGTCATCGACAACGGCCGCGCCCTTTTCCCACACCCATTTCTCCTCGCCGCTGCGGGTGTGAATGCGGTATTCCACCTCGTAGGCCTGGCCAGACTCGGTTGCCCGCTGAATGCTCTCCAGCACCTGAGGCAGATCGTCGGGGTGGGTAATCGTGTTGTAAGACACGGCGCTGTCTGGGCTGAGCAGCTCCGCTGGCTGGTAGCCGGTCAGCGGCAAGCACCCGGCGCTGAGGTAGCGCATCGACCAGTTGACATCCCCATCGGCCTGAAACACAATTCCCGGCATCACGTCGATCAGGCGCTGGGAGGCAGCGGAGCCGCTAGATCGCCACCGGCTCTGGCCCAGCAGCGTCAGGGTAAGCCAGTACAGCACAGACAAGGGGGTGGGAGTAAGCCGAGCCGAACGATTACCAACTGTGGCGTCAGGGCAACAAAACTCAGAATCGTACATAGGTCATCGGCGTGGTGGGGTAGTGCCCCACGGCTACTGGATTAATATGCCCCAAACGCACCCCTGAGGTCACTTTAGCAGCCTTAGCCAACGGGGGCTGGGCGGGCCAGCGCGATCGCTTGCAACAGACTCACCAGGGCCTGTGGGAGCGGCTGGGTGAGAATTTCTGGGCAGGCCACCAGGGGTAGATTCAGGGCCTGGGCCGCGGCCCAATCAAGGGGGGGCACCGGGGCCACCAGGGGTAACCGGGCCAGATCAGGCTGGTGAGCCAGGGCCTGCAGGTAGGCGATCGAGACCGGCATCGCCCCGTCTAAAATCACCGCCCGGGGCTGCCACACCCGGCTGAGCAGGTTGGCCTGCTGTAGATCGTCGACCTGCAGCAGGCGACAGTGGTACCGGTGTAGCCAGGTCTGTACTAGCGGGGGCAAAACATTTTCTGCCTCGCTCGGCCGCAGCAGCAGCATGGTCAGCCCCTTGAGAGACGAGAGCGAAACCGCCGGAGTTAGGCAAATTTGATCGAGGGTTGGCCGCAGCCCCTGGGCCAGGGTTTCGGTAAAAAGCGTCTGGGGCAAGGTTGCTCCAGGGGCCGCTGTGGCCTGATTGAGATCGGGGTTTGAGCCGCGATCGGGCACACCATCGGGAATGCTACCGGAGGTGCTGTCGGGGCTGGCCTTGGTCGACCTCAGGCTGACGACCCCAGACAGCCCTAAACGCCGCACCAGGGCCAGACAACCGGCGACAGTTGCTGGAGCATCGGCCAGGGACTCCCAGTGGAGCAGGGTGCAGGGAGGAGCCAGGCGAGCCTGCAGCGCCGCCATAGTTTGGCAGCTGGGGGCCACCGCCAGGCGGTAGGGGCTGCCCCGCAGGTTGCTGTAGATCTGCTCAATGATGGTTTCGCTGGCGCTGGCCAGCAGCACCAGCACAGTTGCGCTGGTGCTAGCGGCCGGAGCGGGCAGCAGCAGGGTAATACGACTACCCCAGGTCGGCGTGCTGTGACCGCTCAGCTCACCGCCCTGGAGCTGGCTAAAGCGACGCGCTAGCCCCAGCCCCAGCCCCTCCAGCGATTCAGGTGCGGGCTGGGGGTTGGGTTGCGATCGCCCCTCAGCCCGCACCACCGCCCCCAGGGGTGGCTCTGGGTTTGCGATCGCCGTTGGGCTCCAAAGGGTAAAGCTCAACCACTGGCCCCACGGCTCGACAATCAGACCGGCTGGGGTAGCGCCGTAGGCAATCAGGTAGCTCAACCCGTAGTGCAGGCTCTGACGCAGGCGCAGCGGGTCAGCCTGCACCCAGCCCTCGGCAGTAGCCAGGCAAAGGGTAAACTCCTCGGCCCAGACCGCATTGAGCGGGGGGGGCTTGAGCGTGGGCTGAGCGCTCAAAAAGCTGGGCACCAGCTCGTCGGCCAGGGGCTGGAGGTAGACCTGCTCCAGATTGAGGCTAATCTGGCCCGACTCCAGCCGCATCCAGTCGATCAGCAGGTTGACCAGGCCGGTGAGTTTGCGAATGGCCTGCTGGATCAGGCTGACATAGCGAAACTGGCGGTCACTCAGCGCGCCCACCCGGCTGTCCAGCAGCAGGGTCGATAGCCCCAGCAGCGTCGTCATCGGGGTTTTAAGGGCGTGACCTAGCTCCAGCACCCAGGCCCGCTGCCCCCCGGTGCTCTGCCCCCAGTCGGGGGGCAGCGGCGCACCCCACTCAGGCCCGCCGGCTCCTGAACCCCTCGGCTCAAGATCGTTCGAGTCAGCTTTAAATGCTAGCCAGCCGAGAACTCGACTTGGGTTCAAAACGCCTAAATATTGGCCATCGGGGTCTACCACCACCAACGGCCGCGAGGGCATTCCCTGAGCCAGCCGTCCCAGGTCGCTCAGCGCCGGAATATCTAATGCCTGGCCGGCAAAAACTTCGACCACTGGCTCTAGCCAGGGCTGACAGTCAAACACCCGTAGCTCAGCGCTGGCCTCAGCCGACTGGCTCTGGCCCCGATGACTGGCCCACAGCTGTCCCAGGGCGAGGGCACCTAAGGGCCGCTGCTCGTCGTCCACCACAATAATATGGCTAGGCGCAGCCGAACGACCCTGAGGGGCTCCCGGCACCTGGCCCACGGCCTGGGCAATCTCATCCAGGGGGGCAACCAGGCCGTAGGCTGGAATAGGGTCTAAGAAGTGGTCGAGGGGCGGCAGCGCCATGGGCTAATCCCCTAGGGGTTTGATTCCAGATTTGGGGGCAGGCTGTATTCTGGCAACCAACCTTTACAATTGACAATATCTCGGTTTTTGCTCACGGTCTCACCTCAGTGCTGCCTTTGTTGACCAGCGTCTGGACTAGCCTCTGGGCCAGCGATTGGACAGAGGGTTAAGAACACTGTCTGGTTACCTCGGGGTGTGTCACCCTGTGATCTTTCCCATTGTCCTGCTCATTCCCCATCGCCCCTTGGTTTCTCCCCTTCAAATCTATCGCCTGACCCACGGTGATCAGGTTAAGCAGGCTCCCGATTTGAATCTGGATCCGAGCCGATATGCAGTACAGCCAACAACTCTGATTGGCGATGCCCTGGACTGGCTCCAGAGCCGCCCTGATCCTCCTGACTGCCTGGTGGTCGACGAGCAGGTTTGGCAAGATGCCCTCAGACCCGCCCTGCGAGAACTCAATCTGGTGTTGCCGGTGGTAGTACTGGTCGGCGATCCAGAGGCGATCGCCCACCCAGCGCCCCAATCTGACGGTTACCTGGGCCCTGTGGTGCACCATTCCCTAGAGGCGCTGCCCCAGGTCGAGAGCGCCATTCAGGCCGCCATTCAAGCGTTTTTGCGCCACTCAGACGCCAGTCAGGCGACCGCCACCGCCGCACCTGCCGATCAGTCTAGCCCCCCGGCGGCGAGCCTGAGCAATCAGCAACACCAGCTCACCGAAAAACTCAAGGCCCGGCTGGGCTACCTGGGGGTTTACTACAAACGCAACCCCAGCCAATTTTTGCGCCACCTGAGCCCGGAAGACCGCCAGGCGTTGCTCGACCAGCTCAAAAGCGACTACCGCAAAATTGTTTTGGCCTACTTCGCCAGTAACCTCAAGCTCAACCTCAATCAGCTGATCGATGACTTTGTCGATCAGGCCTTCATGTCCGATATCTCGGTAGCCCAAATTGTTGAAATTCACATGGAGCTGATGGATAACTTCTCCAAGCAGCTTAAGCTGGAGGGGCGGAGCGAAGAAATTTTGCTCGACTACCGCCTCACGCTGATCGACGTGATTGCCCATCTCTGCGAAATGTACCGGCGATCGATCCCCCGTGAACCTTAACCCGTGAACCTTAAAGTGGAAAGCTATGCGGCCCAAATACTTCTCGATACAATCATCCATATTCCTGTCAACCACAGTGTTCCATGAGCTCCGTTAAAAAGACTTACATTCTCAAGCTCTACGTCGCGGGCAACACTCCTAATTCCATTCGCGCCCTCAAAACCCTCAACAATATTTTGGAAGAAGAATTTCAGGGGGTCTACGCGCTCAAGGTCATCGACGTGCTTAAAAATCCTCAGCTGGCGGAGGAAGATAAGATTTTGGCTACTCCCACCCTGGCCAAGATTCTGCCGCCCCCCGTGCGCAAAATTATCGGTGATTTGTCTGACCGTGAGCGGGTTTTGATTGGCCTCGACCTGCTCTACGATGAGCTGCGCGAAGACGACATCTATGGCTAGGCCCAGCCCAGTGCCCAAGTCTAGGGGTGACAGATTGATTCAGGGCTGGGTTCGGGCGGCGATCGCCTGCTCTGGCAGGGGCACCATGAATTGGCAGGAACTGTTGCCCAGGGGCTTGAAATCCTTTAGAGTAGCTGCTTCGGGGTATGCTTGATTCTCAGGATGTCCTGTAAGTTATTAAGGGCCGTCGCCCTGCCCGATACCCGTAACCATCTCCCATGACAGACTCTGACCAACTTGAATTGCAGTCCTCTGCGCGATCCGTTGGCGTGCAAAAGATCCGCACAACCATAGAAGGCTTTGACGACATCAGCCACGGTGGTCTGCCAGCGGGGCGATCGACCCTGGTCAGCGGCACCTCGGGCACCGGCAAAACCCTCTTTGCGGTGCAGTTTATCTACAACGGCATCACTCAGTTTGACGAGCCTGGGGTGTTTGTCACCTTCGAAGAGTCGCCCGAAGACATCATTCAAAACGCCTACAGCTTTGGCTGGGACCTGCAGCGCCTGATCGACGACGGCAAGCTGTTTATTCTCGACGCCTCCCCCGACCCCGAGGGGCAGGATGTGGTCGGTAACTTCGACCTCTCAGCGCTGATCGAGCGCATCCAGTACGCCATCCGCAAGTACAAGGCCCGGCGGGTCTCGATCGACTCGGTGACGGCGGTGTTTCAGCAGTACGACGCGGCCTCGGTGGTGCGGCGGGAGATCTTTCGCCTGGTGGCCCGCCTCAAGCTGATGGGGGTAACCACGGTAATGACCACCGAGCGCCTAGATGAATACGGCCCGGTGGCCCGGTTTGGGGTAGAAGAGTTTGTCTCTGACAACGTGGTGATTGTGCGCAACGCCCTGGAGGGAGAGCGCCGCCGCCGCACGATTGAGATTCTCAAGCTGCGGGGCACCACCCACATGAAAGGGGAGTACCCCTTCACCATTACTAACGACGGCGTCAACATTTTCCCGCTAGGGGCGATGCAGCTGACCCAGCGATCGTCCAACGCGCGGGTGTCGTCGGGGGTGCCCACGCTCGACGAAATGTGCGGCGGCGGCTTCTTCAAAGATTCCATCATCCTCGCTACCGGAGCGACGGGTACGGGCAAAACCCTGCTGGTCAGCAAGTTTTTGGTGGATGGCTGCAAGCATGGCGAGCGGGCCATTTTGTTTGCCTACGAAGAGTCACGGGCTCAGCTGTCGCGCAATGCCTACTCCTGGGGGGTCGATTTTGAGGCCATGGAGGAGCAGGGGCTGCTGAAAATTATCTGCGCTTACCCCGAGTCGGCGGGCCTCGAAGACCACCTGCAAATTATCAAAACCGAAATTTCTCAGTTCAAGCCCTCGCGGGTGGCGATCGACTCGCTCTCCGCCCTCGATCGCGGCGTCAGCAACAACTCCTTTCGTCAGTTTGTAATCGGCGTCACGGGCTTTGCCAAGCAGGAAGAAATCACCGGCTTTTTTACCAACACCACCGAGCAGTTTATGGGGCTGCACTCGATTACCGAATCGCACATTTCTACCATCACCGACACCATTTTGATGCTGCAGTACGTCGAGGTGCGGGGCGAACTGTCGCGGGCCATTAACGTATTTAAAATGCGCGGCTCGTGGCACGACAAGGGCATTCGCGAGTACACCATCAACAGCCAGGGACCGGATATCAAAGACTCTTTCCGCAACCTGGAGCGCATCATCAGCGGCTCGCCCACCCGCATCGCGGTGGACGAAAAGAGCGAGCTATCGCGAATTATTCAGGGCGTGCAGGGAGATTCAGAGCTGTAGGCCTGCTCTCCCAGAATGTAGGTGGCGGCAACGGCGCGATCGCCCCCCATGATCACCAGCGAAAACAGCAGATCCTCTAGCTCCTCCAGGGTCTCGGGAATGCTCCCCTCATTTCGCAGGGCCAGCAGAGGCGTCGCCTGAGGGTTGAGCACCACAAAGTCAGCCTCTTTGCCCGGCTCAAAGCTACCCAGCTTATCGTCCAGACATAGCGCCCTGGCCCCGCCCAAGGTGGCGAGAAAGAGCGCTTTGAAGGCCGAGAGCTTCTGCCCCCGCAGCTGAGCCACCTTGTAGGCTTCATTAGTGGTTTGCAGCAGCGAAAAGCTGGTGCCCGCCCCCACATCCGTACCCAGGCCAACTTTGACCGGGTGCTCGGGGTTTTTGGCCTGCTCAATGCGAAACAGGCCGCTGCCGAGAAATAGATTAGAGGTGGGGCAGAAGGAGATCGCCGCCTTCGCCTCGGACAGCCGCTGAAATTCAGCGTCGGTAAGCTGCACACCGTGGGCAAACAGCGATCGCTCTCGCACCAGCCCCGTCTGGTCGTACACGTCCAGGTATCCGGAATACTGGGGAAACAGCTCCCTGATCCAGGCGACTTCGCTGACGTTCTCCGACAGGTGAGTGTGCAGATAGACATCGGGAAACTCGTCCAGCAGCTTAGCCGCCAGTTTTAGCTGAGCTTCGGTGGAGGTCGCGGCGAACCGAGGTGTAACCGCGTAGAGCAGCCGACCCCGCCCGTGCCACTTCTCAATCAGCGCCTTCGACTCCTCGTAGGATGATGGGGCCGTATCGCACAGGTAGTCGGGGGCGTTGCGATCCATCATCACCTTGCCGCTGATCATGCGCAGGTGACGGGCTTCAGCAGCCTCAAAAAAGGCATCAACCGAGGCCGGAAACACGGCTGCAAAGACCAGGGCAGTAGTCGTCCCGTTCTTAAGCAATTCGTCGAGAAATAGCTCGGCCACCGATCGCGCATAGTCAGCATTGGCAAACTTGCGCTCGGTGGGAAAGGTATAGCGGTCAAGCCACTCCAGCAGCTGTTCGCCGTAGGCCGCCATCATGCCCGTCTGAGGGTAGTGGATGTGGGTGTCAATAAAGCCGGGGGTAATCAGGCTGCCGGTGTGGTCAATCAGGGGGCGATCGCCCAGACCAGCCGCCAGCTCAGCACAGGTGCCCGCCGCCTCAATTTTCCCGTCCCGCACTAGCAGCACACCGTCGGCAACATAGCGCACCGCCTCGGCTTCAGGCCCGTAGAAGGGGTCAGCCACAAAATCTAGCAGCGCGCCTCTGATGGCTACAGTGCCACCCTTAAAGCCGGATGATGCCAGTGGTTGCTCCATAAACTTTTTCAGTCCCTACCGTCAGTTTTTGCGCTGCGTGTCAACGCTATAGCATTGCCAAAACGCTTTCTGTTCATCTTGCATAAAATTTGGAAGTTAGCGCTTTAACAGGACAATTTAGTTGGGTGTTCAACACCCTAAATGTGCTCTTTTACGAGGGAGGATGGGCCAACAAAAACTGTAAACCCTCCTAAGCTTGCGCTGATAACCGCCCAAAATCAAGCACATAGCTATATCCATAAATGTTTTGATATAGGGTATATAGAGAGAACTCTCTATAGCCCAATCCCCCACCGAGGCCCTACAGCCTAGCCCTACGTCAGAAGGTCGTGGGCGCTGGCGCAGCAAGCCGCATTCGTTGCCCAAGTACAGGATTGCCCAAGCCCCTCAACGATCCAAGTTGATAAGTCGGGGATGGCTTAAAACCCAGGAACGAGAAATACGCCTGCTAACGCACTCGAAACTCCCTCTTCGGAGTCAGCAGGTCTAGCACTCCCCGCGACAGGCTTGGAACCTCCACCTGTGTAATCAGCAGTTGAATGGTTAGCCGCTCTTTTTCGGTGAAGCAAAATCAACGTCATAAACTGCTAGATTCATTCATCTCTCCCCCTCGATGTATAACGGATGGGAGATGAAATAACTGCTGCTACTGTTTACGTTAATAGGTGCTCCAGTGAGCTGACGCAAAAGAAGTGGTTTTATGGCTGAGAATCAACCAAACAATCCTGACGATACTCAATCCGTTGATAAAGAAACGTTCGATCCCCGTGACTTAGTCAATAAAGGCGGTTACGACAAAGACCCCCGAGAGATTATCGAAAACCCTGCTGTTACTCCTCAAATGCTCGACGATCGCGGTAATGAAGGCGTAGGTATGGATCAAGTCGATAACCACGACACCGAATAAGATAACGACAGATCTTGGTGCCTCAGTGTGGTTTCTCAACCTCGATGCAGCGTGGCGAGGGTTTGGATTTGAGTCCAAAGGTTTCTGAGGCACAGCGCGCTCAAACGCTGCCAGCCAATTCGAGAGCACCTGCTGCCATTTCTCGAGCATGAGGGGTGCTGCCGACAAAATGCTAGGGAACAAGCCCTGCGGTGAGCGTGGTCTTTTGTAAGCTTCACCGCAGGGCTTTCGCACTGACTGGGGACGTATGTGTTAGCCCAGGTAATCGCTGGTCGATAAAGCTCAGCGGCAGGAAACCTCAGTATTGATGCCGTTGCCAGCGCTCTTACCTCACAGCAGGCTGATTGGCTGCTGGGCTTAGTGGTGCAGAAAAGTTTTGAAAGGGTTGCTGTGCAAGGAGTCTCAAATGAGACAGGGGGGGTGAAGCGGGGCA
>PYER01000199.1 GCA_003017855.1 filamentous cyanobacterium CCT1
GTAGGTGGGGTGAGGGGTTTTGCAGAATTGGGGGAGTGGTTGGTGTGGTTATCCCGAGGGGGAACGGGTTAGTTGCGCTGGTGCTCAAGCAGGCTGCGCAGGCGGAGCAGGCCCTGGCGGCAGCGAGATTTGACGGTGCCGAGGGGAATGCCCAGCTGAGCGGCAATCTCGGACTGGCTCAGCCCCTGAAAGTAGGCGATCTCTAGCACCTCGCGCTCGGCGGGGGGAATTTGGTCGAGGGCGGCGCGCAGGTGCTGGCGCTGTTCTTGCTGAGTGGCATGGTCAAAGGGGTTGGCAGATCGGCTAGAGGCGGCGGTAATGCGCTGAAACCGCTGCAAAATGGTGGCTCGTCCGCGGCTAATTCGCAGGCGATCGATGGCGCGGGAGCGGGTGTAGGTGGCCAGGTAGCTGCCGATGCTGCCCCGCTCGGGGTTGTACTGCCGCCGCTGCCAAAAGTTGACAAACACTTCCTGGGTGAGGTCTTCGGCTTCGGTGGAGTTGGCCAGCATTTTGAGCGCCAGGGTATAGACCATGGAGGCGTAGCGATCGTAGAGAGTGGCGAGGGCAGCCGTATCACCGGCCCATAGGCGGCTGACCAGCTCGCGATCGCTGACTGGTTCAGATGCCATGGGGTCGGGCGGCGAGAAGGGGGGCATTTGATGATCTGCCAGTAATACGACTCAAACAGGCCCAGCGGATGGACCAGGGAGCAACCGCAGCCAGCCAGAGTAGCCAAAACTTCAAAGGCTACTGTCACCATCCAAAGGGTAGAGCTGATCGTATTGTGTCTGGTCCTACAGCATTCTTCTAAAGAAAGAAATTAGGCCCGCTCAAAACGTTAGCGCAAAGGATACTGCTATGAATCACGATCTAATGTCTGCCAGCTCCGGTCACTCTGGGGCAGGGGTGTCTCGCCGTCGAGTGATGGTAGGTGGCGCGATCGCAGGCTTGGCCGGCAGCCTCGGCTTCTCTGCCCTGACCCAGAGCCCGGCCCAGGCCCAAAGCCGCTCTGGTTCGATTTTTCGCAGCCGAGCGGCCGCTAACGACATTGGTATTCTCAACGGGGCACTCTACTACGAACACCAGGCGATCTGGGCCTACAGTGCCGCTGCCGGTGGTCTCAGCGATACCGATGTGGGTAAAGCGGTGCTGGCCATTGCCCTGGCCAACCAGGCCGACCACATGGCCCACCGCGATGTGCTCAGTCAGGTGATTACTAACCTGGGGGGCAGCCCGGTCATGGCTATGGACAGCTACGACCTCTCGGCCTATCTGGAGCGCGGCGACGGCGGCCTCGATTCCGATGTGAATATCGCCAAGCTGGCCCTGGCGTTGGAAACCGATGCGGCGATCGCCTATACCAGCGAAGTTGCGCGTCTCCAAACCCCAGAGCTGATTACCGCTGGGGCCACAATTGCCGCCGCTGAAGCCTCCCACGCGACGACGATTCGGGCTGCATTTATCTCACTAGGGATCGATATTCCCTTCGTGCCTGCCCCCTTTGTCAGCGCCGAAACCCGCGACCAGTGGGTGCTCAAGGTGTAGCAGCCCAAAGTCGTTGCCCTGAAATCGTCGCTAGATCGTCAAGTTCACTCCTGACCCCAGCCCGGAGCTAGGCTCTGGGCTTTTCTGTGGCGATGCCGTCTTGTGCACATGACATCAACCAAGTGGGGCACAGCTGTGCTATTCCCCTACAAACTGGGGGTCACTGAGCAGATTGTGGCTGAAATTAGGTGGTGATGGCAGCTACCTCAGCCGACTGGGCGATCGCCTGCCAGTTGCCCGTGGCGCTAAGGTAGCCCACCTCGACCACATAGATGCGATCCCATTGGGGAACGGGCAGGTACCAGTCCTGGGCAAAGTCGTCGCGGCAGCGCTGCTCGGCCACCGCCGGGGGTAGCGCCGACTGGGTGGCCCGGCCTGTGACATCGTAGAGGCGCAGGGTCATGGTCTCGCCGCCGTTGTCTTTGGCTCGGGCGCGATCGCCGCTGTCGATCTGCCACACCGCGTAGAAGCGTTCGCTTTCACGATCGACCGATAGCCGAATCCAGCTGTTGGCGGCGCTGGCTGATGGCACAGTTGCGGGCTCGGCGCTGGTGGGCACAACGCCGAAGCTATCAGGTGAGCCGGGCGGAATGCTGGCCAGCGCGGTCAGTACATCCGGCGGCAGCCCCTCTAGCCCCGAGCCGTCACCTGCGATCGTGGCCTCGGGCGGCGGGGGAACGTAGTCGCCCGGTTCTAGCGGCACCGGGGGCGGCACCGGCACTGGGGCAGGGCGCAGGGGTGGCTCAGCGATCGCCGTGACTCCGGGGCTCTCAGCGGGCGCGCTGTCCACAGGTAGCTCCTGCGGTGCCGCGCTTGGGCCGGGGGTGATGCCCAGACGCACCTGGCTGAGCAGCTCTTCCTCTAGGGTGCTGGGGGGCAGTGGTTCTGAGCCAATCGTCTCAGACGGTACCGGCCCTGGGGTAATGGCCTCGGACGGCATCGGCCCTGGGCTGATGGCCTCAGACGGTAGTGGGCCTGGGGTAATGGGCAGCGGTCCGGTAGACC
This sequence comes from filamentous cyanobacterium CCT1, assembly GCA_003017855.1. Lineage (GTDB taxonomy): Bacteria > Cyanobacteriota > Cyanobacteriia > Phormidesmidales > Phormidesmidaceae > Nodosilinea. The sequence goes on from PYER01000199.1 coordinate 2,551, forward strand.
CCATTCCGCCCCCAACGGTGGCAGCATGTTCGGCCTGGCTGGGCAGATTAGCCACCTCTGACTCCAGGTCTGGCGGCACATCCGCACTGCTGAAGCGGTTGTCGCCAGTAATTTCTATGTCGGCGGAGGGCAGACCCAGCACCATCTGCTGTAGTTCCAGGGGTACGTCGGGGTCATAGTCCGCTGAGGGCGACGGTTCTGGCAATACCGCCTCCGGCAGTGGCCCTGGCGTGATGCCTGCCCCAGGGGCTACCGGCACTGGCACTGGCATCACGCCAGGATAGGGCGACGGGGTAATGCCTATCCCCGGCAACATGTCATCGTTGCCCAGATCAGCCGCTTTAGACAAACAGGTCTGCCCCTCGCTTTGGCGCCCCACCTGCATCAGAGCTTGGCCTTTGCCTGCCCAGGCTGCCGCCGATGTCTGATCTAGCTCTAGCGCTGTGTCAAAGCAGAAGATGGCTTCGTCGTAGCGGCCCATGGTGCTGAGCAGCCGCCCTTTGCCAATCCAGGCATCGATAACGCTGGTATCGAGCTGCAGGGCGGCATTGTAGCTGTCCATGGCTTCGTTGCTCTGCCCCAGGAGAGCCAGCGCATGGCCTCGCTGAGCCTGGGCCTGAGCTGCAATCGCGTTGATACCCTGGGCTGGTATGCCCGTAGCTCCAGCTTTGCTGCGCTCGACCTCGGTAGCCTCTACAGCCTGATTGAAGTAGATCAAGGCGGTGTTGCAGTGGCCCTCACGCATGAGTCGTCGGCCCTCGGCCAGGTCCAGGCGGGCCTGCTCTAGCTTTCCTGGGGCTACCCCCACCGGGTATTCGCCAGGCCCCGGCACCAGCTCGGCTTCGGGGGGCAGCGGCCTCGGGTCGGGTAGCGTGGGGTCGGGCGAGATAGCGCCGGGGGAGCTATCGTCGGGGGGCAGTGGGCCAGCGGTGATCGGGGGTCGGCTGCCCAGGCCAGAAAAATCGATATCTAACCCAGGGTCAGGGATGGTAGCGTCGGCCTCCAGGGTATTGTCCTCATCATCTGGATCGCGGCGGCCCAGCAGCGCCCCGACGATACCGGCCAGCAGCAGCAGGGCCGGGATTGCCGCCAGCATCCACCAGGCGCTGGGGGGCAGGTCGCGAATGCGATCCCAAGGGCTACTCACTTCAGGATCCGGATCGCTGGCCTCGGTCTCGGCCTCGGTCTCGACGCTGGCGATCGGCTGACCCTGGTCGTTGAGAAGCGCCACCTGATCGCTGCTGCCTACCACTAGCTGACCTTCAGGGGTGTAGCCCAACGATGCCGCTGGTGCCTCTAGCTCGACGGGCTGCGGCAGGCGAGGCGTGCCGTCTGGCGACCACAGCTGTAGGGTGCCATTGGTGCCAGCTGTGGCTAGGGTGCCGCCATCGGGGCTGTAGGCCACGGCGCTGACCGGCGCTTCGTGGGCTTCAATGGTGCCGCCCCTGGGCTGCAGGGTCGAGCGATCCCAGTTGCGCAGGCTGCCGTCACCGCCTGCGGTCGTCAGCACCTGACCGTCGGGGCTGCTGGTAATGGTTGTGACGCCGCCTGGGTGGGCGTCGGGTATTTCATCGGCAGCGGTGCCATCCGCATTCCAAAAGCCCAGGCTGCCGTCGCCGCTGCCGGTGACAAAAGCCTGTCCCCCAGCGGGATAGTGGAGGGCCTGCACCGGCCCGTCATGGGCAGTAATGGGCTCGCCCAGGGGCTTGCCATCGGCGATCGCCCAGCGCTCTACGGTGCCGTCAGCACTGCCGCTGGCAATGGTCTGACCATCGGGGCTGAGGGCCAGCGATAAAATCGGGCCACCCTGACCTGTGATCGGCTCACCCAGCGAATTGCCGCTGCGATCCCAGCGGCGCAGGGTGCCATCGGCGCCGCTAGAGACAACGGTTTGGTTATCAGGGCTAATCACGACCGCCGACACGGCCCCTCGATGGGCATCGGCAACTACGGTTTCGGTGGAGTTGCCGGCGGCATCAAGCCATTGCAGCTGACCGTCTTCGGTGCCGCGCACCATAAAGCGCCCGTCGGGGGCCAGGGCTACGCTGCCGGGTAGCCGGTTGGCGCCGACCGTAACGTTGGCGCTAGCGGTCTGCTTGGCCTCGGCCACAGCGGCTTGGCCTGCATCGCTGGTGGCAAAACCCAAAAAGGCTTCTACGGCAAGGCTCGGCTCGCCCACATAGATATAGTTGCGGGGCTGTGAATAGGGGTAGCGGGGGTCGTCAGGCAGGGTGCTGTCCAGGCTTACCGGGCGCACGGCATCTTGCTCCAGTATCTCTGAGGCGATCGCATAGCTAATGCCGTCTCGGCCCAACTCACGCACTACCGCAGCGGTGTCGTCTTCTTCTATCTGCACGGCGTTCTCGCCGGTCTCAAAGGGCTGTCCACTAAAGATTTCGTAGTCGGCCAGGGCCAGCCGGGTATCGCTCTCAGCCGGGCGATCAATAAATCGGATTGGCAGGTCAGGCCCCCCTACCTCCGACCAGTTGGTAATCTCGCCGCGAAAAATAGCGGCAAAGTCGTCAAAGGATAAAGAGCCCCGAAACGGATTGTCGCGCCCAACAATGACGGCAATCTTCTCCCGCGTGACCGGAATTGAGGTGAGGCTGGGGTCTTCCTCGGCTTCGCTGAGCGATCGCCCCAGGGCCGCCAGGTCAATACTGCCGCTCTGCAGTTCCTGTAGCGCCTGCTCATCGCCACTGGCTTCGTGCCTGACATCGGTGTCGGGGTAGCGCTGCTCAAAGCCCTCCTCCAGGTTCTGGTTAATGCCCGCCATCGACGGCGACCCGTTGATCGAGAGCATCGTGCCAGCGGGCACAGTCTCCTGCAGGGTAAAGGTTGGCGTGGGTTCCTCCGTCACCTGGGCCAGCAGCGCAGAATTAGACCTGAGCACATTCATCGGCAGCGCCGCGAGAGCGCTGAGCAGTGCCAACATAGCCAGAGACGGCTTAAAAAGCTGATTCATGGCGGTACCCAGAGGACAGTAAAAGGTCTGATAAAGGATACACGCTGAGGCGATCGTTGAGCAGTTTGAGCAGTTTTTTTAACGATCCCCATCTTGCGAAAAGTGCAAAATTTTGAATTTTCAATTTTGAACTTTGCATTCATCTCTACTCTGCGGGAAGCCGCTCCGCGTCTACACCTATTCATCCACCCATCCACTCACTCACCCGCCCCCTTTCTCCCTACGGGAGACGCTAACGCGTTGGCGAAGCCTGTCCACAGGACAAACGACTCCGCTCAGGGACCATCCCCCACCTACCCACCTACTCATCCACCCGCCTACCCGCCTACCCACCCACCTACCTCCTCAAACAGCCGTTAGATTAGAACTACCCCGATCCCCAATCCCTGATCTCCCATAAAAGCTATGACCGTTGCCGCCTTTTTGATCGCTGGCCTGGTGGCCTTTAGCCTGTCGTTCTGGCTTACCCAGCGGCTGCAGCGGCCCCGGCAGCCGCTCAAGTCAAAGCAGGGTGCGCGGGATCTTGGCCAGCGATCGCGTGCTTGGGGGCGATCGCCGCAGCCATCCCGCTCTGTCCTCCACTCGCCAGGATCAGGGCGACCTATGAAGGTAGACCTGGATCGCCAGGTGCGCGATTTACTAGACCAGGGCAAGCTAATCGACGCCATTAAGCGGGTTAGAGAAACCAACGGCTGCAGCCTGCGCGATGCCAAAGCCTATGTAGACGAGCGGTTGCCCTAGGGCGCGTCATTCCCGTCCCCCGCCAGGGCAAATCGCGATAAGCTGAAACTAACGATTGCTTACCCCCTAGCGACCTATGGCCCTACGCAGCATCTTCACAGCCCTTTTAGTCGCTGGCCTCTGGCTGCTGAGCGGCGCTGGGTTAACCGCCCAGGCGCTGACTCCCATTGATCTGGCCGACATTACCTACAGCCCCTGCCCCCCTGAGTACGCCGATGGCATGGTGGCACCAGGCTCTATTCAAGAGGCGAATTGCTTTTTGATTACGGGCAAAGCGATCAACCGCACCGGCAAGCCCGTCATTGATGCCGATATTTTTGGCCGCATCTACGACGCCAACGACAACCCTGTGATGCAGAATCGGGGCCGACTGGGCGGCATTGCGGAAGTTCCCCCTGGCGAGAGTGACTTTGAGCTTCGCATTTCGGTAGCAGCCAACCAGCCCGAACCGTTGAAGCTCAAGCAGTTTAAGGCCTCGGGCTTTAGCTCCACCGTGCGCCAGTTCTCCCAAACCCCTTAGACTCGACAGTAGCCCTTGTAGACCGCGCATGAAAACAAGTAACCCGTGTAGGGGCAAACGGTCGTTTGCCCAGTCCACCTGAGGCTAGCTAAGCCGGATTCAGCACCATACGACAGAAGAATTAACTGGGCGAGGCAGGGTATACCAAACACCAGAAGCGGATAGTCTCGTCAGCGCTGGTGCTGACGACCATACGGCTATCGGGGGTGAAGGCGATCGCCCGTACAGCCCAGGCATGGCGAAGCTGAATGGTCTGGGGCTGACCCTGCAAACCAACCAGTGTGAGCTGGCCGTTGTCGGCCCCGATCGCCAACCAGTGACCGTCGGGGCTGATACTAATTGCGGTGACAGGGCCGGGAGACTTATAGATCACCAGCCCCTGATCGGGGTTTTCGGCACTCCAAACCTGGACTTGACCGGCCTGGTCACCGCTGACAATGCGGCCATCTTGGGGATGGCAGGCCAGTGCCGTAATGTTGTGCTTGGGCGCGGTGAGGGTACACACCAGACGGCCCGAAGGTAGCGACCAGAGACGAATGGTGCGATCGTGCCCGCCGCTGATCAGCAAATGATTTACGTTATCGACGGCTAGAGCCGTTACCTGGTCCTGGTGATGGACGAGGGTTTTGGGCGTACTGCCCTGCCCCAGCGGCCACAGGTGAATGCGACCATCGCCGCTGCCCACCGCCAGCGTGCCATTCTGTAGAATGCTGAGCAGGGCGGTAATCTGCCAACCCGACAGCGGTAGTTCTTGGCCGCTGTAGTCAGCCAGATACCACTGAACTAGCTGGCTATCTTCGCCCCCGCTAATGATCGCGTCGCCTTGGGGAGTGAACACCACGGTTTTGACCGGGCCGCGATGGCCTGGCCCCAGTAGCCCCAGTGATTTGCGAAAGGTGTGAATGGCCTGACCGTTGGTGCAGTCCCACAAGCGCACCGTGCCGTCGGAGCAGGCGGTAGCGATCGCCCGCCCGCTGGGGCTCATGGCCAGCCCGTTGGCGACAATCCCCGGCAGGCTGAGCGTAAACCGTTGCTCCCAGGTTAAGCCTGTAGGATCCAGAGATTTGGCGGCGGCTTTGGAGCGCTGATCGAGCGAATTTTCTAACGCTAAGCCACTCCAGCGCAGGTCGGCCAGCACCTCCTGGGCCGTGCTGTAGCGCTCGCTCAGGCGGCGGTTGACCATGCGATCGAGTACTCGGCCCAGGGCTGGGCTAACCGAGGCAGGAGCGTAGGGCCGCCACACCCAGGCATCGTCACTGACCGAATACAGATCAAAGGGATGCATCCCGGTGAGCAGATGCAGACAGGTGACGCCCAGGCTAAAAATGTCGCTGGCGTAGACGGCTTTGCCCAGGGCTTGCTCGGGGGCGGCATACCCAGCGCTGCCAATCACCGTGGCGGTGTGCTTGAGTTGTTCAGGGTCGGCAATCGCCTTTGCCGCACCAAAATCCACTAAAGCCAGGGGCTGCGGCGATGGGGGCGCAATAATGTTGGCGGGCTTGATGTCGCGGTGAATAACGCTGTGCTCATGAATGTAGGCCAGCACCGGCAGCAGTTCGTAGAGCACTCGCTGCACCAGGGCCTCGCTCTCGTTAAGGGACTGCTGCAATAGCTGGTCAAGGCTGGGGCCGGGAATGTATTCCTGCACCAAGAACTGGCCCTGGGCGTTGTCAACTACATCCAGCAGCGCCGGAATTTGGGGATGTTGACCCAGGGTGGCAAGGCGATCGGCCTCGCGATGAAAGCGCTGGCGGGCATCAGCGCGATCGCTTTTCGCCGGAGCGACCTGCTTGACGACGCAGAGCAGGGGTGGATTGCGGTCCTCTGCGATCGCCAGGTAGGTACGCCCAAAACCGCCCTGGCCCAGCACCAGCTGACAGCGATAGCGTTCATCCACCAGTAACGGCTGACCACAGGCCGCACAGGCGATCGCATCGTCCGCATTATCGGGCTGAGGACAGGCAAAGTTAACGCACAGCGTAGTCAAGGGGATTTCTGAATTGGGGATGCTGAACGCGGGCATGAAACAACTATCCAATGTTTCTCGCCGGGCAAACAACCGTTTGCCCCTACCGCGTTTATGCCGTTATGCAACCATTTCCCATCCACTCATCTACCCATCCACCCTCTACGTCGGTACTAGCTCACCAGGGCGTAGCTTAGACCACTTGCCCTGTTCTTGCACAAAGCTGTCGCAGCCGACGACGTCAAACTCTTGCTCAACCACGTCATCGAGCATGCGAATGTTGGCGTTGACAGTCGGATTCACCGCCTCAAAGTAGGGGGAATCGGTCAAGTGGGGTTGTCCGTGCAGCTCCTCCACGGCGTGGTAGGTGGTGCAGCGATCGACGTAGTGACAGTTTACACAAATGCACATGGCACGCCCCCGGCAGGAACACGGCAGGATTGAAAGTTGCTCATCCTCAGTCTAACCAGCCCTCAGCCGATTGGCCGTCGGTCTCTAGCAGGAGAAGGCCTGTCAGTAAAGGGGATACGTTTTCTGGTAGTCTAGCTCAAGTTTTTTGAATGTCCCGGGCGGGCCAGCCCAGATGTTGCAAAATGAAAACCTCCGGTGAGGTTTCAGGCGTTCTCTGCGAGGCCAGGCTGTCAAGACTCAAAAACCCTGTTGTAATAAAAGGAATGAGGGTTCATTGAATCCAACGCTATCACCCATTTCCCTCGCAGTGGCTACTGAACAATCGGCGCTTTCGCCAAAAACCTGGCCCTTCAGCGTATCGCTACTGCCACAGCAAGCCTACCTGGTGGGGGGAAGTGTCAGAGACGCGCTGCTGCGCCGTCAGGCCGACTATTTAGACCTCGACTTTGTGCTGCCGGAACGGGCGATCGCCACCGCCCAGAGCATTGCTAAACACTACGGCGCTGGCTTTGTGGTGCTCGATGCCGACCACCAGATCGCGCGGGTGGTGTTTGCCAACGCGACGGTCGATTTTGCCCAGCAGGTAGGGCCAACGATTCATTCTGACCTGCACCGGCGCGACTTCACGATCAACGCGATCGCCTACAGCCCCCACAGCGAAACGCTGCTCGACCCCCTTAATGGCTGCGCCGACCTGCAGCGCAAAACCCTCTGCATGGTCGCCGCCGAGAATTTAGAAGACGACCCCCTGCGCCTGCTGCGGGCCTATCGGCAGGCCGCCCAGCTGGGCTTTAGCCTCGACCCCACTACCCAGCAGACCATTCGCAACCTGGCCCCGGCCCTGGGGCAAATGGCCGCTGAACGGGTGCGGGGTGAACTAGACTGCCTGCTCAGCCTGCCGGAGGGGTCGGCCCTGCTGGAACTGGCCTGGCAAGACGGCCTGCTGCAAACCTGGCTGCCCGAGGTCGATGGCTCCCATCTTGAACGTCTGGCCACCCTGGATCAGCTGGCGGCCCAGTACCACGAGCGCTGGCCCGAGTTTTCACATCTGCTGCACAGCTGGGTCAAAGAGCAGACGGCCCCTGGCCTGCACCGCAGCTGGCTCAAAGCCACTAAGCTCAGCCAGCTCCTACCCCCGGACCTGGGCAGTGCCGAGGCCAGCCTGGTTCGACTCAAGTACAGCCGGGTTGAGCAACAGGCGGTGCTCAGCATTCTCAAGGGTTGGCAGTATTGGCACCAGCACCAGGGCGATGGGCTCCTGCCCCCCGGTCAGCAGTACCAGCTGTTTAAGCTAGCGGGGGCGGGGTTTGCCGGGGTCGCCCTGCTGAATCTGGCCTGTGGTGTGCCCGAGGCGCTGGTGCTGCCGCTGGTGCAGCGCTACCTCACCCCCAATGACCCGGTGGCTCACCCCAAGCCCCTGATTACTGGAAAAGACCTGGTGCAAGGGCTTACCCTCAAACCAGGTCCTAAAATCGGTGAACTGCTGGAGGCTGTTCACTTGGCTCAGGCTGAGGGGCTGGTAAGCTGCCGCGAAGAGGCCCTCGATTGGGTCAGGCAGCAGCTCTAGCCCCTGAAGTCTGACCTAGCTGCCGGGGGTGATTTCGGAAGTAGGCTCTAGCGCTTCTTCAACTTCGGTAGCTTCGGCGTCAACGGCTTCAGCCTCGGTAGCTTCCGTGTCAACAGCTTCGGAGGTCTCCTCAACGGTTGCCTCGGGAGCAAGCTCTTCGGCGCTGGCTTCTGGGGTGGCCTCTTCAACGGTGGCTTCGACGTCGGCAGGGGCTTCGGTCTCGGCGTCAACGGTGTCGGTGGTTTCTTCGATCGCTGCCTCAGGAGCAGTTTCTTCGACGGTGGTTTCGTCGGTCACTGCTGCGGGGTCGGATTCTTCAGCGGCGGCTTCGGTCTCTTCGACTGCTTCCTCAGCAACGGCTTCGGGCTCTTCGACAGCTTCCTCGGCAGCTGCTTCGGTTTCTTCAACGGATTCTTCAGCGGCAGCTTCGGTTTCTTCGACCACCTCCTCAGCGGCGGCTTCTTCGGTTACAGCGTCGGGGGCAGCATCTTCAATGGCGGCCTCTTGCTCGGCGTCGAGTTCGGCTTCAATCGCCTCAACATCAACCGTAGGAGCTTCGGCTTCGGCTTCGGCGGCAACGGCTTCAACGCCTTCGCCCATCGATTCCATTTTGCTGTCTTCGGCTTGGGCGGGCAAGCCAAGGGCCATACCGGCGAGGGTCAGACTACCGGCAGCGAGGGCAAGCTTGCGGTAAATCGTCATGGTTTTTTCTCCTGAAAAAGCGTCTTCCGATGGCGTTAGAGCAGTTGCACTACAAGCGTGCTACAAATGCTGCTGCTAACGCTTGGTGAACTTATCACGGGGTTTGGGGCGGGGCTAGAGGTGTTAAGCAAGAAGTATGAAGTTTTGGTTAAGCAATTGGAATAACTTTGGTTAAGGTGGGTTTGGGGAACTTTCCTGTGAGTCAGTGCATCTATAGGCGATCTGCCTGGTGTACTTAGGTCAAGAACCCCTGAAAGACGCTACATTACCGAAGGCGACTGTTGACCTGATCCCGGAGCTATTGACTCTGGCCATTCTTTACCCTTTCTTTACCGATGACTACTGCTTCCGCCCCGTCTACCCAGTACGGCGATCGCGCTATTCTCCAGGCCGCGGTGGAACCGCTGGAGAAGTGGCCTAACCCGTCGGAAAATGTCTATACGATTCATCTGGAGCATCCGGAGTTTACGGCGCTGTGCCCGCGATCGGGGTATCCAGACTTCGGCACGATTGTGGTGGACTATTGTCCGGGGCCGTGGGTGGTGGAGCTGAAGGCGTTTAAGCTTTATATCAACAGCTTTCGCGATCAGCGGGTGAGCCATGAGATGGTGGCAAATGCGATCGCTGATCGTCTATGGGAGGAGTTGGAGCCGCGGGGGCTGCGGGTAATTGGGGATTATACGCGGCGGGGTGGGGTGAAGACGGTGATTACGGTGAAGAAGGGGGATTGTTCTACGTTTGAGCCTTACACCGCCAACGTTTTGTAAGGGCGAATGCCATTCGCCCTTACAAAACGTCTTCTGCCTTTGCAACTCGTAGGGTGGGCACTGCCCACCATTCTCTCGGCATGAATTAGGCAAATCTCTTGTGGTGCCATACTCCCGAGGGCGGCGCACAATAG
>PYER01000525.1 GCA_003017855.1 filamentous cyanobacterium CCT1
AGATGTGTATAAGAGACAGGTGAGGGAGATGAGGAGGAAGGGAAGAATGGGAGAGCTTGGCTGCCGCTAAAGGATTTGGTGGGATGGCTTCACGGTTGGTTCAGAAGCACACAGATTTGTGGGTATATCAGCTGGCTTTTGACAGTGCGATGGAAATATATCAACTATCTAAGCGATTTCCAGTTGAGGAGCGTTATTCTCTGACTGACCAAATTAGGCGATCGTCTCGTTCGGTATGTGCCAACCTGGCTGAAGCATGGCGCAAGCGTCGATATGAGGCTGCCTTCATTGCCAAACTGACCGAATGCGAAGCCGAAGCCGCTGAGACTCAAACCTGGATAGATTTCGCCGTCAAATGCCATTACCTCCCAGAAGACATAGGGATAATTCACCGGCAAAAATATGACCAGATTTTAGGCATGCTAGTCAATCTCATCAAAAACGCCTCAGACTGGTCCCTTCCCAAAAACTAAGGGTACCTCTCCCCCTCCTCACCTCATCACCTCCTCACCTCATCATCCCCTCACCTCCTCATCCTCGACTGATCTGCCAGAGCAGAAACTGCTGGGTCGGCTCTACGGCGACGCCCTCAATTCCCTCCTGGGCAAAGACGTAGTCCTTGTTTTGCCAGAGGGGAATGTAGGGCACATCGTCGGCCATCATCTGCTGGAGGTCAGCGATTAGCTGCTGGCGGGCGGCGGGGTCTTGCTCGGCCTGCTGCTGGGCGACTAGCTCGTTGGCCTTGGTGCTGTAGTAAAACGAGCCGTTGGCCTGGGATGGGCCTTCTTCGCAGAGGTTGTTGCTGCCCGTTTCGCAGCTCAAAAAGGGCTGAATAAAGGTGTCGGGGTCGTAGTAGTCGGGGTACCAGTTGGCCAGAATGATCGGGTAGATGCCTTTGCCGACGTTCTCCCAAAGGGTGGCCCCTTCGGTGTTTTGTACATTGACCGTGACCAGACCGGGCAGTCCGGCCTCAATTGATTCTTTCAGAGTGTTGGCGACGATGCTGCGGGTGGTGGAGGCGGAGGGATACCAGATTTCTACGGTCAGGGGGTTAGATTCAGAAAAACCGGCCTCGGTGAGCAGGGCCTCGGCCTTGGCAAAGTCACCGTCGCCGTAGGCCTCTTGGAACACCGGCTCGGCAATGTCGAAGCTGGCGGGAATCAGGCTGTAGAGCGGTTCGGCCTGGCCTTGGAAGACGCGATCGTTGAGCAGGGGGCGATCGACCATGGCCGCGATCGCTTGGCGCACCCGCACATCGTCCAGCGGCTCAATCTTCTGGTTGAGCGCCATGTAGTTGATTACGTTGGTGCCCGCCTCGATCACCTGCCAGCCGCCGGAGCTTTCTTCGCGCTCCAGGGCCGCCACCTGTTCGGGGTCGAGGGTCTGGTAGGCCACGTCTAGCCCGCCGGTTCTAAAGGTGTTGTAGAGGTTGGCGGGGCTGGTGAAGATCTGGATGTCGATGCCGTCGTTGGCGGGGGCGTCGCCCCAGTAGTCTTCGTTGACGTCGAGCTTGATTGAGTCGCTGGTGAAGGCGGCGAGCTTGTAGGGGCCGGTGCCCACAAACTGGTCGGGCTTAAAGCTGCCGGTGCCGATTTCGTAGCTCTCGGGCGAAACCGGAGTGACGCCAGAAAAGCTGAGCAGGGCCGGAAAGGCGGCGAAGGGAGACTTGAGCGTCAGCGTCAGCTCGTACTCGCCTGTGGCCTCGGCGGTGGCAATTTTGTCGGACAGCAGGTAGGCGGGGCGGCCGCCGTTTTCCATAAACCGCTGGATCGAAAAGGCCATCACCTCGGCATTGAAGGGGGTGCCGTCGTGGAGGGTGACATCCTCCCGCAGGGGAATGGTGTAGGTCAGCCCGTCGTCGCTGACGGTGGGCAGTTCGGTAGCCAGCTGGGGCACCAGGTCGGTGGTGCCGGGCTCATAGGTATAGAGGCGATCGCCCAGGTTGTAGAGCAAAATGCCGGGAAACGTCTCGTAGGCATCGGCGGGGTCGAGGGTACGAGCGGTGAGGGTGGTGCCAATGGTAATGCGGCCACCCCGGTTAGCCCCCGCCGCATCGTCGGCAGCGG
>PYER01000200.1 GCA_003017855.1 filamentous cyanobacterium CCT1
CATGGGACGTTGCCCTGAAAATAACCGAGGGCTGAGCGGAGTCGTTCGTGAAATGTCTCCCGTAGGGAGAAAGCTCGTTCCCTTTCTCCCTACGGGAGACGCTAGTGCGTTGGCGAAGCCTGTCCACAGGACAGACGACTCCGCTCAGGGATCGGCTTGAAGTGTTTTCATCGTTTGGAGTGACGCGCCAGCGTCATGGGACGTTGCTCTGAAAATAGAAATCTTTGCGGAAGATGCCCGCGTTACGGCGGATTCTTGTGTTTACAGGAATCCGCCGTAACGCGGGTGCAGTATTTCAACGCTGAAAATGGGGCTGTAACTCAGGTTTCGGTTGGGTGCATCCCAAATTTGCAAATTCATGGATTCGATGGACGGCTGATCTGTTAAAGTCGCCCAAACAAAACTGGGATGCCCCGTATCGGTTCACTTTGGCCAGGAATTGGCGTTAGCTAACCTATACAGGACACCGAAGCCGCCCCTGCCGTCAAGCTTTAAAGGGGCACCTGGCTCCAGGCTCAGTACCACCGTCTCGCTTCACGTCGGGGTGTAGCTGTAGCCAAGTGGAGCAATGAAAGCCGCCGATCCGCGGGTTTCGCGAATAAATAATTTTGGCCCTTGCAGGAGCGATCGCGCCGTTGCCAAGGCTGGGGCAGCGACCTGGCGCGCGATCGCCTTTTAACTGTGCTGAGTAGGGTCTCACTGAAGTGGCCATTGCCATACAGACAGGCTCGGGCTTTTGGTCGGCCAGGGGCAGTGGCAGCCTTCTTGTGCACAGCGTCTAGGGAGAATGGGGCGATCGCAATTTGCATTGGCCGGAGATATGCTAGCCTCCCGAAAACATAAGAGAAACCTATAGCTCAAATTTAACATTGCTCTTCAAATTCATGCATGGGGAGTGCAAAAATCCAGGCGTTTCAAGATAGACTCAAGCACATAGAGATTCAACTCTCGATAGATAAAGCTCTATGAAAGGTGCCACAGGGCAGCTATCGCTTTCCAGCCCTAGTCGGAGAGCCACTATCTTTGAACACCCGATCGACAGCGCAACACCTGTGCTGCAGGGGTGAAGCGTTTCACCCCTAGATTTCAAGCTCACTTATCCCAGTAATCACCCCTTACTAGAGGGGACGGAAGGAGGTTTTAGTGGATTTCTTGTCCGAGTTTTTAACCAACTTTGGGGCGCAGTTGCAGTCTCCAACGCTCGGCTTTCTGATTGGCGGCATCGTCATTGCTGCCCTCGGTAGCCAACTGGCCATTCCCGATGCGATCTATAAGTTCATCGTTTTCATGCTGCTGATCAAAGTCGGCCTGACCGGCGGCATGGCCATTCGCAATGCCAGCCTGGCGGAGATGCTGCTGCCCGCGCTGTTCGCCGTGATAACCGGCATCGTGATCGTGCTGATTGGGCGCTACACGTTTGCCAAGCTGCCGGGCATCAGAACCGTGGATGCGGTGGCGACGGCAGGCCTCTTTGGCGCCGTGAGTGGTTCTACTATGGTGGCTGGCATCACGGTGCTAGAAGCGCAAGGCATGGAATATGAGGCCTGGGCCGGTGCGCTCTATCCTTTTATGGACATTCCGGCGCTGGTGACGGCGATCGTTGTGGCCAGCATTTATACCAGCAAGCAAAAGCGCGACAAGTACCTCAAAAACGAGAAGTATCTCAGAAATGACGAGTATGTCGGCATGCAGCCGGTTGCCGCAGGCGGCGCTCCCATCGACCAGCCGATTGCCGCAGGTGGAGTTCCCATCGATCATCGTAGCGGTAACGCAGGCGGGTATTCCGGCGAGTCGGGCGGTAGCGCAGGCGGGTATGCCAGCGGGTCGGGCGGTTCTGGTAGTGGACGAGTCAAGATCTGGCCCATCGTGAAGGAAAGCGTTCAGGGCTCTGCCCTATCCGCACTGCTGCTGGGTCTCGCCCTGGGCATTCTTACCCGGCCGGAAAGCGTCTACGAAAGCTTCTACGATCCCCTCTTCCGCGGTCTGCTTTCGATTTTGATGCTGATTATGGGTATGGAAGCCTGGGCCAGACTCAACGAGCTGCGCCAAGTAGCCCAGTGGTACGCTCTATATGCCTTTGTGGCCCCCTTTCTGCACGGCTTTATCGCCTTCGGCCTCGGCATGATTGCCCACTATGTCACCGGGTTTAGCGCTGGCGGCGTTGCGCTCCTGGCCGTTATTGCCGCCTCCAGTTCAGATATCTCTGGGCCGCCCACGCTGCGAGCCGGTATCCCGTCAGCTAACCCCTCCGCCTACATCGGCGCATCCACTGCTATTGGCACCCCGGTTGCGATCGCCCTGTGCATACCGCTCTTCGTCGGGCTCGCCCAGGCCATGGCCGGTGGTTAATGCCAACGGGCTCCGGTCTGCCGATGCTCCCCTGGGCCAGTAACTAAGTAGTTCAATGAATGTACACGTAAGGAGGTAAACCCACATGGGCAAGATAGCCAACAAGCTCGTTATCATCACGGAAAAGATTCTGCTGAAAAAAGTTGCCCAGATCATCAATGAAGCTGGGGCTACCGGTTACACGGTGTTGGAGACTGGTGGTAAAGGTAGTCGCAGCGTGCGATCGTCGGGACAACCCAGCGTTTCTGACACGACCTCGAATATAAAGTTCGAGGTGCTTACCGAAAATCGGGATATGGCCGAGAAGATTGCCGATCGAGTCGCCATAGAATTTTTCAACGATTATGCGGGCATTTCTTACATTTGTGAAGCGGAGGTCCTATATGGGCACAGTTTCTGTGGCCCAGACGGCTGTTGAATTGAGATGATACGAACAAAAAAGCCGGGAGCATGGCCCCGGCTTTTTTCGTTTTATACTAAATCCTGCTTGAATACCCCCGATACCTCTGGGCGAATGCCATTCGCCCCTACGGTTTGGCCTTTTGGGAATCGGGGGTTTGTGATTCGGATTTGCTATTAGTTGGCTAGAACGCCGATACCGTATTCGCTGTCCCGTCAATGCTCTGCATGGGAATGCTCATCGGAGGCTCTGCCTTCTAAAAAGAGCGGCGGCGCCGCAAAACCATGGTGCCCAAGCGGAGCTGGGGCACCAGAGTGGGGCTGTCATCCCGATACTGTATCGCTGCTCTAAACAAATGTGGCTGGGGTAATGTCGGCCGCATTCGTCGACAGCAAACGCGCCATGACATCAAAGGTGGTGTCGTCCAGAACGAACGTAGTGCTGGTCTCATCGCCCGTGCCCTGGGCCAAAATGACATCAAAAAAGGTGGCGTTGGTCAGCTTGTCGACGGCGGCATCAAAGTCCAGTACGGTCGTAATGCCAGCCCCTTCAACCAGGGCAAAGATATCTGCGCCCTCGCCGCCAACCACGATGTTGTTGCCGGTGCCAGCGTTGAAAAAGTCACTGCCGCCAAAGCCAAATAGGCTATCGTCGCCGCTGCCTCCCAGCAGTTCATCGCTGCCGTCGGACCCCTCAAAGATATTGGTACCCGATATCAGGCGTGCCTCTGGGTTGATGTGGTCAATACCGGCAAACTCTCCACTGAAGTCGTTGTTCTTGACCACAATATCGGAGAAAGCTTCGACAGGTTCTCGATGATCAAATGCTACGGCGGCGGCTTCAATGGCGTCGAAAATGTTGTAGCTAATGTCAATATCCGACTGAGTGCCCTGGCTCAATTCCCCCGGCCCCGCCGCCAGCCGCACACCATAGAACAGGTCTGTGAACGTGTTGTTGACGATATCTACCCCGGTCAGATCGCGATCGTCGAGGGTGACAATGCCATCGTAGGCACCCGAGAACGTATTGTCTGCAATCACAACATTTGAGGTAGATCTGGCTGAGCCGTCATCATCCAGGGAAAGCTGCAGATTGTAGAGAGCAGCGCTAAATACGTCTGTTTCGCTGGCAAAGTCGGTTATACCCAGATCAATCGCGTTACCTGAGATCTCAACATTCTGAGAATTATCGACCTGAATGCCCCGCCGCCCAGAGGCACTGACATCGTCATGGAAGCCAATATTGTCGGCAATCAGCAGGCCATCGACATTGTCAATGCGCATAATTGAAGCGTCGTTACCGCTAATGCCGTCGAAGTAGTTTTCAGTAATGGCCCAGTTAGACCCTCCCAACGGCGCGCCCCCCGTCCCAAATCCGTTGGTGATAAACGTTTGGGTCGAGTTGGTTAACCCGACAAAGTCGTTGAATGCGATCGCAATATTGCTGAAGTTATCGCCGCTGCCGCCGCCCTGAATGGTGGCAGAGTCGTTAGTAAACTCAAATCCTAGAATCGAAATATTGTTGTCGCCGAGCGTGAATGATCCATCCACAATAGATTCTGGGCCACGGGCGCTGTCGTTACCCGCCAGCCCAAAGTTGGCGCCAATTAACGTTAGCTCTTTGTCCAGAACGACGTCTTCGCTATAGGTGCCGGCGGCGGCAATCAAAATGTAGCCATCGCTGGCGGCATCCACGGCTGTCTGAATGCTGTCAAAACCGCCGACCAGAGTATTGTTGGTGTCAAAAAGCTGAAGCGGCTGCGGCGACAGCAAACCGTCATCTAAACCGGCGACCAGCGTAATATCGGGGTCGAATTTATCTAATTTATCCAGGGTGAAGGGCTCTTGAAACAGGTCAACCAACAGATTAAAAGCATTGGTATTGGGTAGATTAATTAGTCCCTGGTCAAAAAGGCCGTTAGCAATATCTGTCGCCGTCAAATTCTGAATTCGTACGGCATCAATAGCTTCTTCTGGCACCAGGCCAAAATCGCTTAAATCAAAGGCTGTAGCAAAGAGCCCTGTGCCATCGTCTGGGCCACTGATTGCGCTTTCGTCATAGCTGTCAAAGGTTTCATAGCGGTACGGGGTAAAAAGCCCTGTAGTGGCGCTGCGCACCGCGACGGCGTAGTATTCAGGGCCATTAACAAACCCATTTTCGTAGACAACGAAGTCATCGCCGGTCTGGTTAACCGGGCCAGCGCCAGCTTCCCAGGTCAATTCGAGGGTTGAGCGGTTAAAAAGATTACCTAACGCGATCGCCTGGCCATTGGTTCCACCCACCAATGAACCAACGGTATTGTCTAACAGTTCCGGAAACTGTAGCCCCGACAAAAAGAGCTGGGTCGCCGATGCGCCCTCTACGATAGAAGCGTCGTTGACGAGATCGTTCTCTTCAAACGTAAAGCCAGCGATTGTAAATGCAGCCATGATTTGCAAGATCCTGTTTGCTTGTAAGTGCAGGGCGACGATTCAGGCAGTAAAACAATTCAGCAGGCAACCTGGGGAATAAGGGGCAGCCTTGAATAGCTCAGTGAGGTTGTCATCTGACCTAAGAATGATTTTGAGTTTACAGAAAGAATGGCGGCCCTCCTAAGCGTCAAAATATCTCACTTTTAATGGTGAGGGATTTTGACGCTTCATGTGTAAAGAGAGATGAAGCCAGCGCTTATCTGCAGGCAGCGCTAGAGAGCACAGGATTAAAACTTTTCCCGAAGTAATTTTGGTTATAGCGATCTATGTCGATTCTTAACGGCAGACCCTGCGCAAGACGCCGTTTTGGAATTGGGGTTATGCGATTCGGGTTTGAACTAAGGTATACAATCAGTGAGCTTCAGACCCCCCCGGTTATTGGTCGGTTAAGGTTTACTTTGTTCCCTCATTGTTAAGAAGAGTAAGGAAAATTATCGCGATAGGCTTTACTCAGTGAAGCCTGCTCTATACGTTGTAATTTGCTCAGCCGTTAGCCGTAGGGGGACTCATAAAAATGTCTAACTAACGACAAATAACATCTGGGGAAAAAGTTCTTATTCTTTAGAAATCAGAGGCTTATCCTGTTGTGCTAAATGTACTGAACCGCAGCTCGTGGTTGGTGGTCTGCGGTATAGGTGCTGTGGATAAAGCAGGCAACCTTTGGTATCAAGAAAACTCGGCTTTAGGAACTCTACACATGAAAAGCAATCTTGTAACGAAATGGGTTGGGGCCAGTGCCCTGGCGCTGAGCCTGGCTATTTTGCCCTCGGCGCTACCGGCTGCTGCCCAGGTAACTCCTGACCCGGTTGATCCGACCCTTTCTGACGATGTTGCGCCTGATGCAACCTATACCGACCCGGCCTACGAGGTCGAAGACGACGGGTTTGACTGGGGCTGGCTGGGTCTCCTGGGTCTGCTGGGGCTGGCTGGTTTAGCCGGACGCAACAGAGACCGGACGACAACCTACCGCACCGACGATCGCGTAGTCACCCCGACCTCCTCCGACCCTCGCATTTAGAGCAGAGGTTGGGAAATCGATTGATGTAGCCAAACTGCTTGGGGAAGGGTGCTGAACAGCACCCTTTTTTTTGAGCGCTTGCCCGGCGCTAGAACAGCAGTCGGGGCAGCGGAATGGGCAATCGACGGCGAATTTCGTCTTCGACCCGGTCCTGCACCTGGTCAACCAGGGTGGTGGCGATCGCATTTGCCGCGCTTTGCACAAAGTCGGGCTGTCCGGTAGCGGCCACGTCGAACACGCAGCCCTCCAGCATCCACTCGTTCACCCCGGCCTCGCGACACAGGCGAGTGGCCTGCTGAATTTGGGCGGGGGCGCCCCCCCGCAGCGACGGAAACTGGCTAGGAAAGTCGCGCTGGGTAAAGGTTGCGGTGGATTGGCCAGGGGCGTAGTCAAACAGCGACTCGCTAGCCCCAACCCGCTAGCTGTCGCCAAACTGGTGGTAGAGCAAAAGGCATTTTGCACCTGGTTTAGCGGCACCGGAGCCAGAATTAGCCCTTGCACGAGCCGGGCCACCGGGGCGTAGGTATCTTGAGCTGGCACCACCGAGCCGCCGCGAATCTGCAAGTCGTCGTCGGGGTTGCCGCTGAGGTTGCCCAACAGCCCCCGATAGACCCCGGCGCAGCGCGCCACCTAACCTACAAAGTTAGGATTGATAGACCACTAGTGCAGCGGCGCAACATTCGATTGTCAGACCGCAATGCTTTAATGCAGCGGCGCAACATTCAATTGTCAGACCGCAATGCTTTAATGCAGCGGCGCAACATTCGATTGTCAGGCCGCAATGCTTTAGTGCAGCGGCGCAACATTCGATTGTCAGGCCGCAACATCTTAAGTTGCGGCCTGACAATGCTTCTGCAACAGCGCAATTCTTTAAGTCGTCAATGCATAATGCTTCTGTCATAGAGCAACTTCGAATAGTTACTCGCTGCACTCGTACCCGCTCAATGCACAGCGCTGCTGTCATTGCCGCAAATCAATCAATCTCGCCCTGTATTGCGATCGCTGCGCCAAAACTCGCTTCGATCAACTACAAAAGTCATCCAGGCATTGGCCAAACCGCTGGTATTGGGTCACAATCCTTTAAGTTGTGGCCCTCTGGTGGAATAGCACCGCGTTCACACTACAGAGCTCAACGTGCTTCTGCCTTGCGGTAGATTCAACCCCTAAAGCAGAGGTTATATAATTTGGGAAATATTTTTTCTTTTCGCGATCGCGCCGATGCCATCAAGGCTGACCCCTGTTTACCCCGTACGCGTTTTCTACCCATACCCGCCAGAGGTCGATGAGTTGATTCATGGGCATTGGCCATCGGTCGAATATTTACAACAGCAGCTATTTAAGCTTTCAGGCCCGGACCTGAGTCCCTATAAAGCATCTAAAGAGTCTGCCTGCCTGGGTAACTAAGGTCTTTATATGGCACCTTGCGATCGCACCATTTTAGTTGTGGATGATGGCACCAGCGGCAGCGCTGACCTTTACCAGCATCTGCTGGAGTCCGATAGCGCCCTGTCCTACCGGGTGATCGCAGAGCCCTACGATGGCCCCATTGTGGAGCTGTGCCGCACCTGTGCTGTAGATGGCATTCTGCTGGAGTCCCACAGTCCTGACCTGCGTAGCTTTGAGGCGCTGACTCGCCTTCGAGATCAGCTGGGGGAACACTGTCCGTCGGTCATCGTGATTGACGTCAACGATGCCAACCTGGCCAGAAAGGCTTTTCAGGCGGGCGCGGCAGACTATTTGATCAGAGAGCAGGTGAGCGCCGACACCCTCCATCAGGCTCTTAATGCCGCTATGCCGGTTACCGACAAGGCCTCGGTTGCAACTGCCCTGCTGCCTCCAGACGATCGCTATCGCGACCTGGTTGAGTCGCTAGACGAAGGCTTTTGCCTCTGCCAAATGCTGCTCAACCAGGAGGGTGCCCCGGTAGACTATCGATTTTTGGAGGTCAACGCTGTCTTTGAGTCGCTGACCGGTCTGCAGCAGCCCGTTGGCAAAACCGCGCGCGAGCTGGTACCCGATCTGGAAGAAAGCTGGTTTGAGACCTACGGTCGGGTCGCGATCGATCGCCAGCCCATTCGCTTTGAGCAGCAGTCGGTGCCCATGCACCGCTGGTTTGATCTGTACGCCTTCCCGATGGGCAAGCCTGAGCACCACCTGTTTGGCATCCTGTTTAGAAACATCACCATCCGCAAAATCGTAGAGCAGGAGCGAGAAAAGTTTTTTACCGTCGGTTCTGACCTGCAGGCCATCTCAGATCGCGATGGGTACTTTCGCTGGGTTAGCCCCTCCTTTGAGCGCGTGCTGGGCTGGACAACCGCCGAGATCACCGCTCGCCCCTGGACTGAGTTCATCCATCCAAACGATATCAACCGCTCCGTGCTGGAGGAAGAAAGTTTGTTCTCGGGTCAGGAAACGTTGGCCTTTGAGAACCGCTACCGCCACAAAGACGGCTCTTACCGCTGGCTGCTCTGGCGAGTGCAGCCCGACTCTGCTCAGCAGCTGCTCTATGGGGCAGCCGTAGACATTACCGAAAGCAAACGCCGCGCCGCCAATACGGCGTTTTTAGCTGAAATTGCGACCGAGTTTTCTCGGCTGTCGACAGCCGATGAAATTATGCAGACCGTCGGCGCCAAAATTGGCGCTTACCTAAATCTGTTTGCCTGTGCCTTTGTCGAAATTGACCATGCTGAAGTAGACGCGGTGATCAACTACGCCTGGCACGCCAAGGGAACCCCCGACCCGGTGGGCACCTATCACATTGCCGATTTTCTCACCGATGACTTTCGTGAGGCAGCCCGCAATCAGGAAACCGTCGTCGTTCGCGACGTTAAGGCCGATTCTCGCATCCATAGCGAACCCTATGCCGCCGTTGAGGTCAACTCCCTGGTCAGCGTGCCCTTCCATCAGGAGGGTCGGTGGCGGTTTATGCTCAACGTCTACGACTCGGTGCCCCACGACTGGCGCGATGACGAAGTTGACCTCATTCGTGAACTGGCCCACCAGATCTTTCCTCGGCTAGAGCGCGCCCGGGCTGAGGCGGCGTTGAGAGAAAGCGAGGCTCGTTTTAAGGGCTTTGCCGAAAACAGCAACGACGTCATTTGGATTACCGATGCCCATGAGTATCAGCTGGTCTATGTCAGCCCTTCGTTTGAGCAGGTGTGGGGCCGCTCTGCCACTGAGCTGTACGCCAACCTGAACCGCTTTGTCGAGTTTATTCACCCCGACGATCGCGATCGCATTCAGTGGGGTTGGCAGCAGTGTACCCAGGTGGCTTACACCCAGGAGTACCGCATCCTTCGTCCCGATGGCACCATCGCCTGGATTCGCGATCGCGGCTTTCCCATTTTTGACCACCGGGGAGAGCTGCTGTGGATTGGCGGCATTGCTGAAGACATCAGCGATCGCAAACGCAGCGAAGCCGAGCGCCAGCGGGTCGAAGACCAGCTACAGCAGCGGGAAGCCGAGCTGAGCCTGATTACCAATGCCGTGCCCTCGTTAATATCCTTCGTTGACGCAGAGCAGCGCTACCGCTTCAACAACCGGACCTACGCCGAGTGGTTTGGGCGGCCCGTCGCCGAAACCTACGGCCAGCACCTGCGAGACGTGCTGGGCGAAGCCGCCTACGAAACCATTCGCCCCTACGTCGAGCAGGTTTTAGCCGGGCAACAGGTCACCTACGAGAGCGAGGTGCCCTACCGAAACGGCGGCACGCGCCACATTAGCGCCACCTACGTGCCGCGACTGAACGCAGAAGGGGCGGTCGAAGGGTTTGTAGCCCTGGTCAACGATGTGAGCGAAAAGGCACGGCTTGACGCCGAACGCAAACGTATTCAAATGGCGTTGGCGGCCCAAGAGCAGCGCTACCGCTACATCTTTGAGACCATCGGCGTTTCAGTTTGGGAAGAAGACTTCTCTGCGGTAAAGTCGGCGATCGCCCAGCTCAAGGCAGCTGGGGTGCAAGACTTTCGACAGTACTTCACCGACCATCCTGAATTTGTGCAGCAGGCCATTGGCATGGTGCGACTGCGAAACGTTAACCAAGCCTCTTTGCAGGTGTTTGGGGCTCAAACGAAAGCAGACTTGCTGAACTCGCTGCACCAAATTTTTCTGCCCGAAACCTACCCGGTATTTGTTGAAGAACTCCTGACGATTGCCGCCGAGGGGAGCCAGTTTGTCGCCGAAACAACCCTACAGACCCTGCAGGGCGAACCCCTACAGGTCTGGATGACGATTAACTTCCCCGCCCCTGACGAACCTTACGACCGGGTGATTGTATCTCTGCTGGATATCACCGATCGCAAACAGGCAGAACTCGCCCTGCGGCAAAGTGAAGAACGCGCGCAGCTGGCGATTCAGGTGGCGCGTTTGGGCACCTGGCGCTACCACCTGAATACCGATCTTGTGGAGCTAGACGCGCGCATGGCCGAGATTTGGGGGGAGCCAGGCAGAGCGAGAATCCCGCTACCCCAGGTGATTGAGCGCATTCACCCCGACGATCGCGATCGCGTCACCCAGGCCATTGGGGCGGCCCTCGACCCGTACGGCTCAGGAACGTATCGGCTTGACTACCGCATTGTGTGGAGCGATGGCTGCCAACGGTGGATCTCCGCCAACGGGCAGGCGCAGTTTGAGGGCGAGGCCAGCGCTCGACAGGTGGTTGAGTTTACGGGTACCGCCCTCGACATTACAGAGCGCAAACAGGCCGAAGTGACCCTGCAAGAGCGCGAACAGCGCCTCACCCTGGCCACCCAGGCCGCTAACCTGGGCGTATTTGAGTGGAATGTGCAGGCTGACTGTGCCATCTGGGAGAACGCTCAGATGTACGACATTTTTGGTCACACGATGGAGGATGGCACCCTCAACAAAGCTCAGTCTATGAGCGATGTGATCCATCCAAACGACCGGGAGCAGTTTGAACAATGTTTAGTGGAGGGCATGAAAACCGGCCATTTTCATGCCACGTGTCGTATCCGACGGCGCAGTGATGGTAGTTGGCGCTGGGTAGAGTCTATTGGGCAGTTTGAGCTGGCAGCGGATGGTACGCCACTGCGGCTGATTGGAGTGCTGAACGACGTCAGCGATCGCAAACGTAGCGAAACCAAGCGCAGGCATGTCGAAGCCGAACTGCGCAGCAGTGCCGAGCGGTTAAGCCTGGCCCTGGCGGCGGCCAAACTGGGCGACTGGAGCTGGGATGCCGCCACCGATATGGTGAATTTGTCAAAGCAGGCCGCCAAAATATTCGGCATTCCGCCCGGCCCCCACATGACCTGGACCCAGATGCGCGATCTCATCCATCCAGACGATCGCGATCGCGCCAAAGTGCAGGTCGAGCAGGCGATCGCCAACCACAGCGACTACGACATCGAATACCAGGTGATCCATGCCGATGGTCAGTCCCGCTGGATTGCGGCCAAAGGGCGCGCCCAGTACGACAAGTCGGGGCAGGCTTCAGGCATGCTCGGGGTGGTGCAAGACATTACCCCCCGCAAACAAACCGAACAAGAGCGCGAACAACTGCTGGCCAGCGAACGCACCGCCCGCACCCAGGCCGAAGCGGCCAACCGCATCAAAGATGAGTTTTTGGCGGTCGTGTCCCACGAGCTCAGGTCGCCCCTCAACCCCATCCTGGGCTGGGCGCAGCTGCTGCGCCAGGGCCAGCTCAACGAGCAAAAGACTAACCATGCCCTAGAAGTCATCGAGCGCAACGCCCAGGTGCAGGCGCAGCTGATTAACGATCTGCTGGATGTATCTCGAATTTTGCGCGGCAAGCTGAGCCTGAACAAGAAAACCGTCAACCTGGCGATGGTGGTTCGCGCCGCTCTGGAAACAGTGCAGCTAGCAGCAGAGGCCAAATCAATTCAAATTCACACCGACCTGGAGCCCGACCTGAGACCCGTGTGGGGCGACGTCGATCGGCTGCAGCAAGTAGCCTGGAACCTGCTCTCTAACGCGGTCAAGTTTACCCCCGAGGGGAAGCGGATCGAGGTGCGGCTGGAGGGAGTAGGTGGGGTAGGTGAGGTAGGTGGAACCGTGCCCACATCACCCAC
>PYER01000201.1 GCA_003017855.1 filamentous cyanobacterium CCT1
GGCGGGTAGGTGGGTGGATAGGTGGATGGGTGGATGGGTGCAAAGTGCAAAATTGAGAATTCAAAATTTTGCACTTTGAACTTTGCACTCTCCCCTCCTCACCTTCATTTGCCCAAAGCGGCTAAAGTTTTTAAACAACCCTACTCGTCGCTTGACCATGTCCATGAAATCTGTCATCCCTGTGCCGCTGCCGAGTAACCCCTACGAGGTGGTGGTGGCCGCTGGGGGTATCGATCACCTGGGCGGCTGGCTGGCGGGGGGTGAAAAACCGCTGGTAAAGCCGGGTCAGAGGCTGCTGCTGGTGTCGAACCCGGCGATTTTTAAGCAGTATGGCGATCGCGCCCTGGCCTCCCTCACCCAGGCTGGCTACGCTGTCGAGACCTGTCTGCTCCCCGCTGGGGAGCGCTATAAGACGCTGAAAACAATTCAAAAAATTTATGATGCGGCCCTGGGTTTTCACCTGGAGCGCAAGTCGGCCATGGTGGCGCTGGGTGGGGGCGTGATCGGCGACATGACGGGCTTTGCCGCCGCTACCTGGCTGCGGGGGGTGAGCGTGGTGCAGGTGCCCACCTCACTGCTGGCCATGGTTGATGCCTCGATCGGCGGCAAAACCGGGGTGAACCATCCCCAGGGCAAAAACCTGATTGGGGCCTTTCACCAGCCCCGCCTGGTCACGATCGACCCCCTGGTGCTCAAAACGCTGCCGCCGCGAGAGTTTCGCGCCGGGATGGCTGAGGTGATTAAGTACGGTGTGATCTGCGATCGCGCCCTGTTTGAAACCCTGGAGGCGGCCCCCCGCCTCGACCAGTACCGCTACCTGGGCGACGAGTTGCTGCACACGATTCTGACGCGATCGTGTCAGGCCAAGGCCGAGGTGGTTTCTCAAGACGAGAAGGAAGCGGGGCGGCGGGCTATTCTCAACTACGGCCACACGATTGGTCACGCCGTTGAAAGCTTGATGCAGTACCGGGGGGTCAACCACGGTGAGGCCGTAGCCATTGGGATGGTGGCCGCTGGCAAAATCGCGACCGTCCTCAGCTACTGGACTGCAGCGGAGGAAACCCGCCAGCTCAAGCTGATCGAAAAAGCGGGGCTACCGACCCAAATTCCTTCACAGCTGAACGCCGACGACATTCTGGCGCTGCTTAAAGGCGATAAAAAAGTCGAGGACGGTCAGGTGCGCTTTGTCATGCCCCAGGGGCTGGGGGCCGCCTTCGTGACGGGTGACGTCCCCCACGAAGCTGTTCTGGCTGCTCTTTAGCCGGTCGGCTCACGCCCTGGTATCCCCGTCAATTGGTGGTCTCCTCCCTCCATCGCCTTTGCGTAGCGTAATCTGGCGCACTCTAGCGGTGCGGCTGCCACGGCGATCGCGGCTTGAGCTATTCATTAAGAAAGATTAATTTATCTTCCTAAAGCAAACTCTTGGTAACGCCCAAAACCCCCACCACGACGGAGCTTAAAGGCTTTGTAAGCCATCTAAACTGAGGGCTTCAAGCGTATACAGAGATACTAATTATGGCTAAAGCCAATTCAGATTTGGGAGAACAGGCGCTCAGCAAAGCCGTCGAAATGGGGCTCTCCACCCAGCTCGACTCGGCAGACACCCTGGAAGCCGAAATCCACACCGATCCAGTGGCCCTGATGCAGGGTGAAGTGGAGTCGGCCGATATTCAGGGGCGGGGTTTGGTGATCAAAGATGACCTGCGCACTGAAGAACTGAAGGTGCAAACCGACGGTATGGCCATTGACCCGATCAAAGCAGCCTTTGGCAACATTGAACTGACGCGCCCCACCAACGCCTCTGTAGCCGCTAAGCTAACCGAGGCTGACATTGAGCGGGCCTGTAACTCTGATTACATTCAGCGGAAGCTGCAAAAGCTGGAGGTAAAGCTGGATGGTCAACCTGTGCAGATGAAGATTCAGCAGGTTCAGGTTTCGCTACCTGGGGACGGGCGGGTGGCGATCGCAACCGATATTCAGCAGCTGGACTCGGGCGAACAGCAGCACGTCGCCTTTAGCGCCGCCCCAGCGGTAGATTCCCAGGGGTACCAGCTGATGCTCAACGATGTGCAGATGGAACCGAACAACACATCGGAACCCCTCACCCAAAGCCTGCTGGCGGCGGCAAATGACCTGCTCGATCTGCGCCAGTTTAGCCTCAGCGGTATGACCTTTCAGGTCGAGCAAGTTGACGTGCAGAAGGGGCACATGACCCTGCAGGCCAAGGCTCATCTCGAAAAATTCCCAGGCAGCTAGGGGGCATTGTTCTCGGTGGGCGGGTAGGTTGCGGTCCCTGAGCGGGGTCGAAGGGGGTCCCTGAGCGGAGTCGTTTGTCCTATGGACAGGCTTCGCCAACGCGTTCGCGTCTCCCGTAGAGAGAAAGGGGGCGGTGGGTGGAGCAACCGCAGGATTCAACCAAAAGAACTGCGGTTGAAAGTTTACGCCGCGTTGTTTAAGGGGCTCTTCTCGATCGCCTGCCTGGCTCGGCGGTCGGGTATGATCATCGTCTATGATCAGGGGTTTAACCCGTTGAACTGCCATGCAAACCCAAGATCGTCCCTCAGCGGCCTCTAATGCCGGTCTGACCTACCCCAGCCGCAGCGCCAGCGTCAGCCGCACGACCGGCGAAACCGATGTGCAGGTGAGCCTGAATCTAGACGGCACGGGTCAGTGCAATGCTAAAACGGGCGTTCCTTTTTTAGACCACATGCTGCACCAGATTGCCTCCCACGGGCTGATTGATCTGGAGGTACAGGCCACTGGAGACATCGAGATTGATGACCACCACACCAACGAGGATGTGGGCATTACTCTGGGGATGGCGCTGCACCAGGCCCTGGGCGATCGCAAGGGCATTACCCGCTTTGGCCACTTTGTTGCCCCGCTGGACGAGTCGCTGGTGCAGGTGGCGCTCGACTTTTCGGGCCGCCCCCACCTCAGCTACGGGCTTGAGATTCCGACCCAGCGGGTGGGTGCCTACGACACTCAGCTGGTGCGCGAGTTTTTTGTCGCCGTGGTCAACCATAGCCAAATGACCCTGCACATTCGCCAGCTCGATGGCATCAACTCGCACCATATTATTGAGGCCACCTTCAAGGCCTTTGCCCGAGCTGTGCGAATGGCAACTGAGGTAGACCCCCGGCGGGCGCATCTCATCCCCAGCTCTAAAGGGGTTATCTAGTGCGAGCAGCAGAGCCGAGCGATGTTTAGACAGGTCATACCCGGCACCTCAAGCCGCCTCACCATCGTTGACCATGGCGAAACCTACGGGCGACATATTTTAGAAAGAGTGGTGCGATCGCTGCCTGTTGCCACCTGTGTCGATATTGGCTGCGGCCATGGCGATGACCTGCGAATTGTTTTGGCCCAGCATCCTCAGGCCCAGTGCTTTGGCGTCGACTACGGCGACTGGAATACTCCTGCCCTAAAGGCGGCGGGCATTCAGCCCATTTCAGTCAATATTGAGGCCGAACCCTTGCCCCTGGAGCCTGAGTCAGTCGATTTGGTGATTGCTAATCAGGTGCTAGAGCACACCAAGGAGATTTACTGGATTAACCACGAGATTTTCCGCTTGCTCAAGGTGGGCGGCTACCTTTACCTGGGAGTGCCCAACGTGTTGTCACTCCACAACCGGCTGTTGGGCCTGGTTGGGGTGCACCCCACCTGCAATAAATTAATCTCGGCCCACGTCAGGCCCTTTTCCAAAACCGATACTCTACTGTTCTATCGAACTGCGGCTCAAGACCTCACGCGGCTGGCGGGCTTTTATGGGTCACAGTTTTACCCCTTCCCCAAACGCCTGGCGCGACCGCTAGCGAGCCTGTTCCCGGCCTGCGCGTTCTCAATTTTCTTTCTCATTCAAAAAGTGAAGCCCTACAGCGGTGAGTTTCTTCACCACCTCTCCCAAGTTCATCTGGAAACCAACTTTTTTAAGGGACCTGCTTAATTGCGGCGCTGTGCTTACCTTTTGGGGTTGGACTCTTCACCCTAAAGCCGTAATTATTTTTTCCAGAAAATCTCCTGCCCCCCCAACATAAACAAGAGGCGCAGCTGGTGCTACGCCTCTCATCGAGTGGGCCTCTTTAATGGTTGGGTCGGGTACCGTGGGTCTAAGCCGCTTCCATCCAGTCATAGATCTGCTCTAGTTGCTCTAGGGTGACTAAACCGTACTGCCAAAGAATCATGGGCAATGGCCCAGGATCTTGCTCGCTGTGCTTCAGGGCAACCTGGATAGAGGCTGCCGAAATTGCTAGGTCATCCTGCAAAAAACGGATCAAACTGGGTTGAACACTAACCGTCATCAAGTCTCACCTCCTTGGGGGCGCTAGGGCGCATAGATATTGCTCACGATTTTACACAAGGATGCCTCAGTGGCAACATTAATTTCGCGCAGGTTTGCACGAACTTTTGTCACACCCATACGCACGGGTTGACCGTATCGATTTCCAGACGGCCTCCCCTCGATTTAGAAAACAGAACCTGAATGGGGCGGTACCGAAAAGCATCGCCTCAGGGACGGCTCAGTAGTGGGCTTGACTGGCTGCCATAAAAGATACCCAGCTCTGGCTCAGAATTTCAGATTGGGCTTCACGGAACGTTGAAACCCTTAATATTTGATCAAAAATATTTGATCAAAACTTTTTACAGGGCGAAGACATGAGGTTGTCCGTAGCCCGGCAGCCTAGTCAGACTTGGGTAGAGGGCTGACGATATTGAAGAGGGCGGCATAGTCATCGTCGGCGAATCCAGCCTCGACTGCCTGGTCAACGAGTTGGCGAACGCTTTCGGCCGGCAGGGGCGAAAGCCCGGCAGCCTCGGCGGCGGCGACAAACAGGCCCATATCCTTCAGCAGGTGCTTGGTGGGGAAGTTGGGGTCGGCGAACTGGCGGGTCTGCATCCGGTGCAGCTTTTTGTCGAAGGTGGGGGCGTAGAGGGCGCTCTGGCGCACCACGGCCATAAAGGTATCGACATCAATGCCGGCGGCCTGCACCAGGCCCAGGCTTTGGGCAAAGGCGGCGGTGAGGGAACCGATCAGCTGATTCATGGCCAGTTTGAGGGTGGCGGCGCTGCCGACCGGGCCAACGTGGTAAATTGTGCTGCCTAAGCAGGCCAGCAGGGGTTGCCAGCGCTGGTAAGCCTCGTCTTCGGCTCCGACCATGACAATGAGCTTGCCATTTTTGGCTTCGGGAATGCTGCCCAGCACAGGGGCTTCCAGGTAGGTGCCACCGACTTCGGCTATATTCTGGCTCAGAGCCTGACTTTCGGCGGGGCCAATGGTGCCCATTTGAATGATGGCGCAGGTGCTTAGGGGCGACGGATGCTCATGCAGGCCCATGTCGTCGAGGAGCGATCGCACCGCCTCACCATTAGTCACCATGAAAATAACGGCCTCTACCGTCTCTGCCAGAGCGCGGGGGGTAGGGCAAACCTTTGCCCCCGCTAGCTCTAGGGGTTTAAGCCGCTCTGGACTGCGGTTGTACAGCCACACGCGATGGCCGGCTGACAGCAGCCTGAGGGCCATCGGTGCCCCCATTAATCCAGTGCCAATTACCCCAATTTTCACCCGTTGTAGTCTCCCTAGTAGTTGGTTACAGCCGCGGTTGCGCTAGCCGATCTCGGTTTTGGTTGGCGGCTGGTCGTAGCCTTTACCAACCCCCTGGGCTGGGCTGGAGGAATGAAGGGGGTGGTACTGTCCCCACACCCCCTCGGCGCTAGCGGGAACCCCGATCCACCCGGCCAAGAATTGGCGTAGCCAGCGCTCTACGGCGGGGCCATATAGGCGGTGCTGGCTAATATGGTAGGCCCGGGGCTGGGCGCCAGGGCAGCTGAGGTGATCGGCCCCCTCGGTGGTCCAGTGATTGACCATGGTGGCGGTAATTTCGGGGTGAAACTGGAGGCCGTAGGCCCGCTGTCCATAGCGAAATGCCTGGTGCGGAAACAGGGCGCCGGTAGCCAGCAGCTGACTGCCCGTCGGCAGAGTAAACCCCTCCTGGTGCCACTGATAGACCATCAGCGGGCCGGGCAGCAGGTCACGACCTGCTGCGGTCGGCACAATCGGATAGTAGCCAATTTCCCGCTGGCCTGCCGGATGAGCCACCACAGCAGCCCCTAGGGTGCGGGCCAGCAGCTGTGCGCCTAGGCAAATACCCAGGTAGGGTTTGTCTGAGGCTAGGGCGATCGCAATCCAGTCGAGTTCTTGGCGAATAAAATCTAGGTGGTCGTCGTTGGCGCTCATGGGGCCGCCAAACACCACCACGGCACTGTGGCCCTCCAGGGTGGCGGGGAGCGGCTGTCCCAGGGCTGGGCAGCGCACATCGAGGCTAAAGCCCAGCGATTTCAGCACCTCCCCCACTAGGCCTGGGTTGGAGGTGGACTGGTGGACAAGCACTAAAATGGGCAGACGAACAGTCACAGACGTAGTGATTCTCCTCTAGCAGAGGCGCGGCCAACATCGGGGGGCGTCACCCTCGCAGGGGCCGACATGTCCTTATAACTGTATCGCTTCGGCCCCAGAAGCGGGGCTGAGCTGCCCCTACAGCTGGCGCTCGACCTGTACCATGCGGCGGTACGACAGCCAGCCCGCCACCACCATAGCCACAGCAAATAGTCCCAAAAAGCGCACGTGGGAGCCGACCTCGGCCAGGGTAAGACCTTCCACCACGACCCCAGAGAGGGCCTCGATCATGTGGTAGATGGGGTTGAACTGGGTCAGCCGGGCCAAGGAGTCGGGGAAAAAGTCCGTGGGCAAAAAGGTCCCTCCCAAAATCATCAGCGGAATGCCGAAGGCGGCAATCAGGGCGTTGACATCTTCGGTGCGGCGAGCCAGATGGGTACCCAGCACAAACCCCACCCCCACGTAGGCGGCGATGCTGAGCAGCACAATCAGCAAATTGGCTCCGGGATGCCCCCCAAGGCTGGCCCCGTAGAAGAGGGCGATCGCGTAGACCAGCGCCGTCTGCCCCAGCCCAATCGCCCCGTAGGCCAAGCAAATGCCCAAGAAATATGACACCCCGCTCAGGGGCGACAGAAACAGCCGCTTCAGCGTCTTTTGCTCGCGCTCAGACACCACCGCAGCCACGCTGCCCCCCAGGCCGCTAAAGAATAGCGCCGCCCCAACCAGGGTAGAGGGGGCGGCCTGGGTGTAGGCCTCGGCCAGGGAAATCTGCAGCCGCTCCTGCAAAATCAGGCTATTAAGAATCAGCAGCAGTACCGGAAAAATCGCCCAAAAAATCAGGCTGCGCCGACGACGCCACAGCTCAGTTAAGATGCGCTGGGCAACCGCCAGGGTCTCTCGCACGTATTTCATTCAGATGAGTAGACTGTAAAGGCAACTTAATACTACAGTCTTTAACAGGGTTTCACGTGGGATCCGCTCTCCTCTGGCCGGGAGTCCGGGATGCCCCCCCTGGCCGGGAAAGCTGTGTTACCGTAATGCCCAAGTCGCTCTCCACACACCCTCGGGAATACTCCCCAGGCGAGTTTGACCTAAGCAACGCTAAAACCCCAGATGAGTCCATCTTTAGAGGGGCTATTTGCCCAAACCCTGGCCCGTCGTAACGTCCTCAAGCTCTTTGGTGTAGGAGGTATTGCGGCTCTGCTGAGCTATTCGCGCCTCAGCAAGCCCCAGCCCACAGTATTTCAACGCGATCGCCTGGAGCTGCCCCCTCGCATTGGGCAATCGAAAACGGCTGTAATTATCGGTGGCGGTTTGGCGGGCCTGGCGGCGGCCTACGAGCTGAGCCAGCGCGGGGTGGCGGTCACGCTGCTGGAGCGATCGCCCCAGCTAGGAGGCAAAATTGCCAGTTGGCCGATCCAGGTGGGCGACGACCACTTTATGATGGAGCACGGCTTCCACGGCTTCTTTCCGCAGTATTACAACCTGTTCAGCCTGGTTGACGAACTCAGCATTCAGCAGAATTTCAAATCCCTCGACTACTACTCGCTGGTCTACAAAGACCACTACGACCCCGAGGTGTTTCGCCCCAGCCACTCGGCCTTTCCGTGGAACATTGTCGACCTGGCAATTTCGTCGTCAAACCGTCTGGAGTGGGGCATCAACCTGACTCACCTCAAGCACCTGCAGGTGTTTCGAGAAATTACCGGCTTTCGCAACCCTCAGACCTACCAGCGCCTTGACGACATATCGGTCACCGAGTGGGTAGGCAACGACTTTCCCCGCGGGCTGTACGACCTCTACTTTTTGCCCTTCGCCAAGTCGAGCCTCAATGCCCCCGACGTGCTCAGCGCCGGGGAGCTAATGCAGTTCTTCCACTTCTATTTCTTTGGCAACCCGGAGGGGCTGGCCTTCAACGGCACCTGTCAGGACATGGGGCGATCGCTGGTTGACCCCATGGTGGAGGCGATCAAAGCCAACGGTGGCCAGGTGCTGACGGGGGTAACTGTGAGCCAAGTCAACTGGCAGGACGGCAAAGTGGCCGGAGTCACCTACCAGAACGGCAGCGTTGCGGTGAATCCGGTGCCCTTTTGGGTCGATCGTAACCCGCTGCTGAGTTCAGAAACTATGGAGTATTTCGGGGCCGGCGACAGCATTTACTCGGTGGCACCCGGTGCCAAAACAGCGCTGTCGCTGACCTGTACCCACCAGGGCTGTAGCGTGCAGCGCCAGGTGCAGGTGGATGGCGATGGATACCTGTGCCCCTGCCATGGGGCCGCCTACGCCAGCAATGGGGCCGTGCTGGCTGGCCCAGCGCGGGAAAATCTGACGGCGTTTAAGGTGCTGCAGCGGGACGGCGATCGCATTCAGCTGGTGGCTACTGACGCCAACGCCGAGGCCAATGTAGCCCACGACCTCACCGCCGACTACTACGTCATGGCCGCCGATATCCCCGGCATCAAAGCCCTATTTGCCCTTTCCGAGGGCGAGGTGGAACCCACCCTGGTCGACCAGGTGGACGAGCTGCGGGTGGCCGACCCCTTTGCCGTGGGGCGCTTCTGGTTCGATCGCGACTTTGACTGGCAGCACAGCTGGTTTACCTCGCTCTCGGGCTACCGGCTCACCGACAGCATTACCCTCTACCACCGCATTCAGGACGACTACATTGCCTGGAGCGATCGCACCGGGGGCAGCGTGGTCGAGCTGCACGCCTATTGCTACAAAGAAAAAGAGTTTCCCACCCAGGCCGATATTCTTAACACCTTTGAGGCCGAGCTGTACGACATTGTGCCCGAGCTGAAGGGCGCAACCGTGCTGCACCGGCAGCTGGTCAACCAGAAGAATTTTGCGGGCTTTCCCCCCGGCAGCTTTGCCAACCGGCCCCAAACCACTACCCCCGCCGAAAACCTGCTGTTTGCGGGCGACTGGGTGCGCATGCCCTTCCCCTGCGGGCTGATGGAGCGAGCGGTGAGCAGCGGTTTGCTGGCGGCCAACGCGATCTTGCGGCGCGAAGGGGTGCAGCGCCGTCCGATTCTCTCGGTCAACCCCGAAGGGGTGCTTAAAATTTAGGGATTGTCCCGGCGTAGGCAGATGATTCTCAGCGATAAGGCAGGTGTGAGATGGACGGATTAGAGAGCGCAGCGGTCACAACCCTCGAACAGCCCGACGCGGGCAGCAGCCAAGATTCCCCAGGCCCAGAAACAACGCTGGCCCCTAAACGTCCCCTGCGCGAGCTGGGCATCAATCTCAACCACTGGTACGTGGCGGCCCAGAGCAAAGAATTGGGCACAGAGCCTCTAGCGGTCACCCTGTGGCACCAGCCGATCGTGCTGTACCGCGATCGCGCAGGCACCCCCATTGCCGTCGAAGATCGCTGCCCCCACCGCCAGGTCAAACTCAGCGAGGGCACCGTGGTTGGCGACAACCTGATCTGCGCCTACCACGGCTGGCAGTTTGCTCCCGACGGCACCTGCGCCCACGTGCCCTACCTGGAACCCCAGCAAAAGCTGCCCACCTGCACCCTGCGGCAGTACCCAGTCAAAGAGCAAGATGGCTTTATCTGGATTTTCCCTGGTGAGGCACCGCTAACGGAGCAGGTCGCGCCCCTGCCCGTGCCCGAGTGGGAGCACCTCAACTTCATCGGCTCAGTGGCCACCATCGACGTGCAGGCCCACTACTCATTCTTAATTGAGAATTTGATGGACATGTACCACGGCCACCTGCACGGCGGGGCCCAGGTATGGGCCAACCCGGTGCTGGCTGGGCTAGAGGCCGATGCAGCCCACGTGCATGCCCACTACGACGCCGAGAGCTACTACCGCATCGACAAAATCTGGTCGGCCTCCCAGCTGATTATTCCATCCCTGCGTAAGCTCCACCCCGAGCCGCTCGACGTCTACTACCACTATCCCCACTGGAAATCGACCCTGGGGGAAGACTTCGTAATCTACTGCCTGTTTTGCCCGGTCAACGAAACCCACACCCGCGCCTACCTGCTGCACTTTACCTCCCTGGAACGGTTCCCGAGGCTGCAC
This sequence comes from filamentous cyanobacterium CCT1, assembly GCA_003017855.1. Taxonomy (GTDB): domain Bacteria; phylum Cyanobacteriota; class Cyanobacteriia; order Phormidesmidales; family Phormidesmidaceae; genus Nodosilinea. Next base: position 10,429 of record PYER01000201.1, read on the forward strand.
AAAACCCCGCTAGCGGTGCGGCGGTTCGTGAAGCGTAAATTCACGAACTCGGCCAGCTTTGTGCTGCGGCGACTGGTGCGCGAAGACGTGCTAATGCTGGAGCAAGAGCAGCAGGCCTTTGAACAACACCCCACCTACCGAGGGCCGGAACTCAATCGGGCGCTTACGGCGGTACAGCAGCTGATTCGGCAGCAGGCGGGATTAGGGGTGGATGGGTAGGAGGGTTTGCGGTCCCAGAGCGTAGTCGAAGGGGTGGATGGGTGAGTTTCAGGTTCAGGAGGTGAGGGGTGGATCTAAGGCAGAACCTGACACCTGGCACACGACACCTGATACCTTAAATCTGACCCCTAAAACCTCTACTTCCATTCTTCGATGGCTTCCCCCAATATTCTGGCGCTCGATTTTGATGGTGTAGTCTGCGACGGGCTGCGGGAGTATTTTCAAACCGCCTGGCGGGCCTATACCGATGTGTTTGAGCCCAGCGCAGGGACACCATCGGAGGGGTTGGCGGAGCGCTTTTACCCGCTGCGGCCGGTGGTAGAGACGGGCTGGGAGATGCCGCTGGTGCTCTACGGGTTGATGAACGGGGTCGCTGACCAGGAGATTTTAGAGCGCTGGCCCGAGATCATTCCGCAGCTGCTGGAGCAGGGCAAGGTGGAACCGGCCACCCTAGGCCAGGCGGTGGATGGGGTGCGCGATCGCTGGATTCATACCAATATCGACGACTGGCTCAGCTACCAGCGCTTCTATCCTGGGGTGATCGATCGGCTGCGGCAGGCGATCGCCGCCGGGGTTGAGCTGGTGATTATTTCTACTAAAGAAGGGCGCTTTATTCAGCAATTACTCGTCCAAGGGGGCCTTATGCTGCCGGGCAATGGGCCGTTAGGGCCGGAGCCCGGCGATCGTGTCTTGGGCAAAGAGGTCAAGCGCCCCAAGTACGAAACCTTGCGGCTGCTCAAGTCGTCTAAGAGTGAGCAAACTATCTGGTTTGTAGAAGATCGGCTTAAGGCTTTGCAGGCGGTGCAGCGTCAGCCCGACCTGGGGAATGTGGGGCTATTTTTGGCCGACTGGGGCTACAACACGGCGACCGACCGGGCGCAAGCGACTCAAGGCATCCGTCGGCTCACCCTGCCTCAGTTTTGCGATTCGTTTGAAAACTGGGTGATGTGACCTCTCGGTGATGTAACATACGCTTCACCGTAGATTTACGTAATCTTGCCTGCCGTAGTCGCTGTTTAAATTGTTCATGACGCTACCAAGTCAAACTTTCCGGATTTGTGCGCCAGCGCCAGAATCAGGAATAGAAACTGGTGTCCATTGATAAAACTTCAGTAAACAATGGCCCAGCCTTAGAGCCATGCCGTTTGCCCCTGTGTTCTCATGACTGAACCGTTTGTTCCCCCGTCTAAGACTCCCGCTGCGCCAGGATCCGCGATCGCTGCCGACCCGGCACCCGGCGATCGCAATGCCGGTGATTTAGACGCCAGCGAGGCTGAGGGCGCACCCCCGGTCGAGTCCGCTGCTGTTTTGGAACCCGTTGAGTTAGTTGACCTGGTCGACGCTGAGGCTGGGAGCACCGTCGAGATGGCGGCGGAACCCACTTTAGAGGGTGCAGGCGCCCTGGCGCTGCCCGCCGGGGCTGCGATTGCCGCCGTAGACAGCGTCTTTTTCTACGGTGGCTCAGAGGCTAGCCCAGTGCTGTATCAGGTCAATTTGGCTGAGGGCAGCTTGAGCACCGTGAATGAACCCGTAGACCTCTTTTCGACGGCGCTGGAGGGGCTATTTACGTCAACGCCAGGGGGCCTGGGCGGGGAAGGTGCGGCC
>PYER01000202.1 GCA_003017855.1 filamentous cyanobacterium CCT1
GGACAGTAGCTATGAGTAATGCGTCGATAGAGGCGATCGCCGCCAAGAGCGGTCAGCCCTTCCCCGGTGCGCCCAACAACTGGCAGCGCTTTTTTACCTTCAGCACCGACCACAAGGTGATCGGCATTCAGTACATCGTCACCGCCTTTGTGTTCTTTCTAATTGGCGGGCTACTGGCCATGGTCATGCGGGGCGAGCTGATTACCCCGGAGGCCGACCTGGTCGATCGCACCGTCTACAACGCGCTGTTCACCATGCACGGCACCATCATGCTGTTCATGTGGACCTTTCCGGTGCTCAATGGTCTGTCTAACTACCTGGTACCCCTGATGATCGGGGCCAGGGATATGGCCTTCCCTCGGCTCAACGCCGCCGCATTCTGGCTAGTGCCCGTCTTTGGCACCCTGCTGATGGCCAGCTTCTTTGTGCCCGGCGGGCCGTCACAGTCGGGCTGGTGGGCCTACCCCCCGGTCAGCCTGCAAAACCCCACCGGCAATCTGATCAATGGGCAGGTGCTGTGGCTGCTGGCGGTAGCACTCTCCGGAGTGTCGTCGATTATGGGTGCGGTCAACTTCGTCACCACCATCTTTCGCATGCGGGCACCGGGCATGGGCTGGTTTAGAATGCCCGCCTTTTGCTGGACGGTGCTCAGCGCCCAGATGATTCAGCTATTTGGGCTGCCCTCGCTAACGGCGGGGGCCGTCATGCTGCTGCTGGATTTGACAGCGGGCACCAGCTTCTTTGACCCTGCCAAGGGCGGCGACCCGGTGCTATATCAGCACTTCTTTTGGTTTTACTCCCACCCGGCGGTCTACGTGATTATTCTGCCGATCTTTGGCACATTTTCGGAGATTTTCCCAGTTTACGCCCGCAAACCTTTGTTTGGCTACAAGTTTGTTGTCGTCTCTTCGGTCATCATCACCGCGCTCAGCGCCGTAGTGTGGGTGCACCACATGTTTGCCAGCGGCACCCCCAGCTGGATGCGAATGCTGTTCATGTTCTCCACCATGCTGATCTCGGTGCCAACCGGGGTGAAGGTTTTCGCCTGGGTGGCTACGGTGTGGGGCGGCAAGCTGCGGCTCGACACGCCCATGCTGTTTGCCCTGGGCGGCCTGGTCTGCTTTTTGTTCGCTGGCATTACCGGCGTCATGCTGGGGGCGGTGCCCTTCGACATCCACGTCAACAACACCTACTTTGTGGTGGGCCACTTCCACTACGTGATCTATGGCGCGGCGGTGATGGGGGTCTACGCCGCCATCTACCACTGGTTCCCTAAAATGACGGGCCACATGTACTACGAGGGCCTGGGCAAACTGCACTTTGCCCTCACCTTTATTGGCGTCAACCTCAACTTTTTCCCCATGCATCCCCTGGGGCTAATGGGCATGCCCCGCCGGGTGGCCTCCTACGACCCCGAGTTTGCCTACTGGAACGTGATCGCCAGTCTGGGCGGTTTTTTGCTGGGGGTCTCGACCCTGCCCTTTATTCTCAACATGATCAGCTCGTGGATCTTGGGCAAGCGGGCATCGGCCAACCCCTGGAACGCGATCGGGCTGGAGTGGCTGATTCCTTCGCCGCCACCGGCTGAAAACTTTGAAGAAATTCCGATTGTGGTGTCTGGCCCCTACGGCTACGGCTCCTACGAACCCTTAGTTGCCAACAACCCTGCTGGAGAGTTGAACAGTGAGCACCGCTAACCTAGACCCTACCCTCAACACCCACGGTACCCACGCCGCCGAGCACGAAGAAGAAGACCACCGCATGTTTGGCTTCATCGTCTTTCTGCTGTCAGAAAGCGTGATTTTCCTGAGCTTCTTTGTGGGCTACACCGTCTACAAAACCAACATTACCGACTGGCTCCCGACAGGGGTTGAGGGACTGGAGGTGCGCGAACCGCTGATCAATACGATCGTGCTGGTGTCGAGCAGCTTTGTGATCTACTTCGCCGAGCGGTTTTTGCACAGAGAAAACCTCTGGGGCTTTCGCGCTTTTTGGCTGCTGACTATGGCTATGGGCAGCTTCTTTCTCTACGGTCAGGCGGTGGAGTGGATGGGGCTGCCCTTTGGCTTTACCGACGGCGTGTTTGGCGGCACGTTTTACCTGCTGACCGGCTTCCACGGCCTGCACGTAATGACCGGCGTGCTCTTGCAGGGGATTATGCTGGGGCGATCGTTTTTGCCCAACAACTATGCGGGCGGCGAGTTTGGCGTCGCTGCCACCTCGCTCTTCTGGCACTTTGTCGATGTTATTTGGATTATCCTGTTTATCTTGATCTACGTGTGGCAGTAGGAACGTTCTCTATCAGTCCCAGCTTTTTGACAACTCACTAGCCGGGTAGCATCTTATCCAAGAACCTTGGGATTGTTTTGAGCAAGATTTGCATTCACAGAAGCTACTATGCCCGCGAAGGATATCTACCATGATGCCGTCAAAGCTGCTCTAATCAAGGATGGATGGACAATTACTCAGGATCCTCTGAGCTTAAGAATAGGTAAAAAAGATCTGTTTATTGACTTAGGTGCCGAAAAACTGCTCGCGGCTCAGAAAGGCTCAAACAAAATCGCTGTTGAAATTAAGAGCTTTGTTGGTCCCTCAGAAATTCGTGATTTAGAAAATGCCCTAGGCCAATTCGTTCTTTACCAAAATGCCCTAAGCCTTACCGAACCAGACCGAACCCTCTATCTGGCGATCCGAGAAGCGGTATATCTCGATTTGTTTGAAGAAGAAATTGGCAAAATGCTTTTAGAACGAAACGTTATAAAACTCGTGTCGTTTAACCCCAAGCAGGAGGTAATCACTCGATGGATACCTTAGAGGTCTACCGCCAGATTATTCGCTCTGTTTTAAAGCCATATATCCGTATTGCCTACGCCAATGTTGATGTTCGCAATCTTGCTGCCTTTGACGCGGACACCGACCAATACGTCATTCTCTCTGAAGGCTGGAATGACCAACGGCACTACCACGGTTGCCTGATTCATATCGAAATTCGTAGTGGCAAAGTTTGGGTACAGCGCGATGGTACTGAAGACGGTATTGCCACGGAACTGGTTGCAGCAGGAATACCTGAAACAGATATTGTCCTTGGATTCCAAGAACCTTCGGTCAGACCCCATACCGGGTTTGCGGTAGCTTAGCAGTAGTGTACTGCGTCTTCTCAACCTTCTCCAGACTGGTCAGCTGAGACCAGTTCATGCTCCTAGCCCCCAGTGAGGATTCTGCCATGATTATCGACGATCAGCACTATGACGTAATCATTGTTGGCACCGGGGCCGGGGGTGGTACTCTGGCCCGCAAGCTGGCACCGTCAGGCAAGCGGATTTTGCTGCTGGAGCGGGGCGACGCCATGCCCCTGGAGGAGCAAAACATCAGCGATGTAGATATTTTTCAGAAGCAGCGCTACCACGCTCCCGAGCAGTGGTACGACGAGAACGGGGAGCCATTCACGCCGCAGATGAAGTATGCGATCGGCGGCAACACCAAAATCTACGGGGCGGCCCTGCAGCGCATGCGAGAAAAGGACTTTGCAGCGGTGAATCACCAGGATGGCCCTTCGCCCGAGTGGTGCCTCAAGTACAGCGACTTTGAGCCCTACTACAGTGAGGCCGAGGCGATGTACCAGGTGCACGGCCAGAGTGGCGTAGACCCGACGGAACCGCCTCGCAGCGGTGATTTTGCCTACCCGGCGATCGCCCACAACCCAACCATCGAGCCCGTCGTAGAGAGCATTGCCAGACAGGGCTGTCATCCCTACCCACTGCCCATGTCGCTGTCGTTGCGGGAGGATGACCCCACTGGTGATGCCGAGGTGTTTGGGGTGGCTCCAGCGGTAGATTTTGGCAACGTTACGCTCAAGACATCGGCCCAGGTGACGGGCGTGCTAACCAACCCCTCGGGGACGGCGGCCAGGGGTGTGCAGGCCAGTATTAACGGTCAGCCCTACTTGTTTTTGGCCAACATTGTGGTGCTGGCCTGCGGGGCGATTAACTCGGCAGCCCTGCTGCTGCGATCTGCCAACGAGAAGCACCCCAATGGGTTGGCGAATCGCTCCGATCAGGTGGGGCGCAACCTGATGAAAGTGCAGATGAGTTCGATTGTCGAAGTGACGGCCCAGCCCAACTCCGGTAAGTTTCCGCGATCGGTGGGGGTGAATGACTACTACTGGGGCGACGGGCAGTTTGACTACCCCATGGGCCACATCCAAAACATGGGCGGCGTACTGCAGGACGCTATTTTTGCCGAGTCGCCCCCGGTGCTATCGCTGGTGACTAAGTTTTTGCCCAACTTTGGGCTAAAGCAGCTGGCGACGCGATCGATCGCCTGGTGGGCCATGACCGAGGTGCTGCCCGACCCCAAAAACCGGGTAACGGTTAAAAACGGCAAACTCCACGTGTCGTTTAGCGCCAACAATGCCGAGGCCCACGATCGCCTGGTGTATCGCTGGCTCGACGTGCTCAAGGCAGTCGAAAAAGACAGTAATTTATTTTCGCGATCGGGCCTGCACCCGCGCGGCGAGGTGCCCCTATCGGTAATGGCCTACCAGAGCGGCACCTGCCGCATGGGCACCGACCCCACTAGCTCGGTGTTGGACATCAACTGCCGCACCCACGAGCTAGACAACCTCTACGTGGTCGATAGCAGCTTTATGCCTTCCGGCGCCAGCGTTGGCAATGCTCTGACGGTGATCGCCAACGCCCTGCGAGTGGGCGACCATCTGCTGGAGCGGCTGGGGTAGCTGAACACGTTGTAGATCTCGTCGTAGAAGCCAATCAAGTTTCTTGAGAACGCATGGGCGCAGATTGGAACAACCTTCGCGTCGGTTTCAAGGCGTACAATATAGACGCTTGCGGCTTTCAGTAGGGTAGGGAGATTTCAAGGGGGGTATCCCTTTGGTCACAAGAAATGGATCTTTTCAAACATCCTCTAACGGTTCTGGCGACGGCTACAGAAACCGCTAATCTTAAATAACCCTGATAGATCCTTTCTTGATACCCTCAAAAAGTCTGTTGATGATGCCAAGGTGCTCTACATCCATACCTGGTTCGGACAAAAGACCAATCAACAGGCTCTGTTCCTTCTGAGAGATTTTTCGCGCCATCAAAACATTAGAAAACAGTGTCTTAACCAGATCAGAGGACAGATTCTTTGTTTGCGCTTTGAGTGCTTTAAACTGAAGATACACTTCTTCTGTAGGAACGCTATAGTTTTCAGTCATATTTAGCAAACACAACAAGCTTTTCTCGGTGGAGATATACTTGTCAATAGCCAAAGCCCAGAACTTCCAGCTTGTTTCACTTAAAAATAGCTGATTCTCATGTTCTCCATTGTTGATCAAGAGATTGGCCAGGTAGTCTGTAACTCTTCTAGCCAGTTCATGAGCATCTTGTTCAGGGCAGGAAAAATCAAACTGCCCACGGAACAGAAGATTTAATCGGTCGGGGTTTCGGTTGAGTCGGTACCAGATCCAGATCTGGTGGGTAAAACAGGGCTCTGCTCGAAAGGGTGAAAATCCCTCGCCAGGAATGAAGTCGAGGTGTTCGCATCTAATGATATGTCTTGATCTTCCTTCAAGTCTGGGCAAAAAACCGCAGTAGGAACGGACAATCCTTCCACTCTCCGCCATACGGGAGAATCGCCCAGCTGTTTCGTCTCGGGGGTTTCGTCGAACGGATTGTTCATATATATTTGAGTTTTCCTTGATTAGATGTGTTTCCACTGGCATCTACGATTCTAAGAGAATTGAGATTAGACTTGATCAAGATGCATACCCATAATTGAAACTCAAAAATCACATGCAACCCAACCTAATAGAAGAATAATTGCTCTAATCGATCCCAAAATCAATAGCTTTGATAGATAAAAAGCATTAAAATTATAGACTTACTTTATTCTCTTTGGACAATCAAAGTCTGAAGAAATTGATCTACTGCTATTTTGGCAGGAGTCATTTCTTCTTATTAAGGATTCCCAACTACAGGTCTAGTGCTACACCTGAGTTGTGGTTTTTGATAATTTTTCGCCAGTGAAAATACAGAGAGATCCTAGCAGACGAGCATTTCTGAAGGATCTTAGCCATTTCAAGTGACTTGTAATCCTTAGACTGCAGGTCAATCCCCCTATGAGCTGAGGGTTTATAGAAAAATCGCTGAGCTTAGCCTTGAGTTAGAGAATTCAAGCCTTTCATGAAATGCCCCACTCAACCGTCCCGCTCTCGTTTGGGACTTCTTCCACAGCAACCCCTTCAGGGCTTTTCTACATTACTAAGCCTTGTGACCTGATATTAAGCAACCAATGTAACGGTGCCGGTGTCGAGGTCATAGCGAGCACCAACCACCTGGAGCTGACCTGATCGCTGGCGATCGCGCACCAGTTGCGACTGCATCAACTGCTCCATCTGATAGCGCACGTTAGCCGACACCGCGTTGTCTACCGCATCGCCGGGCTGCCCTTTGACCTGAGCGATCGCGGGTAAAATAGCGTCCACAAACGTGCTGATCTGACCCGGCAGAGGGCCATTTTCGACCGCCGCCGTCACCGCGCCGCAGCGCTCGTGGCCCAGCACCATTAGCAGGGGCGTACTCAACAGCTCCACGGCGTACTCAATGCTGCCCACTACCTCTGGCGTGGCAATATTGCCCGCCACCCGCACATCAAAAATGTCGCCCAGGCCCTGATCAAAAATGATTTCGGCGGTTACCCGCGAGTCGGCGCAGCTGAGCACTGTCGCAAAGGGGTGCTGTGCTTGGGTTAGCTCCAGCACGCGCTCCTCCGACTGGTCGGGATGCTCCAGATGATGCCCGGTAAAGCGTCGGTTGCCGTCTAATAGCCGTTTCAAGGCCTGCTCAGGGCTGAGGGATGACGCCTCTAGAGACGCTGCCGCCGCCGATTTTGCCGGCCAAACTACAGGTCCCAAAGCCGCAAGCCCCAGCAATCCACCCCCAAGGGCCAGCACTCGGCGGCGATCGATGCTCCTATCGCTATAGCCCATAACCCAACTCCTTACCGATCTACTTTTTTACAGCGATGCCACGCATTTAACCGAGCGAATTTCCATTACGTCGGAGATGTAGCAGGTGCCCCCAAATTTGTTCAGCAGCGGCCGCACATTTTCGGCCACAGTTTTAATTTGATCGGGCATACAGAACGCAATGATATAGACGTTGTCGTCCATAGTCATATCTAAATCTTCGCTGCCGCCGCGCAGCCCCTCGCCCTCCACATTCCGAATTACCGCATGGCCGTGAACACCGGATTTTTTCAGGCTGTCCAAAATTTTGGCCAGTTCAAAGGAGTTGGCAATAATCTCGATCTTTTTGACCAGGTGCATGGGCTTAGCTCCACAACAGGTTAATGCCGTACAGATAGAGCGGAATTCCAACAATAATGTTGAACGGAAAGGTCACCGCTAGGGCTGTCGAAACGTACAGGCTAGGGTTAGCTTCGGGCACGGTTAACCGCATGGCCGCAGGGACCGCAATGTAGGATGCACTGGCGCACAGCACGGCAAATAAGAGGGCATTCCCCTGCGACATATTGATTGCCCTTGCAATTAGCAATCCAACGCCTGCATTGAATATTGGAATCAGTATGGCAAAGGAAATCAGAAACACGCCTGTTTTTTGCAAGTCCTTAATGCGCCGGGCAGCAACCAGGCCCATATCGAGCAAAAAGAAGGTCAGCACGCCATAAAACATCTGCTGGGTAAAGGGCGACAACACTTCCCAGCCGTGTTCACCTGTGAGTACACCAATGAGTAAGCTGCCAACCAATAAGAAAACCGAGCTGTTTAAGAAGGCATCTCGCAGCACCTCAGACCAGACAAACTCTCGCTTTTCATCCCTGGCGAAGAAATTAACCAAAATCAGCCCGACAATGATGGCAGGAGATTCCATTAGCGCCAGGGCAGCTACCATAAACCCGTCGAAGGGCATGCCCAGTTCGGTCAAAAAGGCGCTGGCGGTGATAAACGTGACGGCGCTGATGGAGCCGTAGGTAGCCGCGATCGCTGCTGAGTCGTAGGTATCGAGCTTGATTCGCAGAATAAAAAAGGTGTAAAGCGGCACTACGCAGGCCATTACAACCGCCGCCAAAATTGTCAGAACAACCTGCTGATTAATCCCGCTTTTGGTTAGCTCAACCCCACCCTTAAACCCGATCGCGAGCAGCAAATAAAGCGAAAACAGCTTGGGAATCGGCGGTGGAATTTCTAGATCAGACTTAACCAGTACTGCCGTCATTCCTAAAAAGAAAAACAGCACCGGAGGATTCAAAATATTGGACACGATCAAGTTGGCATCCATGTCCATCCCTCCTGCTGGGAATATTGCCGAAAATTAAAGAAACTTTGCATGTTGCAAGCGATTATTGCCCTATGCCCCTTGATGTAGCGCGTTGAATCCCCTTCTGTCAATGATTTAGATGAAATCTTTGCTGATGTCTAGGGTGAGCTGTTTACGTTTCACCTTGCTCCAGGAAAAAAGGGTAAGGTCAGCTCTCTGTGCTGTACTTAACCGGAGTAAAGTTCCCTACATCTGTTCCCTTGTCATGTCCGACAGCCAATTCTGGCTGTATACATTGACGTTTAGGGGAATTCGATTGTAACGCTATAAGTAGTTATCGGCTTAAAGTCGATGTTTTTGTTGAAATTAGCGCGAATTGTTCCACAAAAAAAGGAGCCAACCCCTGAGAGGACAGCTCCTAAAAGACTAGCTATTGACGGGCAAAAAATGATTTGTTTAGTGCTCATCAACAGTGGTTACGATTAGCCAAGGGTGGCTTTTTGCAGTCCCATATGGGCAACAGCGTTGCGGGTAAAGTTAATCCGCTGCTCAAAATCAAGTTCCTTGATTTGATTGACAAACCCTTCAGTGTTCTCGGGTAGGGAATAGTCATTGGGAACGTTGATGATTTCGCCCGATTCCATACCCTGGGCCAGCAGTAGCCAGAACTCTAGCTTAGCGGAAGGGCTAAGGGCAGCATACTCTTTGCTGATGCTGGTGTCGGCCCGATTGGCAATATCGCGCTGAGCCTGGAGTTGGTCGTCTTTAGACAGCACAACCACCTGGTTGTACAGGGTTTGGCCCAGTCCTTCTACCTTGCTATCGGGGTTAGGCTGGAGCTGATCTTTGATGTCGAGATAGCCATACCACAGCAGGGCTAGCTGAGTGTCGGCATTAAACTTTTCAAACTGATTTAGGGGTTCTTTAACGGCGTCTACGGTTAAGTAGGTCATGGAGACCTCCTGTGTAAGTTTCTTGGCGCTGTGCCTTTTCCAAAAAGTTAATTCCAAGCCAAACTTGAACTTAACGAGGATACAGCTTTCAACGCTTTCGTTACAAACTGTAACGACTTGAAACTGGCATCGTTGTCCGTCAGAAGAAATAATCTAAAACCCCCGATTGGGGGGAGTGACAGATTGCAATACTGTAGCGGTGATCTAGGCCACTACGGGGGCATCGTACTGAAGTGCTAGAGCGCTCAGCAGCGGCTCAGTAAACCCTGTCCAGCCGACAATGCCATTTTGGGCACGCACCATCTCTAAGGTGGCTTGCTTGAAGGCAGGGAAGTAGCTTTCGGTGGCGTCTTCGATCAGCAGGCACTCGTAGCCGCGATCGTTGGCCTCGCGCATGGTGGTTTGCACACAGACCTCGGTGGTGACGCCAGTAATAATCAGATGGGTAATGCCCTGGGCCTTGAGGTGAGCCTCTAGGTCGGTGGCGTAGAAAGCGCCCTTGCCGGGTTTAGGGATAATCACTTCTCCCGGTAGCGGCGCGAGTTCGGGGATGATGCCGTTGCCCGGTTCGCCGAGCACCAAAATGCGCCCCATGGGGCCAGGGTCACCAATTTTGATCGGCCCATGGCCGCGATCGCGCTTTGACGGCGGGCAGTCCGACAGATCGGGTAAATGCCCCTCCACCGTTTGAAAAATCGGCAGTCCGTAGCGCCGAAAGGCTTCCTGAAGCGCCTTGACATTGGGAATGATCGATCGCAGCAGGCTGACATCGTTGCCCAGGGCATCGCCAAAGCCGCCGGGTTCGATAAAGTCGCGCTGCATATCAATGATGATCAGCGCCAGCCCAGTGGCGGGTAGTGGGTAGGGGTAGGGTTGAGCAGGGATGGGCGTAGGCATGGCGAGTAATGGGTGAATGGGTGGGGAGGGGCGCACTGCCGTGCGCCCGTACAGGGTTTGGAAAAGAAGCAGCCAGGGGGTTATTCTTCGATCTGAACGGGCTTGGCCCAGATGGCGAGCACGATGCAGCCGTCAGGACTGCTGACGGAATGGCGGGTGCTGGGAGGATTGACCACCAGTGTGCCAGCCCCATAGGTGCCGTTATCGTCAACTTGAGAGCCCGAAAGCACCAGAATATGCTCAAAGCCGGTGTGCAGGTGATAGGGAACGCTGGCCCCAGGCTGATAGCGCAACAGCGCAGCGGCCGCCCCGTTGGGTTCGGCGGGGTAGAGCCGATGGATCTCGATGCCGGGACGAAAGGCTTCCCAGGGCAAATCATCGGCGCGAGCCAGGATCTGCCATAGCTCTGGGAAGACAAGGGACTGGATGGTGTGCATGGGCTAGTGTCCGGCCATTTTGTGGCCCAGGGTTTTGAGGTCGGCAGTGGCGGTGGGGCTTTCGTAGACCAGCTCGCCGTCGCTGATCACCACAATGCGATCGCTCAGCTTCAGTAGCTCATCCAGGTCTTCGCTGACCAGCAGCACCGCCACGCCCCGGTTGCGGGCAGCCAGAATCTGGCTGTGGATGTAGTCTACCGCCGAAAAGTCGAGGCCAAAGCAGGGGTTGGCGGCAATCAGCAGGTTGATATTGGTCGAGGACAGCTCCCGCGCCAGCACCGTCCGCTGCACATTGCCCCCCGATAGGTGGCCCACTGGAGTATCCACCGACGGGGTTTTGACCGAAAACACCTTCACCAACTCCTCTGCCATGCGCCGAATGTTGAGTAAGCTGAGCAGCCCGCGTTTGGCCTGGGGTGGGCGATCGAAGGTGCGCAGGGCCATGTTTTCGGCCACGCTCATGTGGGGGACGCAGGCGTTGCGCAGGGGTTCTTCGGGCAGGGTGTAGACCTGGTGCTGAGCCATCTCTTTGCGGGTCGACTGGTAGGGGGTGCCGTTGACCAAAATCTCACCGCTGTGGCGGGGGCGCTGTCCAGCTAATACCTCTACCAGCTCCCGCTGTCCGTTGCCCGAAACGCCAGCGATGCCAACGATTTCGCCGCTGTTGACGGTGAGGCTGGCGCTGCGGACGGCGGGCAGACCGTTGTCGCGATCGGCGCAGAGGTCTTTTAGCTCCAGCACCGGGCGCGAGTCGGCCACGGCCACCTTCTCTACGGGTGTAGCTTCTTTCTTTTCGCCCAGCATCATGTGGGCCATGTCGTCGATGGTCAGGTCGCGCACGTAGCCGTGGCCCGCCAGTTTGCCCTTACGCAGCACCGTTACCTCGTCGGTAAAGGCCATCACCTCGCGAAACTTGTGGGAGATCATCAGCACGCTGAGGTGGCCAGCGGTGACTTCTTCCCGCAGCAGGCCCAGCACTTCGTCGGCCTCGTCAGGGGTAAGCACCGAAGTGGGTTCGTCGAGAATCAGCACCCGGCTGTTCAGGTAGAGCTGCTTGAGAATTTCGAGCTTTTGCTTTTGACCCGCCGCTAGCTGGGCGATCGGAGTGCGCAGGTCGATTTGAAAGGGCGAGGTGGCCATAAAGGCGTCGAGGCGCTCATACTCGGCTTTCCAGTTGATCCACTGGGGGCTGTCGTAGCGCGAGAGCACCAGGTTTTCGGCCACGGTCATGGCGGGCACCGAGGTGAAGTGCTGGTAGACCATACCCAGGCCAAAGTGGTGGGCGTCTTTGGGGCTGGCGATCGCCCGCGTTTGCTTATCGACCAGCACCTGGCCAGAGGTCGGGGTGTAAAAGCCCATAATGCATTTCACCAGGGTGCTCTTGCCTGCCCCGTTTTCCCCTAGCAGAGCGTGAAAGCTGCCGGGAGTGACTTTGATCGATACCTGGTCGAGGGCGGTGAAGGTGCCAAAGCGCTTAGTGAGATTGATCACTTCCAGCTCGGGCGGGGCGGCCTTTGTTTGGGGAGCAGCGATTGTGGTTTCCATAGCGGTAGGGGGTGGATGGGTGGATGGGTAGGAGGGTAGATGGGTGGCGGTCCCTGAGCGGAGCCGTTCGCGTTAGCGTCTCCCTTAGGGAGAAAGGGGGTGGATGAGTGGGATGGGTG
>PYER01000526.1 GCA_003017855.1 filamentous cyanobacterium CCT1
CCCCTCCCTCTCCTCCCTCGCCCGCCGCCGCCTGGCCCTCTACCTCACCACCCTGCTGCTGATCACCGGGCAACCGCTGCTCGCCCAGGATGCTGCCCCCAACGCAGAGAAAGCTCCTGCCCTGGCGGAAATCACCCTGCCGACAAGCCTACCTGCGGCGCCGGTAATTGCCCCCGCCGAACCCGGCCAGTACGTGCTGGAATTTAATCGCAGCCCGGTGGTAGGCAATCGCCTGCGCTTTAGCGGCATTTACGACGAGCAGCGGCTGCACTTTACCCGTCCCCGCAACTGGCAGGCTAAATCGGTCAAGGTGCTGCTGCGCTACCGCCACTCGCAGCCTGCCCCTCAACCAGCCCATGGGCGAAATTGGCGATGCGGTGCTGGAGGTACCCGCCGACCTGCTGCAGGACGACAACGAGCTGGTGCTGGCCGCCCTGCAAAACAACTCTCCCACCTGCACCCAAGACCCCTTCGACCCCTCCCTGTGGACCGAGGTGCTGCCCGACTCAAAGCTGGTGTTTGACTACCAGCCCCAGGCGGTCACCCCCGACTTTAGCCAGTTTCCCTACCCGCTGTTTGACACCCTAAGCCTGCAGCCCAACCGGGTGGCCTACCTGCAACCCACCAAGGCCGATAGCCCCTGGCTAACCGCTACGGCGCGGCTGCAAACCTATCTAGGCCGCACTGCCCACTACCGCCCCCTCGACACCCGCCTGGTGAAAAACCTGGAGGATTTAGCAGCTGAAGAGCGGCTGGTGATTTTAGGCACGCCAGCCCAGCAGCCTGCCCTGGCCGAACTCACCCTGCCCTTTGCCCTCAAAGACGGCCAGTTTGTCGATGATGCGGGCAAGCCCGTGCCGCCAGAGTCAGGCCTGCTGATGTGGGCGACGGCGGTAGACGACAGCTCGCCCGTGCTGGTGATTACCGGTAACGGTGAAGCGGGCGTGGCCAAGGCCGTACAGTACCTGGTGCAGCCCCAGGACCAGCAGATTGCTACCGGCCACGGCGTCGTGGTCAACCAGGCGGCAGAGCTACCGCCGCTGCCTCCCCGACAGTGGCCCGGCTATTTGCCCGAAGAGAATGACTTCTTGCTGACTGATCTGACTGACCCCAATCGCCAGCCCCTTGATGAGATGACCGTGCGCGGCTCCCACTCGCCAGCGATGGAAATTGACTTTAAGGCGCTGCCCGACGATCGCCTGCTGCGCGGCAGCAAAATGCGCCTCTCCTACAGCTACGGCCCTCAGATCAACCCGCTCACCTCCCTGGTGGATGTGGAGCTAGACGGCGTCTCGATTACAGGGGAACGGCTGACGGAGGTGAAAGGGGCAACCCGCCGCACCCTGGAGGTCGATCTGCCGGGCGATCGCGTTACCCCCACCTCTAAGCTTCAGGTCAACTTTCGCCTTGACCCTCGCGAGCGGCGATCGTGCAGCCGGGTTACCGACCAGCAGCTCTGGGGCACCATCCACAGCGACACCAGCTTTAGCCTCAACCGCACCGCCATCACCAACCTGCCCGATCTGGATCTATTCAAAACCGGCTACCCCTTCACCGCCCCGCAGGATCTCTCCGCCACGGCGGTGGTGCTGCCCGACGCCCCGACCAACACCGATGTCACCGTCCTGCTGGAGCTGGCCGAACGGCTGGGCCGCGTGAGCATGGCCGACTCAGTTCAGCTCGCCGTCTATCGTCAGGGCGATCTGCCCCAGGCCGATCGCGACGAAAAGAACCTGGTAGCGATCGGCCCCCAGTCCCGCTTCCCATTGCCAGAATTACTCAGCGAGGAGGGCTTTGCCCTGCGGGGCAGCGGCACCCGCCAGTGGGGCAACACCCAGGTACAGCCCCTGCCCGACGGCGAAGGGCTGATGAAATCAGTCATTTCGCCCTGGAATTCGCAGCGGGTGGTGCTGGCCCTCAGCGGCCGCGACGATACTGGCCTAGCCCAGGTCACTGACCTGTTGCGCCACGATCCCCTCTTCTATCAAATCGAGGGCGACACCGTACTGGTCAGCGCCCAGGTGCCCAACCCCGACCCCTACATCAGTGCCGACTATCGCCTCGCCACCCTGCGCCAGTCATCCCAGGTGCAGCTCGCCACCACGACCC
>PYER01000203.1 GCA_003017855.1 filamentous cyanobacterium CCT1
AGATGTGTATAAGAGACAGTCGCTAGGGAGGTCATCAGCCCACCTGTCAGTGTTCTCAACCGGAGGCAGCGACCTGACAGAATAGCCGCGGCCCAACAAGTGCCGAAGTGATTTGGGTAGCACCGCATAGACAGCAAAGCCCCAGGCCTTAACCCCTGCGATAGAACTCGACTCTATGCAAATCACTCATTGAGTAGATGGTTGTTGGGGGGGAGGGTAATTACATTGAACTTAACGATTTTTGTAATGTAACCGAGGTCAATGCCATGACTACCGAAGAGAATAAGTCCTACGCCGAGAAGAACGAAGAGCGCATTCAGAATTTTGTCGATAATATCGATGAGAAAGGGGCCGAAAAGAAAGAGCAGAAGAAAGAAGCGTTTGAGAACGCTAAAGAGTCTGAGTAGACCTCAATGCTAGAGCCCAGAAGCTGCTCTAGTCTCCTGACCAGGTGTGGCGTCGGGCGTTAAATCTGAGGATTGCTGCTTAATCAGGATGATCTAGACCCACCCTTTGGGAAAAGCAAGCTCTACATCCCTAACCTTTCTCGCCAGGAAGAAGAGAAGCAAACGCTTATCCATTGAGCTACACCTTAGCTGTAAAAATACCCTTTAGGATGCTGACTTTTTGGCCCTAAAGGGTATTTTATTAACGGCATTATCAAGCTTCATAAACTATGCCTGAGGACATTGGCCCATTTTTGATCGGTGTGGCGCTGCTGGTGCTGTACCTGGGCTGGTCGGCGGCTACCGAAATGGGTACCCGCTGGCCCTGGCGCAAGTGATGTGGCGATCGGGCCGCGATCGCTCAAAACCCAGACTTTCCCACAGCAAGACGCTCAGAGACGTTACAGTATGCGTCAAAAACATTGAGAATGTAACCTCTGTAGCAGATTCAACCGAGTAGATAGCGTGGACTGAGGGCTGAGTCTATTGGCCTTGTGGGTCTATATGGCCAACCATCTATCCATTCACAAGGAGTTCTACCGTGACCCAGCCCACTGAACAACTGCCTCAGTCACCCTCGAACTCGGGACCGGGCAACAAAATTGCAGAATTTTTCGACTTTGCCGCCTACCGCACCAGCTTTCGCACGGAATCGCTGGCCGGGCTGACCACCTTTGTGACGATGGCCTACATCCTGATTGTGAACCCGGCCATTTTGTCAAACGCGGTCTTTCTCAACGAGTCGGGCGATTTGTTTGGCGAACTGGTGATGGCGACGGGTCTTTCTGCGGCCCTGGCCACGCTCGTTATGGCGCTCTACGCCAAGCTGCCCTTTGCCCTGGCACCGGGCATGGGCATCAACGCCTACTTTGCTTTTACGGTGGTGCTCGGCCTGGGGATCGACTGGCGGGTGGCCCTGGCGGCGGTGCTCATTGAGGGCATTATCTTCATCCTCATGACCATCACCAACGTGCGCAGCAAAATTGTGGAAGCCATTCCTGATGCGGTCAAGCACGCTACAACCGCCGGGATTGGCCTGTTTATTGCCTACATCGCCCTCAAGAGCGCGGGCATCATTGTGCCCTCGGAGGCGACCTTTACGACGTTGGGCAACCTGCGATCGCCCCAAACCGCCATGGCGCTGCTGGGCCTGGGTATTACCGCTGCGCTGTTTGCCCGGCGGGTAACGGGGGCGCTGCTCTGGGGCATTTTGGGCACCGCCTTTCTCGCCTGGATTTTTGGCGTGTCGCCCTGGCCGACCGGGCTGATGGCCATGCCCCAGGCCCCTGTCGATCTGTTTGGTCAGGCCTTTGTGGGATTGGGCGAACTCTTTCGCATCAACTTCTGGGAGATGGTGGGCATCATCTTCGTGTTTCTGTTTGTGGATTTGTTCGACACCATCGGCACGCTGACGGGGCTGGGCTCTAAGGCAGGCTACATCAAAGAGGACGGCTCGTTTCCAGGGGTTGAAAAAGCCTTTATGGCCGATGCGATCGGCACCACAGCTGGTGCGGTGCTGGGCACCTCAACGGTGACCACCTATATCGAGTCGGCCTCGGGCATTTCCGAGGGCGGACGCACCGGGTTTACGGCCCTGGTGGCGGCGGCGCTGTTTTTGGCGTCGGTGCTGTTTATTCCGCTGCTGCAGGGTATTCCGGCCTTTGCCACCGCTCCGGCGCTGATCATCGTCGGGGTATTGATGATGTCGGGCGCTAAAAATATCGACTGGGATGAACCTGCCGATGCGATCGCGGCCTTTCTCACCATCATCATGATGCCGCTGGCGTTTTCGATCGCTGAAGGGCTGGCCATGGGCCTGATCGCGTTCCCGCTGATCAAAGCCGTTCAGGGCAAAACCAGCCAAACTAGCATCGGCATGTGGATTTTGGCGGCGATCTTCCTGCTGCGCTACATTTTCGTGGCGGGCGGCTAGGGCCGCTGCGCGGAGTTCAAAGTGCAACGTTCAAAATGAAAAATTCTTCCTGACTGAGTCGGGAGCCGCTGCAAAACCCAGGGAACTTGTGGATAGCTATATTTCCTAGCTCAATCCACAAGAACGCTGGGTTTTGTATTGCCCTAAAAATTAACCGTTCCCTGAGCGGAGTCGAAGGGAACGGTTGAGGAAACGGTTGTGGGTGTTTTTATCGTTTGGGATGCTGCGCTAGCGGCATGGCCGTTGCTGTAATGGGGGGGCTACTTGAGCGTGTCAAAGGTGTCGCCCAGGGCAGCGGTGAGCGTTTGGCGCGTTTGGGCGTGGGCTTCTCGCTCGGCCTCTAAGCGCTCAGTCAGCTCCTGGCAGCGCTGCACGAGGCCGTCGAGATGCTGCTGTAGGCCTTGTAGTGACTTGACCCCGCTGAGGTCGCTGGCTTCGATCGCTGGGGATGCCGCCAGCTGCTGCTGAAGCGCTTCGAGCTGGGCCTGAAACTCGGCCGTCTCGTCGCGGCGCTGGCGGGCTTCGGTTTCGTAAAGGCGACGCCAGTTGGCGGCACTGTTGTAGGCCTGGTCGCGCTCTTTTTGGGTGTCGGCCAGCTGCCGCTGGAGGGTGCGCACCTCCGTAATCCACTGGGTCAGGTCTTGGGACATGGCAATCGATTCAAGATGGGCCGAAGCGGAGCCAAACTAGCCCGAGCAATGCCGCTGAGACTAGTACAGCAGCCGGGTGAGAATGCCCGGTGCTGGCAGCACAATCATAACCAACAGTGTCAAGGCTAGCAGCCCCAGAAAGTCGCGGCGATCGTCTAGCTCACTGACATCGTTGAGAGCGGGCTGGTCAGCCGCTGGAATAAAGAACAGCAAAATCGCCCAGATCATCAGCTCCGGGTGCACCAGGGCGAGGCCAAACACCAGCAGGCGGGCCACCTGCCCCACCACGCTGCCCACCCGCTGACCGTACATGGCGTGAACAATGTGGCCGCCGTCGAGCTGACCCACGGGCATCAGGTTGAGGGCGGTGACCACCAGGCCCAGACAGCCCGCGATCGCGATCGGATGCAGATGAATCGCCTGATCGGCCGCTACGCTAGCCCCCAGCACCAGCTTGGAGAGCAGGGTCAGCATCAGCGAGGCCTTGGGGTCGAGGGCCTCAAAATTCAGCAGGCTGGAGCCGTCTTTGGGGATGGGCACCACGGTCGACTGGCTCAGCCCCCACAGCAGCAGCGGCACCGCCACCACCAGCCCTGAGAGCGGCCCGGCAATGCCGACATCAAACAGGGCGCGGCGGTTGGGCACCGGCGACTTCATTTGAATGAATGCCCCCAGCGTGCCCAGGAAAAACGGCACCGGAATAAAGTAGGGCAGCGTCACCCGCATGCCGTAGCGGCGGGCGGCCAGGTAGTGGCCCATTTCGTGGCAGCCCAGAATAATCAGCAGCCCCAGGGCGTAGGGCAGCCCCTGCAAAATGAGGGCGGGCGTGGCCTGCAGCTGGTCTTCGGTGACCCCGGCCAGGTAGGTGCCCACCGCTGTCGTGGTGAACAGGGTCACCAGCAGCAGCCCCAGGGCCAGCCCAGGGCGAGTCAGGGTTTTGGTGCTGCGATCGCCCTTCTCGGTCTGGGGGTTAGGCACCAGCGCAAACACCGGCTTGCCCTGCAACCCCTCCTGAAAGAGGACCAGAAAGCGATCGCCAAAGTGGCGGCGAATGTTGTCGCGCACGGTGTCATAGGCCACAGTGGGCGAGGCCCGCAGCTGCCCCCGGCAGATCATCGCCTGGGGGCGGTACTCAATGTTTTGCAGGTAGTATACCGACCACGGAAAGCAGCCCTGCAGCATCGCTTCTTCGTCTTTGTCGATGGGGCGCAGGGCGGGCTTGGGCGGCGGTGACAGCGGCAGTTTTTGGTCGGTGGTCTCAGCTTCGGACCTGGGCGTCTGAGGCACCGAAATTCGCCCCTTTTGAATTAGCGCCCAGTAAAGAATAGGACAGACAATAAACAGCCCCAGCAGCAGGGCCGTAGGAGCCGGTTCTTCAGGGCCGTTGGCGATCACCCAGCCCGTTAAAATGAATGCTGGCAGCATCATCACCAGCCACAGTAGCCACACGGGAGTACGGGTGATGCGGCTAACGCTGCGCTGAAGCAGCACGTAGGTCAGCAGACCAAGAACAAAAAGCCAGAAAAACACCATCGAGTAGCCAGTGGAGTGCAACGATTGAGGCGGGGTAACTTGCGCTGTGAAGACAGGGTTCAAGTACTGATCCCAAAAAAACAGGCTCCCCGAAAACAAGCCTATTAAACAATCCCGGTGGGTGTTAGCCCAGGCAGCCGGGGCAGGGTTCAGTTAGTATAGGCGTTTCAAAGGTGTTTCTCACCCCTTCTCCTGCACCCATGACAGCTGCTTCAGCCCCACTTCCATCGCCTGGCCCCAAGGCGCCGCGCTTGGTGTTCGACACCGTATATGCCTTCCCCCCCAACCGCGATACCCAAGGAGCCACCGCTTACTTTATTGTAAACAACACCTCCGAAGGCCAACCGACCAATCTACTGATCGATGCACCCGCCTGGGAGGAGGGCAATCGCGAGTGGTTGACCGCTCGCGGCGGTGTGCAGTGGTTGTTCATCACCCACCGGGGCGGCCTTGGGCAGGCAGCCAAGATTCACAAAGCGTTGAACTGCGAGGTCGTGATTCAAGAGCAGGAGGCCTACCTGCTGCCCGACACCCCCACTACTACCTTTCACCACAGCTTCAGGTTTAGCCCCGAGCTAGAGGCGGTTTGGACCCCCCGCCACTCGCCCGGCTCGGCCTGCCTCTACTACAGCGCCTACGGCGGGGTGCTGTTTACCGGGCGACACCTGCTACCCAACCGAGCGGGCGAGCCAGAGCCGCTGCGGCTGGCCAAGACCTTTCACTGGCCTCGCCAGCTCCAGCAGGTCGAGGCGCTGAGAACTCGCTTTTCTGCGGAATCCCTGGCCCACCTGTGCCCTGGGGCCAGCACGGGATTTCTGCGGGGGCAGCGCAGCATCGATCGCGCTTACGAAAAACTTCAGCAAATCGATATCGAGGCCTGCCGTGGGGCACAGCCGCTGCTCTAGTCCCGCTAAGCAGAATCCCCTCGTTCCAATGCTCTGCACTGGAATGCCCATCGGAGGCTCTGCCTCCCAAAGTGAGCGGTAAAGCCGCAAAACCAGGCTGCCCAAGCGGAGCCACGGCACCAGAATGGGGGCTGTCATCTGGATATTGCACTGCTGCTCTAGCCAATATCTTTGCCAAAATGAATTCTGTATCACAGCAGCGGGCCATTTTTGCTGCTCTGGCATCTCTGAGCCGCCATTCTGTGGCACTCTGGGAGGTAGATAACCCAATGCCAAAACCTTTAATTCCAAGCACCGGCAACCACTGAGCAAAGGCTATGCAAACGCTTCCCAACCCTGTCTCCCCAACCGCCGCCACCCCCGCCTTTGACCCCTTCGACACCACCATTCACCGTCGCAAAACCCGTCCGGTGCCCGTGGGCAGCGTCACCATTGGGGGTGGTCATCCGGTCGTGGTGCAGTCGATGATCAACGAAGACACGCTGGATATCAAAGGCTCTGCCGCCGCCATTCGCCGCCTGCACGAGATCGGCTGCGAAATTGTGCGGGTGACGGTACCCAGTATGGCCCACGCCAAGGCCCTGGCCGACATTCGCAAAATTTTAGAAGACACCTACCAGCCCGTGCCCCTGGTGGCCGACGTGCACCACAACGGCATGAAGATCGCTCTGGAGGTGGCCAAGCACGTCGATAAGGTGCGCATCAACCCCGGCCTCTACGTGTTTGAAAAGCCCCAGGCGGGCCGCACCGACTATTCCCAAACCGAATTTGACGACATTGGCAGCAAAATTCGCGAAACCCTGGAACCCCTGGTGGTCTCCCTGCGCGACCAGGGCAAATCCATGCGGATTGGCGTCAACCACGGGTCGCTGGCCGAGCGTATGCTATTTACCTACGGCGACACCCCCGAGGGCATGGTGGAGAGCGCTTTAGAGTTCATTCGCATCTGCGAATCCCTCGATTTTCGTAACCTGGTGGTTTCGCTGAAGGCGTCGCGGGTGCCGGTGATGGTGGCCGCCTACCGGCTGATGGCCCACCGCATGGACGAGCTGGGTATGGATTACCCCCTGCACCTGGGGGTGACCGAAGCGGGCGACGGCGAGTATGGCCGGATCAAGTCGACGGCGGGCATCGCTACCCTGCTGGCCCAGGGCATTGGCGACACCATTCGCGTATCGCTGACCGAAGCGCCCGAAAAGGAGATTCCGGTCTGCTACAGCATTTTGCAGGCCCTGGGGCTGCGCAAAACCATGGTGGAATACGTGGCCTGCCCCTCCTGCGGTCGCACCCTGTTTAACCTTGAAGACGTGCTGCACGAGGTGCGCGAAGCCACCAAGCACCTAACCGGGCTGGATATTGCGGTGATGGGCTGCATCGTCAACGGCCCTGGCGAAATGGCGGATGCCGACTACGGCTACGTGGGCAAGACCCCCGGCTACATTTCGCTGTACCGGGGCCGCGATGAGATTAAGAAGGTGCCGGAAGACCAGGGCGTAGCGGAGTTGATCAACTTGATCAAGGCCGATGGCCGCTGGGTGGAGCCTGGGGAGAGTAAGTAGGGAAGTGGGTGAGTAGGTGGGTGAGTGACGAGGGCGAAGCCTTTTTAGTGGAGCTATTTGGTCAGTGGGTTAAGTACGACGACACCGGAGATTTTATTCCCGCTGCCCAAGATGACCCCGAGGCTTTTATGGAAACGCTTGGGGTTGAGACGGTCTACCCACACCAGATCAAGCTGTTGGCAGCGGCACGAGAGTCGATGGGAGACAGAAGCTCTCTGCGGGTTCTAGTGAGTGACTCAGGTTTCTCAGGAGGCTTTTAAGGAAGATTCAGGTGGTGGTCAGGGGGGCTTCAGAGAGAGCGGGCACTGTAGAGCACAGTTGCAATGCCCCCCAGGAGCTAACCCCATGTCTTCCTCTCATCCTCAGCCAAACTCTGATCTTTCCGCCCAGGTGCTCGAAACCGCGCTGGGCAACTACATTTTGCTAGAGGTGTATCGTGAACCAGAGCTGCCAGGGTCAAAGACCGACTTTGAGGGGCGATCGCACCACCTCACCCCAGACAACTCCGCCCCGCGCCCTAGCCTGTGGTCTGCCGCTGCGGTGACGGTGCTCGGCGGGCTGCTGGCTCTGCTGGCGCTAGAGGCTACCCCTCGGGCGATCGCAGCGCTCTCCGTCCATGCCCAAACCACCGTTGCCGAGCTTGGCCTTCCCACCCGCTGGACGTTTTAGGGCATTACTTGCGCTCGAAGTGGGCGATTAGCGGCTGGGGCGCGGCCAGTCGCTGCACCATCGCCTCGCGGGCCTCGATCGCAGCATGGGAATTGCCCACGTAGGCCTCCACGAACAGGCCAATCGCCTCCGCCATCAGCTCGCGCAGGGCGGCACCGGACTGGGTGGCCGAAAAATCTAAAAACGCTCGGCCCGTGGTGGCATCGAAGGGGTCTACAAAGGAAAAGTGATTGGCCCCTTCTAATAGGATTAAATAGCTATCGTCTCTGCCGCCCTGAATGCTTTCGCGGAAGGTGCGCTCAACCGGCGTAGTGGCCCGCTCCCAGGTAATGCCGTAGCGATCGCTGCTGTTGGCAATTACCCCATCCTGGGTGCCGCCCATCAGCAGCAGGGGCAGCCGGTCGGGCAGCGGCAAAATCTTGCCCGCCGGGTAGCCCAGCTGCATTACCGCAGCGGTGTGGGCTCCGTAGGCAAAGGCCGCGCAAACTGAAGGGAAAAAATCGGGACTGGCGCTTTCGATCGCCACCCGGCCCCCGGCGGAGTGACCGCCCAAAATGACGTGGTTCAAGTCGAGCAAGCCCGCCAGCACGCCTTCGGCATTCAGCGTTTCTAGTTCGTGCAGCAGCGCAGGCACCGCCGATGCCGTGGGGCCCTGGCCGTAGCGATCGGGCATTAGCATGGCGAGGTCTACCCCTGGGGTGAGAGCCACCATACCCGGCAGGTTTTCGGCCACCCAAGAAAACGTCACCGTCACTATCCCCCGCTCTGCCAGGGCGATCGCCAGCCACTGGTACAGCTCTGGCCCGCAGTTGATGCCGTTAAATAGAATGACCACCGGAAAGGGAGCCTGCTCTGCGTTGGCAGCTACGATGCCCATGTTTTGCTCTTGCTCGCCGCCGGAAAGCTGGGCTGGGTAAAACACCTTGAGATGAAGGGTGTTGTGTGGAGCGGCATGCCCCTCAACAGTCGCAGCGCGAAACAGTGCTCTTACCGTCATGGGATGAAAGTTCTCCAGAAAACGTCAGGTGTGGTGCTACCGAGATGGGAGACCCGGACTAGAAACCCGGACTAGAAACCCGGACTAGAAACCCGGTTTCTCGTCTAGCCCGATGCTGCTGCTGATAATGCAGAGAAGAAACCGGGTTTCTGCGGCGAGAAGGCTTCTGCGGCGAGAAGGTTTCCGCGCTTCCTCAAGACTGCCAGAATTCATCGACCTGCAAATGCTTTAGCTCCGCTTTGATTTCCTGGAAATAGTCGCTCTCGGTAATCTGGGCTACCTGCTTTTGCAGTTTCACCTGGTCAATCTCAATCGTTAGCTCCATCAACTGCTGCTTTAACTGGGTTTCGCGCCGCTCGATGCTGGCCGCCATGAGCTGAAACATGCGAGCCAGTTGGCCGAGCTGGTCGTCGCGCTGGGCGACGTCATCGAGGCTGGCGGGGTCAAAGGTGCCTGCGTCGACAGCAGTGGCGGCAGCGGTGACTTTATCGACCTGCTCAATGTACTGCTGCATTTCGTGATTTTGGTGGCGCAGGGTGGCTTCGGCCTGCTTGCGATCGCTAATTTCGGCGCAAATCTGCCCATACATCTGTCGAAACGCGGCGATTACCTCCCCCAGCTCATCCTGCCGTTGGTAGCTCAGCGAGGTAAACTGGGGGGTGCTGTCGTCGCAGGCCACGGTTTCTCCCGCTAGCGCCAGGTCGCGGCGCAGGGTGAGAATGGGGGTAATCAGCAGCCGACTGAGCAGCACCATCATCGCCAGGGTAATAAAAGCGGCGATCAGCAGCACCAGTCCGCTAATTCTCAGCATGTAAAACATCAGCGCTCGCTGGGTGTCGTCGGCATTGTGGCGCAGCACAATCCAGTGGTTTGCGGTCAGCTCTGGCAGCATGCCTTCGCCGATGCCCGTCGTCGTCCAGGCGATGTCGTAGCGGCGACCCGCTGCGGTGATGAAGAGCTGGCGGCGATCCTGGCGGGCATTTGCAGTGGTCAACTCAGGCGGTTCCCCAAAGGCTGCCACCAGGTTGCCGTTGTCGTCGTACACCGCGCCGCCCAAAATTCCCTGGAGCATGGGGTCGCTCTGCAACTGCTGGAGGTGCTGGGCCAAGGCTTCCCCCTCGGCGGTGGGGTAGGTGGTGACAATCCAGCGCACCTTGCCGGTGGAAACTTCTTCAATTTGGTCGAGCAGTTCGCCCTGACGACGCTGCACCGAGGGCACCAGCAAAATCGCCTCGATCGCTACCAGGCTGACAAACATGCCCGCAATGATGCGCTGCGACAGGGGCGATCGGAACAGGCGGTTGGTAGTGTGCAACGATTTGGCTAGGCGCATGGCTTTGGGGGGATGCAGTGCCTCTACGGTGCTGGGTGCCGCTAGGGCTTGTCAAGATCAGCGGTGGATCAGTTGCAGCGGCGGGGCTGATCTACCGCGCTGATCCAATTTTGATCTTTCGCTGTCGGCGGCATTCGGCCACACTCTAAAGATAAGGAGGCCAGTCCACTCGTTCACCTTCGCAGCGAGGTTTCTGCTATGCAGCCTGCACAGACTCCGTTTGATCAAAGAACACCATTCAACGCTGAGGCTAACGCTAAAGATTTGATTGTGATCAGCAGTGAGCTAGAGGGCTACCGCTTTTTGGCCGAGGTGACTCCTCAGACGGCGGTATTGCTGCTAAACCAACGGTGGGATGGCGTGACGGCGATCGCCCAATACCTCGCCACCCTGGCCTCTGTTCGCCGCCTGCACCTGGTGACACCGAGCGTCGAGGGAGGATTACAACTAGGCCGGGTCACCCTCCGCTTTGACAATCTGCCTCACTATGCCAGATCGCTCAGTGTGTGGCGATCGCATTTGGCTCCCCAGGCCGAAATTTTGATCTACAACGGTGAGGTCGCTTCCACTGAAGCAGGCCAGCTACTGATCGATGTGCTGCACCATCTGACCGGGGCCGCGATCGCCGCCCGCACCACCCTTCCCAATGCCCTGGTGCCAAACGGTACGTGGGAACTCGACTGTGCCACCCAGGCTTTAGAAACCAGAGCTGTTCTTTCGCCAGCGCTAGCAACCCCGATCAGCCCCGTCAAATTGTCTAGAGCGACTGATCCAACAGTGATCCATCGCTGATCTTTTCAAGCGATCGCATCAAAGCCATGCTGTGGATGTTTACAAGTTCTAAGTCAGTAGGCCTGACTATCTATAAGACGCACTTCGACTTCGCTCAATGCCCGATCCGTTGCTAAGTAGGTCTAATTATCTATGTAAGACGCATTTCGGCTTCGCTCAATGCTCGATCCATTGTTGGGTTAGAGGTTTGAGCAGAGCCGTTCACGAAGCACCTCCCGAAGGGAGAAAGCCCGGAATTCTAAGCTGAGTTTAGGGGAGTATCCCGGATTTGAAAATTCACTATTTTGAAGGCTATCTAACCCGTCATTCCCGTGCAGGCGGGAATCTACAACGGACATCTTGCTCCCGAATGGATTCCCACTTCCGTGGGAATGACCCAGACACTTGCAAAAGTGGGATGCACCCGAGTTTGGTTTTGTCTTTCTACTCGTGTGAAGAAAAGCAATGTTTGCCAATTGCCAGTAATTCAGGCCTTTAATCAATTGAGTCAATAAGGCCAAGTAATCAAATAATCCGGTTTTGGCGAAGGATTTGTGTCTTTTTCGTCATTTTTGCTTGCGCAGCCAAAATTCAAAAGCTATCTTTCATACTTCTTATTGATTTTATTTTTGGCGGAGGTATGACCAAATCTCTCAATTCCTTTTGTGCCAGCTAATTGACGCATTTATTGATCTAATCAATCACATCTTCTCTGGATAGACTCACAGCTTTCTCAGGAATTTCTCAGTTGTAAGACTCATTCTCTTCCGTAGGCAACCCCGCTCAATCTGTAGCACTAATTGACAGAAAAATTCTGCTCAAGAAAATAGGGTTTTCATTTGTTCTGGTTCTAGAAATATCTCTGAATTGAGCCAATCGTCTTCTTCGATCTAAATAAAATCCCTCAGGAAAATATTGCTATGTCTGACCCTTTTGTCGGCGAAATTCGCATGTTTGCAGGTAACTTTGCCCCCCGTGGCTGGGCCTTTTGCAATGGCCAGCTCATCGCCATCAGTCAAAATACGGCGCTATTTTCGCTTCTTGGCACTCTCTACGGCGGCGATGGCCGCACCACCTTTGCACTGCCCGATCTGCGCGGACGCACCCCCATCCACGCCGGGCAGGGGGCCGGACTCAGCGACTACCCCCTGGGTAGCCGGGGCGGTGTAGAGCAGGTCGCCCTCACCACCGAGCAACTGCCCGCCCACAGC
>PYER01000527.1 GCA_003017855.1 filamentous cyanobacterium CCT1
CCCGCCAACTCGGTGGGTGAGCGATCGTACTACAGCGATTCCCAAGCAGCCGAGGTACAAGTTTGGATCCCCCCGGCTCCGCCACCCCCCTACCCTGTGGGAAGCCGCAAGCGTCTAGATAAGGGGGGCAGGGGGGATCGAGTTTGAGCATAGATGCCCCTCATCAAACTAAGAAACGCTGTATCCGGTTATGGAATCGTGCGCTTGCGGGTCATGACGCTGATGAGTTCGCCGTTGCGACCGGTGGGCAGGGGTTGACTCCAGGCGATTCTCTCGCAGTAGCCGAGGGTAGCCATGCGGTTGATAGCGTCGATGAGGGCGCTGTAGTCGCCTAGCAGAATATGGCGGACGCACTCCTGGTTGAAGGTGGGCAGGTTAAACTGGGGCGCAGCCTGAGCGGCCCCGGTGGATGGTTCACACATGACGGGTTTCTCTCCGTTTTCACTTTAAGGAAAACGGGGAACTATCCAGATCCCTGGCCAAATCGGTGGCCTGTAGTGATAAGGGCAAGATAGTGGGGATAACATTGATCCCAGTCATCTCGACTTACCTAGTCTAAGTTGGGATGATCAGGGGATTTGGGAGGCTGCAACCTTCCTCTTCCCCGCCTGAAATCATTCCCCGTGGAAGAGATCGTATAGGAAGCGATCGGACAGTTCAACCGTAATAGCCTTCGGTAAAGGCTCGCTGGAGCATGGCTTCGTACTGCTGCGCTTCAACGGATTTGCGATCGCCCTTGAAGGTTTCCCTCAGCTCCATCCCCGAAATTCATCGGTTGAGTCTCAGTATCAACAGCCTGATTGCGAGCTTTCATGGTGTTGAAGAGCGGCGACCCTAGGGGTGCAGAAAACTTTTTGAGTCTCATGATGGACGGTCCAGATGGCCAAAATAGCGGCTGAAACCTATTGCCTTCCTTCAATTCCTTGAGAAACCCCAAATCTGCTGTCTCGGCAAGAAACCCTTATTCATAAGGGTTTCAGGAGGTTTCTGCACCACCAAGAGATAGCCCCTTTGGCGATAAATATTACGACTTAGGTTTCCGCCAATTTATAGAGAGAAAATTATTACTATCCATCCCTGTGGGAATTCATGACAAGCCTGAATCGGGCATCTACCACCGTTATCCTGTTCGCCTCGGTCTCCAGTTTCCTGCTGGGTCTGGTGATCATGGTCGCCTGGCATTGGCAGATCACCGCCATTATTCAAATCATCCCCAACACGCCGCCCATGCCTTATAACAGCTCGCTGGCCCTGCTGCTGAGCGGGTTAGGGCTGTTGTGCCTGCAGCTAAAACAGCGGCGCTGGGCGCTGGGCTGGGGCAGTGGGGTGTTACTGATTGGGGGCCTGACCCTACTGCAATACCTCTGGGATATTGATCTGGGCATTGACGAGCTGCTGATGCACGACTACATTACCGGTCGTCTTTTGCAACTTCAGGATTGGCCCCAACCCGCTACCGTTCATCCTTTACAACAACTCATTTTTGTCATTGAGCATCCTGTCCCCGGTCGCCCTTCTCCCAATACCGCTTTGGGGTTGGTGTTTGTGGGGGTCGCCCTGGTCGCTCTGAGTTGGGTGAATACCTTGCCCACAGCGGGTGGTCGAACGCAACGATGGACAAATCGGGCCCATGTCATCGCCACCACCGGCTCATTGGGCGTGATCGCCATTGGAACGGTCGCCTTGCTTGGGTACATCGTTCAGATAGACAATATTTATACCTGGCGCTACCTAACCGGGATATCAATTCCGATTGCAGTGGAGTTTCCCCTGTTGGGTTTGGGTCTGATGCTGATAGCCCTCAGAGCCAGTCCGGGAGAGGGCCGTCCCCGCTGGCTACCGATCAGCATTGGCTTCGGATTCATCACCATGAGTCTGCTGCTGTGGCAGGTGGTGCTGAGCTGGCATGGTTATCTGGCGGCGCAACTCTCTCCATCCCTGGCTAATCAGTTAAACCAACTGGTGATTCCGGTGGCCCATCTGCTGCTGATTAGCGGCATTCTGCTAGCGTGTCTGGTCATGGGCACCCTCTATCTGTACGAACAGGCCCAGGGGCAGGCCCGGCGGTTGCAACGGCTCAATCAAACCCTGGCCCAGAC
>PYER01000204.1 GCA_003017855.1 filamentous cyanobacterium CCT1
TGGGCTTCTTTTGAAATCGACCCGTAGCTCATCGCTCCTGTCTTAAACCGCCGGGTGATCGCTTCTACGGGTTCTACTTCATCAAGGGGAATTGGCTCGCGCTGCTTGAACTGAAGCAGGTCGCGCAGGCGGAACAGCTGCTTCTCCTGCTCGTTCACCAGGGCGGCGTAGCGCTTGTAGGCCTCGTAATCGCCCGTTCTGACCGCTTTTTGCAGGGAGTGAATGATTTCGGGGCTAAACAGGTGGGCTTCGCCTTCTTTGCGCCACTGGTAGTCGCCGCCGACGTCGAGGGTGACGCGGGAACCGGGGCGATCGGGGAAGGCGTGGCGGTGGCGCTTGAGGGCTTCCTCGGCCAAGACATCCAGCCCGACACCCTGAATGCGCGAGGCCGTCCAGGTGAAGTACTGGTCAACAACGGCGTGGTTGAGGCCCAGAGCCTCGAAGATCTGCGCACCGCGGTAGCTCTGGATGGTGGAAATGCCGATCTTAGAGGCGATTTTGATCACGCCCTTGGTGACGGCCTTGATGAAATTCTGGCAGGCTTTGTCAAACTCCATCGGGGGCAGCAGCTGATCGCTGATCATGCCCTCGATGGTGTCGAACACCAGGTAGGGGTTGATCGCGCCGCAACCGTAGCCGATTAGGGTAGCGAAGTGGTGGACTTCACGGGGTTCGCCCGACTCTAGCACCAGGCCAACGCGGGTGCGGGTGCCGTTGCGGATCAGGTGGTGGTGCAGACCCGCGACAGCGAGCAGGGCGGGAATGGGGGCGTGGGCAGCGTTGATGGTGCGATCGCTCAGAATGATCAGGCTGGTGCCGCTGGCGATCGCCTCATCCGCCGCCTGAAAAATCCCCTCCAGGGCCGACTTCAGCCCGGCCTCACCCTCAGCTGCCGTAAAGACAATCGGCAGCGTCACCGAGGGGAACCCGCGATCGCCCGCCTGCTGTAGCTTCGCCAGCTCGGTATTGGTGATGATCGGTGTCTTCAGGTTGATCAGCCGACAGCTCTCGGGCTCGGGCTTGAGCAAATTGCGCTCGCTGCCGATGGTGGTATCGGCTGAGGTGATAATTGCCTCACGGATGGAGTCGATGGGCGGGTTAGTGACCTGGGCAAACAGCTGGTGGAAGTAGTCGTACAGCAGCCGGGGCTTGTTGGAGAGCACCGGCAGCGGCGTGTCGGTGCCCATGGCCCCGATCGCCTCGACGCCGTTTTCGGCCATCGGTTTCAGCAGCAGCCGCAGTTCCTCAAAGGTGTAGCCAAAGGCGGTTTGGAGGGTCGGCAGGGGCGCAGGGTTGGGTCGGGGCAAACGGCCGTTTGCCCCTACGAGGTCTGCCGCTTCTAACAGATCGCCCAGTTTCACCAAATGCTGATCGAGCCACTCGCGGTAGGGATTTTCGGTGGCAATCTGGTGCTTGATCTCTTCGTCGGCGACAATTCGGCCCTCGTCCATATTCACCAGGAACATGCGGCCCGGTTCGAGCCGCCCCTTGTAGGCCACATTCTCAGGCGCGATGGGCAGCACCCCCGCCTCCGAGGCCATAATCACCAGGTCGTCTTTGGTCACCGTGTAGCGGGAGGGGCGCAGGCCGTTGCGATCGAGCACTGCACCCATCATGGTGCCGTCGGTGAAGGCGATCGAGGCGGGGCCGTCCCAGGGTTCCATCAGGCAGGCGTGGTATTCGTAGAAGGCCTTTTTCTCAGGGCTCATCGACTCGTGGGCCGTCCACGGTTCTGGAATCATCATCATGACGGCGTGGGGCAGCGATCGCCCGGCCAGAGTCATCAGCTCCAGTGTGTTGTCGAAAATGCCGGAATCGCTGCCTTCTTTGTTGATCAGCGGCTTGGCGCGATCGAGGCTGTCGCCAAACAGCTCCGACTCAAACATCGACTGGCGGGCGTACATCCAGTTGATGTTGCCGCGCAGGGTATTAATTTCGCCATTGTGGGCCACGTAGCGGTAGGGGTGCGCCCGCTCCCAGCTAGGGAAGGTGTTGGTGCTAAAGCGCGAGTGCACCAGGGCCAGGGCGCTTTCCATATCGCTGTCGCCCAGATCGGGGAAGTACAGCCCCACCTGCTCCGGCGTCAGCATGCCCTTGTAGACCACCGTGCGGCACGACAGGCTGGTGGCGTACCAGTAGGGGTCGGCGGGCTGAATGGCGGAGTGGGTGCGTTTGCGAATGATGTAGAGCTTGCGTTCAAAGGCCTGATCATCGGCCAGATCGCCAGAGCGCTGAATAAACACCTGCTGCATGAAGGGTTCGCTGGCCTTGGCCGTTTCCCCCAGCGAGCCGTTATCGGTGGGCACATCGCGCCAGCCCAGAACCTTTTGGCCTTCCTCAGCGGCGATCTGCTCAAAAACCTGGCGACCCTTGGCGCGATCGCCCGCATTCGGCGAAGCAAAGAAGAACCCAACTCCGTAGTGCCCTGGTGCTGGCAGGGTAATGCCCTCTGCCGCCGCTACCTTGGTCATGAACTTGTGGGGCATTTGCAGCAAAATGCCTGCTCCGTCGCCAGTATTGGCCTCGGCTCCGACCGCGCCCCGGTGTTCCAGGTTGACCAAAATTGTCAGCCCCTGCTGCACGATACTGTGCGACTGTGCGCCTTTCATATGGACGATGAAGCCCACGCCGCAGGCATCGTGCTCGTACTGCGGGTGGTAGAGACCTTGGGCTTGGGGCGGTTGGGTTAGGGTCATTGATTTATCGAGCAAAGGGAAGGAACTCAAACAGGGACAAGCATAGACCATGCCTAGCTATTCTGAGATCAGGCAAAGGCTGCTGACCAGTCTCTTAAGAAAATGATCAGATCGATACCCTAGAAAGTTTGCGAAATATCACAAACGTCAGGAATTTTTGATGGTTACTAATTTCTGCTATACCGGGCACATCTACAAAAAAAGACACGAAAGCCTGAAAAGGCATGGCACCTTTCAGGCTAGTCTTCAGAGCACATATGGCTTATTGGTCAATAGAAGACTCGTTGGCAAGACTTAAAACCCTACGGTAAAGGTCGGTAGAGACTCTAAATTTTGCTTGGGCTATCAGGTCATCAATAATGGGTCTGGCCTGCAAGATAACACTTTTGCTTTTGGCCTCTAGCCAAGCTCCAAGTAGGCCAGTGATCTCTAGTTCTTGACTACTTCATTGGTCACCCTGTAAGGGAGCAGAATTGCCCCATAGACTTGGCGGAGTAGATCTAGCTGACCAATTACGACAAGATTACTAATTGGGGAAGTATTGCAAAACGGTCACAGTCTTCCTAGGCATCTTAGGGTAGTAGCGTCTTCCTCTAAATCTTCAATGTCGTAATGAAGAGGAATGTTGCGATCGCTAATGAGATGCTGAAATTCAATCAGGTTTATGCCCAGTAAACCACTGGCTTTGCCAATACTGATTCTTTTCTGCTGAAATAGCATCAGCACAATTTCCCTAACGAGTTCGTTGGGAGCAAGACCAGAAGCTTCTACTAACTCGTCAGGTAAAACAACGCTCATGGCAATTTTGCGACCTTATGGATGCGAGCATAGCAAGCTCATCTAGTCCTGGGGCAAAACCCAGAAACCGGGTTTCTGGGCTGGAAAGCAGGTAAGCATGGCCAACTCGCAGAAACCCGGTTTCTCTGGCGATCGCTATCCTTCGCTAATCAGCTGCAGCAGTTGCTCGGTGGAGATCTTGCCGCTCATGTCGGCCCCTTCTAGCAGGCCGTCGGCCAGGTCGCGTTTTTGCTTGTGCAAGTCCACAATTTTTTCTTCGATGGTGTTTTTGGCTACCAGGCGATAGATGGTGACCGGGCGCTGCTGGCCGATGCGGTGGGCGCGATCGCTGGCCTGATCCTCCACCGCCGGGTTCCACCACGGGTCCATATGAATCACGTAGTCCGCCGCCGTCAGATTCAGCCCGGTACCTCCCGCTTTCAGGCTGATCAAAAACACGTCGCCTTCGCCCGCCTGAAAGGCATCGACTCGCTTCTTGCGATCCTTGGTAGGGGTGCTGCCGTCGAGGTACTGGTAGCTGACCTTTTGGCCGTCGAGAAATTCCCGCAAAATGCTCAGGTGGTCGACAAACTGGCTAAAGACTAGCGCTTTGTGGTTGTTTTGCAGCAGCTCTTCCATGATTTCGCCAAAGGTTTCGAGTTTGGCGCTGGGCAGGGCGGTTTTGCCTTTGACCAGGCGGGTGTTGCAGCAGGCGCGGCGCAGCTTCATAATTTCGGCCAGCACCTGCAGGTGCTTGGTGCCCGACTCGATGGTGGGGTCAGCCAGTTTTTCCACAGCCTCTCGCCGCAGGGCCTCATAGAAGGCCATCTCCTGGGCGCTGAGTTCCACCTGAAGGGTGATTTCCGTGCGGGCGGGCAGCTCGTCGAGCACCTGGGTCTTGGTGCGCCGCAGAATGAAGGGCTGAATCAGCTTTTTGAGCCGGTTGCGGGCCGCCTTGTCCTGGTTGCGCTCGATCGCATTGGCAAACCGCTGGCTAAACTGATCCTGCGACCCCAGCAGGCCGGGGTTGATAAACCGAAACAGGTTCCACAGTTCGCCCAGGTGGTTTTCGATCGGGGTGCCGGTGGTGAGAATTTTGAACCCGCCCTGGAGCTTCATCGCCGCCTTCGATCGCTTGGTGGCGGAGTTTTTAATCGCCTGGGCTTCGTCGAGCACGATGGTCTGCCAGGTGACCTGGGCCAGCATTTTGGCGACATCATCCTGCTGCAAGAGGCCGTAGCTGCACACCACCAGGTCAAAGGGCTGGAGGTTATTGAGGATTTTCTGGCGATCGCCTGTGCCAAACTGCATCGGCTTCAGCGTCGGCGCAAACTTCTCGGCCTCGCCCATCCAGTTCATGCACACCGAGGTGGGCGCGACAATCAGCGTCGGTCCCTCGGGGGCGCGGGTGAGAATGACCGCCAGGGCCTGTAGGGTTTTGCCCAAGCCCATATCGTCCGCTAGGCAGGCCCCTACGCCCCAGTGGGCCAGCCGAGCTAGCCAGTTGAAGCCCTCAATCTGGTAGTCGCGCAGTTCGGCCTGTAGGGTTGAGGGCAGCTCAGGCTGCAGATCTTTGGCCTCTTTGAGGCGTTTGAGGTGCTCCTTCCAGTGCTGGTCGGTCTTGAGCTGGCCCACCTCGTCGATCCAGTCTTCCATGGCCAGCGAGGCCAGGGGGTGAAAGCGCACGCCGTCGCCGCTGGTTTCAGAATAGGCCCGCAGGTCGTCGAGGCGCTTGCGAAACTCCTGGGTGAGGGCGAGAAACTGCCCGTCGGCCAGCTTAATAAACCGGCTGGGCGACTGATCCAGCAGCTCCATCAGCTGCTGCATGCCCAGCACCTCGTCGTCGCTGATTTGCAGCTCGCCGCTGGCGGCAAACCAGTCGCGCTGACGCTGAATTTGAATCTTAAAGTTGCTGAGGCTGACCCGGTTGGCAATCCGCATTTTTTCGCCCTCGGGCCATTCCACCACGGCCAGGTCGCCAACCTCCTGAATCTCCATCAGCAGCTCCAGGCAGGCTTCGGGGTCGTCGATCAGCCACTCGCCTGCTTCATCCTCCAGGCGCTGCAGGGTGGGGCAGGCGGTTTCGACGGCGCGGGCCAGTTTTTTCTCTTCCTTTAAGTTGCGGTGGGTTTGCAGGCGGCGTCCGTCAATTTCGGCGATCACCATTTCGCCGCCGGTACCGGGTCGGTAGTAGGGACCGTCGTCGCCAAAGGGTCGGGTCAGCAGCGAGACCTTGAGCCCTTCGCCCGCGGGCAGCAGGTGTAGGTGGGGCTGGGGCTGGGCTGCGACTTCTTCGGCATCGGCCACGCCGCCGCCGATGTCGGAGTGCACCGTGACCAGGCCCGCAACGGCGTTGATGGCGGCGAGCACCTGGTCTTTGGCGCTTTCGGGCACCTCCAGAGCATTTTTTGGCCCCAGCACTTCGGCAATGCGGTGGTGCTGAGCGGTAAACTCGACCACCTTGAGCCGGGTAGGGGTTTCTTTGACCAAGGCGATCGCATTTATGCCCGCCACCTCCGGCGTCAGCGAAATCGCCAGCTTGCCCGCTCGGGTCTGGCGCACCAGCAGGGCCGGCTCTCCCTTCACCACATCCACTCGGGTCG
Organism: filamentous cyanobacterium CCT1; assembly: GCA_003017855.1. Lineage (GTDB taxonomy): Bacteria > Cyanobacteriota > Cyanobacteriia > Phormidesmidales > Phormidesmidaceae > Nodosilinea. The sequence goes on from PYER01000204.1 coordinate 6,077, forward strand.
TGGGCGAGTCTTCCCAAAACACCAGCGGGTGACCCACCAGGGCCAGCAAGGCCTGGTGCTTAAAGGTGTAGTTGTCGTAGCCGTAGCTGTAGGGATCGCTGGTGAGGTGGGCGCAGATGTCGCGGTCCTGGGGGGTGAGGTAGCCGAGTTTATCGGCCTCGTACTTGAGGCGCTTGAGGGCGATCGCGCGGCCTTTGCTCCAGCCGCCCTTGACGCTGATCTTTTGCTCCTTGGGCTGCAGCATCCAGGTCTCGGTGGAATAGATCGTCAAAAACCAGGCCAAACGATACTCGCTGGAGGGGGCCTGTGACGATGAGGATGCCGGGGTGGGGTTGAGGCCCATCAGCGCCGTCAGCGACAGCTCCCAGGGCTGTTTAGGGCTGATAATGTCAATCAGGGGGCGAATGCCGGTTTTTTGGCGCAGTTCGGCGGCGGCTTGAGCATAGGTCTCATCATCCGTCAGCCGGGCCAGCAGTTCGGCGACCTCCAGGGCAAACCAGTCGTACCCGGCGGCAGCGGCGGCCTGGTAAACCTCTTTGGCAATATCGGGCAGCCGTTCCCTGGCATTCTCCAGATCGACCCAGTAAAGGCACAGCATATCGATCAGGGTTTCAAAGCTGTTGGCGTGGTCGAGACTGCTGACCGAGGTGGTGGTCAGGTAGCGCTTCGCCGCTGAGTTGCCCTGCAAGACCTGGGCGACTTTCTCCAGACAGCTGTAGATTACACTCATCCAGTGGCGGTAGCCCTGCTCGGCGACGATGTGGGCATAGCCCTCGGCCTCTTTGAGGCTGGTAATGGATCCCTCTTGGATTAGAGCCAGCACCAGAAATAGGCCGGGCACGGTGTCGAAGTAGATTTTGCGCTTGCCGGTGCTTTTTTTCAGCAGCTTGAGGGCAACAGCGCCCGCCTGGATCGTGTGGTCATAGTCGCCCCGCAGGCAGCTTAGCCAGCTCTGGTGCAGCAGTACCTCGATCGGCTCTTCGTCCGCGAAGTCTTGTAGGGCGGTGTCGGCCTCCCCCAGCCGCCCCTGGGCGATCAGCTGCTCAATCCAGATGCTTTTTAGGTTGTCAGTGACGGTAGAGCTGGCCTGGGTACATTCTTCGTCGAGCAGGGCTTTGGCTTCTGCCGCTGGGGTCAGGGCCATCAGCGAGTTGAGGCAGAGGTTGCCCAGAGCGGCTTCGTAGAGCTCGGGGTCTTGCTTGAGCCCCAAAAACCAGTCGCGATCGAAGGGATTGTTGCAGATCAGCTCAAACACCTGCGCCATTGACATGCGGCCCGAGGCGTAGGGGTTGCTGTAGTAGGCCTCAAACTGCTGCTCGATATAGTTCCAGTCGCGGCGGTAGAGGCCAATGCGCACCTCGCGCAGAAATTCGTCCTCGGTTTGAAAATAGCGCAGGCTCTGGTTCCAGCCGTGGGTGCGAATCGGCAACCTGGTCTGCACCGCCTCGACCATGGGCTCGAAGCGACCCTGGTGAATGGCATCGCGGGTGGCGATTTCGGCCAGCAAAGGATTGCACTGGGGGCCGTAGGTGCTGTGGGTAACCAGCAAGCGCTTGCCGTTCAGGCGGGCAAGGCGCGGATTGAGCAGATGCGGCCCGGCAACGGTGGGCTTTTGGGCGCTCTCTAAATAGAGGTTGAGGCAGTCGAGCAGCTTCACCTTGCCCACCGGGGCATAAATGATGGAATACAGCTGCACCAGCTCCTGCTCTGGCTCGGTGAGCTTCTGGTAAGACTGTACCAGCGTGGCGCGAAGGTCGGCGGCTTTAGGGGGGGAGGACATGGTTAGACGATCGCAGAAGTCTGCTCGTTATGCAAATTCTACCGGCCCAGCGGGTTCGTGCTGTGTCTGAGGTGCCCAACGGCCCGCTGGGCGGGTTGCAACAACGTATTCTTATTGAAAATCTGTTGCATTAATACCAGAGCTTGGGTATGTTAGTAGTAACAAAAGTCAATAGCGACAACAGCCCATGTCCTCCTAGAGCTGAGCGAAAAATCTTATTAAAACGTGCTGAAATGCTCGCTGGCTAGGAACTGCAGCCTCTGGCTCACCTGCCCCATCGGCACCTGCGATCGCCTAGTTCAGAGTCAATTTCAATAAATTCAGGCCTTTCGGGGTCGCCACTATGGAGAGTCAGTCGAGTTAATATGCAAGCTTTAAAGTCAGACTACGCCGAGTCCGGGCCCAACCTTCAAGTCGTTGCCCAAACCAAGACCGTAGTTGAGCTAGACCGGGTAAATCGGTGGAACGTCTACCGCCGCCTGCAAGAGTTAGACCTGGTGTGTGAATGCGGCAGCGATCGCCCCCTTGCTGTCGCGATCGATACCCCCGCCGCTGCTCTGCAGGTCTGGGCTGTGGTACAGGCCATCACTCGTTCAAAGCTATCTCTCACTGACCACCTGGAGCGCTGCTGGCAGCAAAGGATCCTGAAATGAAAACCCTGTACGAACCCGCTGTAGCCCACGGGCAATCGGCACCACCCACCGGGCAGGTGCTGAAAGGCCAGTATGCCGGAGCCTACCGCTCTGACAAAGGCAAGATCAAGGGGCTGCTGCTGCAGGCCGGTGAAGCCGAATACACCATCAAGCTGCCTAAATATCTGCGGCCCATGCTGGTGCGCGAGCTAGCCCCCGGTGAATTTGTCCAGGTCTGGGCCTATGCCGAAGACGATCGCTGGCGAGCCATCAACGTCTTACCCCTGCCTGAGTGCGAAGCCGAAACGCTGCGGCAGCAGTGGGAGGCATTTTCGCCGTCGCCTGCTCCATCGGCAGAGGCTCAGCCCAAGCAAAAGCGCCTCTGCATTGAGGTGTGTACCAAGGGCAAATGCTACAAGCAGGGCAGTCGCCAAATTCACAGTGCCCTACAAGATGCCGTAGACGGCAACCCCGACCTGAGCCACGTTTCGATTAAGGCGACGGGCTGTATGAAAGCCTGCAAGCACGGGCCAAACATACGACTGCCCAACGGCCGCATGCTGCACAGCCCCAGCCCCACCGAAGCGCTATCTCGGGTGCAGCCACGGCCATGAATGGCGAAGCGTTTGACCCTCAGCGGTGGGATCACTGGCTGGTCATCGTGACTTTTGTAGCGCTGTCAAGCTGGATTATCTGGCAGGTTTATCTCGATTCGTAGGTGGTGAGCGTGAGCAAGCGGCAACCCGAAGAAACGCCAACACTGGCTAGATCCCCCCTACCCCCCTTGTTCAGGGGGGTGGAGAATGGCTACCAGCCTAGCTTGAGGCTGTCGGGAGTGAGGAAGTGCTCTAGATGGTAAGCTCGCTCCTCGGTCTTCAGCAGAATTTGCTCGTACAGGTAGCGGGTGGCGCGATCGCCCAAACTTTCGGCCTGAGCCGCCAGTCGCCGAATCAGCTCTATCAGCGACTGCTCAGCCTTGAGATCGTGCTCAATCATGATGCGGCAGCGATAGGCGTCGTCGTTCTCCATGTCGAAGCAGCACAGCTCGCCCAGCTTGCCAAAGCTCAAAGGAGGAATACCCCCCAGCCCATGCAGGCGCTCACCCACATCGTGGGCGTGGCCTTGAGCTGCTTCGTAGCTCTCTTCAAAATAGTTGTGGAGCATGTAGTACTCAGAACCCTCCACCACAAAGTGGTGCTTCTGGTACTGCAGCGACAGGGCTGTAAAGCTGGCATAGAGCGTTGCCAGCCCATCGACGACGGGTTCTGTGATCGACTTCTCCAGCAGAACTGGGTTGTTTGCAACCTCGCCGTAGGTTTGCAGCAGAGTTTCAGTAATAGGCATAAGCATCCCCCTTTTTCAGCAGTAGAAACAGCCCTAGCTTTATAGGGTTGCTCATTGAGCCTAACGTATTTTTCTGAATCCAGCTAATAACTTTGTTTGCTGAAAACGTATAGAGAAATGCAGAATTTCATCCCTAGTATGGATAGCGAAAATGATTTTCAATAGTTCTAAAAAGCTATATCGAAACTGGTTTTCGATAGCCCGGAGTGCCGTAGTGAAAGCCACTTTCAATAGCAGCAGCTAGTTTTGATAATACCCGAGGCGATCGCCTAAAACCTGTTCTTTAGTATGCCCTTAGCCAGATGGCAAGCCCTGATTGATATGGCCTATCCAACCAGTTTTTTTAATCGCAGCGAAACGACGATGGCATCAGATCCAGCTTCGCCAGATCTAAATCAGGAGCCTGAACCACTCAAAACCGTTCTCAATAAAGAAGGGTTTAGGTTCACCAGCCAGCGGCAAAAAGTTCTGGATTTGTTTCAGTCTGCCGCCCTGGGGCATCATCTCAATGCCGAAGAAATTCACCAGCAGCTGCTAGATCAGGGCGAAAAAATTAGCTTTTCCACCATCTACCGGGCGCTGCACGTGATGGTGCGGCTGGGTCTGCTGCAGGAGCTAGAGCTGGCCGAGGGGCGCAAATATTACGAACTGAATACCCCCTTTATGGAGCAGCATCACCATCTGGTGTGCGTCCACTGCGGCAACGTGGAAGAATTTGAAGACGCCACTATGACCCAGGTGGGCAGCACTGAGAGCGCCTCGCACGGGTTCTCGCTGCTCAACTGCCAGTTTACGGTGTACGGCATTTGTCCCGATTGCCAGTCGCTGCTGGGCTAGGGCGTGTCATCAATTGTGACCAAAAACCCTGTATACCAAGCTTTGCCACGCCCGACCCAAAAAACAGGCTAGGGGCTGTAACCCTTTGTCTTTAGGCATTCAGCAGCTAATTGATGACAGCCCCTAGCACCGCTGCGCAGAGTTCAAAATGCAAAGTTCAAAGGGAAAAATCGCGAATGGGTCGGTGTTTCAAGCTTTTTGAACAGCAGACTGAGTTTTGCTTTGCTGGGTTAGATGGCGGTAGTAGTGCCACAGCAGATGGGCAACGGCACCGCCGTAGGGTTCGAGGTGCGATGTCAAAAGTAACAGCTCTTGGCGGGTAGGGCGGCTCTCCAGATTGTGCAGCCGCTGGTAGCCCACCTGAACCGCTAAATCTGAAGCCGGAAAGCTGCTCAACCGCTGCAGGCAAAACAGCAGATAGACCTCCGCCGTCCACACCCCAATGCCCTTGATTTGGGTAAGCTGGGCGATCGCCTCCGCGTCTGAAAGCGTGACCAGAGCGGCGAGATCGAGCTGGTCTGACAAAATGGCCGTTGCCAACCGCTGGCAAGTCGCAATCTTGGCCCGGCTCAGCCCCACCTGTTTGAGGGTGAAGTCGGGTGCGGCAGCGATCGCCGCCGGAGTCAGCTCCAGCTCTGCCTTCAAGCGCTGAAAAATGGCCTGGGCTGCCCGAGACGACAGCTGCTGCCCCATGATGATGCGCACCAGCGATGGAAACCCCGCCGCCCAGGTGCGCACGGTAAGGGGGCCAGCCTCAACCTTAATACGCCGAAAGCTAGGGTCGAGTTCGCACACCACTGCCACCGCCTGCCGTAGCTCAGCGCCAGGCGGCAACAGCTCCTTATCCAAGATCTTAGCTACATCACTACCCGCCATCGCCACAAAATCCAAAATCGCCAAGCCAATAGTTCGACAAGCTCACTACAAGTCCAAAAGCGGCTCACCGACTGCTCAGCCACAGCACCACCGGCAGCGTAAACAGACTGAGAAACGTCGACAGCACAATGGTGCGGGCCACCCGAGTGCGATCGCCCCCCAGCTCCGTCACCCAGATGAGCGAATTGACCGCCACGGGCATGGCCGCTTGCAGTACGACTACCTGGCGATCGAGCCCCTGTAGCCCCAGCCCGGTGCCCAGACTGTAGGCCAAAATTGGCGATATCAACAGCCGAATTCCTGCGCCCAACAGCTCGTAGCGGCCAAACACCAGCTTGGTGCGAGCCAGCTGGATGCCCAGGGTTAATAGTGCCAGCGGAATTGCCCCCTGCCCCAGAATTGTAATGCCGCGCTCAACCGGCAGAGGAAAAGCTGCTCCCGCCGCCTGCAGGCCGATGCCCGTC
>PYER01000205.1 GCA_003017855.1 filamentous cyanobacterium CCT1
ATAGGTGGTAGTGCTTTGCAATTTCACGTCACTACCACTTTCCTAGCTTTGGCTCACCCTATTTGAACAAACTCCAGTATGTAATCTTTCAGAGGTTTTCTAGGACTCATATAGTTATGCTTCTGACCTTGGACGTAGCATTAAAGCCACCCTCGGCTGGAGAGGTGGACAGCGCTGTAGAGCTGTAGCCTATAGACTACGTATCTTTGGTGCCGTCGTCAACAGCTTTCTCCTTCAATTTCTCCGCCATCCAGACAAGATCTACTAAGGTCAGGTATTTTTCGACCAGTTCAGGGGTTCGTTCCCGATCACTCAACCAGATGTTTGTGGATGTCGTCTGGTAGCCTGTCAGCTCTGCTAATAGGGCCTTTGATGCCTCTCGATAACCCCGCTGTTCTATAGCTATTCCCTTCTTTTCCGGTGTCCACCTAGCGCAGAAGTCAGCGGCTGAGGTCTTCTTGAACATTCCGCCCTCATCACTCATCGCCGCAAGGATAAGGTGTAGCGGGATATCTAAATCCATCAGCGGCTAGTTTTTTGAGAGGGCCACGGTGCTAACAGCAATCAGTCTATAGCCTATTGACTACGGCCTTAAGGAGCGAGGCCGATGAGCAAGTATTGGACTGCCCTCAGCTCAATTGACGTTGCCCCAAGAGCCAATCGGGGCAAGACCACTCCGGCTCCCATAGGATGTTGTGCTCACTGTCGTAGCTATTCAAGCCAAGTTTGCTCCAGTACTGCCGAAGCCTAAAACTTTTTAGGTCTACCTCTTTCTGAGATTCGGGCTTAGGAAAGGGCATAGGTCTGCAAAATACCAGCCCTTCCATAATTGTGTGCTGTAGGTATGTAGCTACTGTCTTAAGGACAGGCACTTTACTTTGCCAAGAGGGCCTGATTTCAACCTTGCTAAGGTACAAGCAACCTTTGCGTAGAGCAAATTCAACATTTTCAAATTTTTGCTCTTGTAACCAGCTAATTGCTAAGGAAAGGTCTTGGTCTACCTCATCTGCATAGATAAGCAGCCCGCCAACATGGTTAAAAAGCTTATAACCAACGATTTCCCCTACTAGAAGGCGAGTTTCATTTTCGCACGCCTCGTCATAATTACGTCCAAATATGGTGGCCCGTAGCTCATGAACGAGAGAGCGTTCTTCCAGTCCATTGATATTGATCGTGCTACAAATTTCAACATGAAAATCTTCCATATCAGTGCTGTAAAGTTGACGTTGCTGAGAAGACTTTTTGGAGAAATGAGCCATAGCCATTAAAAACGCTGAAGTTGCTTGCAATACTGCATAGCCGCAGCTGCCTGCAAAAAGTGCCTATTGTCGCTTCCCAAAGATGGGCTTGGTAGAGGCATCTGGCTTCTGGGCGAATTATAGCCTATCAACTACGGTCTCGATGCTAATCTCCAACCGCTTCATCTCTCATCTTCTCGGCTGCCCAGACGAGAACTACCAGGGCTAGATACTTCTCAACGAGTTATTGGATCCATTTCCTGCCACCAAGCCAGCTGTTGGTAGACCTTGGATAGTTCATTTGCTCAGCCAAAAGGGTCTTTGAGTCCTCGCGAGAATCTCTCTGGCTTGGCGTAACTCTTTCCTTACCAGGCGTCCATTGAGTGTAGAAGTCAGCGGCTGAGGTCCTTTTGAACAGGACGTTCTCATTGCTCATCGCCGCAAGAATAAGGTGTAGCGGGATCCCCATATTCATCTGTGACAAGTCTTTTGGTCCTTCCAACCACTCACGCAGCGCCAATCCATAGTCTATAAGCTACACTTATGCTGAGACAGGCGTGATCGCATATTTACACTGGTAAAGCCTTGATTTCAATCCCTGGCCTAGTACCGTACTCGGAGATAGGAGGAGCCAATCCATCAGGCTCTGGTGACAGCTCAAGATTTTGTGACAGAAATCTCTCGGCAAAGCTCACAGGCTAACGTAGAGAAACCTTAGGCAGTTATTAGCTTCAGCGTAAGGAGCTTTGTGAAACCTCTAAATGTAAGAGTCGCAGCAAACGTAACCGTTTAAGGAAAACCCCTATCATGACCGACAGCAACGACCGTTTAGACCGTAACGAAACTTCACAGGAGCCAGACCAAGGTCGGCTTGATCTATTAACAGATCGGCTGGCCAAAATCGAAGCCATCGTGGAGGCTAACACCCGAGCTATCGAGGAATGGTTTAGGCCGAGCGAGTCAAGGCGTGCTAAATCGAAGGAAGCAGCTATGCCATCTAGGCTCATAGATGCTGTTATGACTGAGACTCTAGCAATATTTGCAAGCATGCAGCAGGAATGGCAGGAGTCCAAAGAGCGAAGAGATCGGCTAATGAGTGGTCATGTGAACGAACAACTGAGTGATTATATGAACGAACAACAAGAGGCCAATCAACGTTTTGAGCAGATGATGGCTGCCGGCGCGGCCAATCATCAAGCCTTTCTTCAGGAAATCCAGGAAATGCTAGCCGAAATCCATGGCCTCTCGCAGCAAGCTGAAGAATAACCACCACAAGTCATTGTCTAAACTACTTGGCACGCTGCCTTGAGCAGGGGATCTATTTCCCTAGGGTGGGAGCTGCCTTAGAAACGCAGCTGACCGGTAAGATCCCTACCCTCGACTCAGCGCTTTCAAGACCAACCTCGGCTCGAAGAAAGCTGTCGGTGGCTTCACCATGTGGGCCACTTCAGTAAACCGGATATGGATCCATCCTTCCTGCTTCGACTTCTGAATGATTCTCTCCATGTACCCTTGGAACAGGCCAGCAATCGGATTAGACGGCACGATCCCTTCGGTCAAGGGGAACTGTACATCTGAGCCCGTAGCGGCAGCCCAAGGAAACTGTAGTACCTTTGCCAACCTTTGCTGGAAGCGAAAGGTCTCTAAAGGCTGGTAGCTCCCGGGCTGCTCTTGAAGCCAGTCCCGCAGTTCCATGGCCGACACGGCACTAACGGTCATGCCCTGGCCATAGACAGGGCATAGAGCACAGACTGAATCGCCAATGGCCGCAAAGCCATGGGGCACTTGGAGTTTTTCATAGTGGAATAACCGATTCGCCGTGGCCCGATGGGCCTTGATATCAGATACAGGCTCTGCTGCTTTGAGCGCTTCGTAGAAGGCTGGATGGGCCAAACTATGGGCAAAGTCGAGAAAGCCATCTGGATCCAGCGGCGGATAGTCTTTGCTGTAACCGCCCAGAGTAGCAATCCACTCACCACCTTCTACTTGAGCCATATAGCCCAATCGGCAGTTGTCTGGAGCTTCCTGGGAAATGAGCAGCACCTTCCAATCAGCTTTCCATGCCTCTGGAATCCGCAGACGCTGCGTAGCGTAGCCAACGAATGGATTAACGACTGTAGCAACTGGGACTGGAGCACCGATAGCGTCAAGCCACTCAGGTGCGCGGGTACTGCGTCCGCTGGCATCAACAACTAAGGCCGCAGAAAGCTGTTGCTCATCCCCCTGACGACCAGAGCGGTAGCAGATACCACTGACTTGATCAGGCCCTCCAAGGAGACCACAAACACGGCTACCCTCAAGCCACTTCACATTGGGTAGCCTGTCAACATGGTGACGAATAGTTGTCTCTAACAGGGGACGTGTACACGTCACTGAAACCAGGCCCGAATCTCCGTCGAAAGTGGCGTTAAAGCCTCCTTGATGGAAGTAATGGAATTCCTTACCCCAATCAATCGGGACAGCACCTGCGAGTTCCAGGTCTTTTTCAATACCGGGAAAGAGTTCCTGAAGCATACGGTACCCTCGGACGAACAGGACATGAGGCTGAACCGACTGTGGTACCCCACGCCGAGGCACACTGGTGGGTGGCAAGTGGTCCCGCTCAACGATGACCACCTGATCAAAGTTTTCCGACAGTACCCGAGCGGCTAGGAGCCCTGCGATACTTCCACCGACAACGACAGCCCGTGATGGAGAGGTGCCACTACTCATAGCCAAACGCCTTTTTCGTTGGTGGATGCTTGATTAGCGTATCAAGCCCATCCTACAAGTGGTGTAGGAATTCCTGCACTCTCACAAGCTGCTCGTGATGGGAGATACACGCCCGGCGAAGAAAACGGCAGGTACTCAAAGATCGGCCTCGTTTTCAGCAGCTATGATCCGGTGACGGCAAGAGTACAAAAGGAGGAGAGTGAGTTCGTGGTGATGCCCCGTAGAGTTAGGCCCATTGAAGAAGTGCGGCCAGGTCATAAGCGCTATATCGAGCTGCACCAGCAAGGCTGGAACAATGGCGAGATCGCCGACGCGATGGATGTGTCCCGTGAGCGAGTGCGGCAGGTGCTGAGTTTTTACGGCCTGAAAAGCGTGAAAAGCGCGTCCCGCACAGTAACTGACAAGCAGCTCGTTGACGCAATTTGTCGTCTGTATGACTTTGAAGACTTGAGGGAGATTGCCAGGAGTATGCGAGTGGCAGCATCTGCCCTGGAAGAGGCTGTTCGGCAGCAAGACCCAGTGGCGCTGACGCTCCAAGCCGAGCAGCGAGCTGAAAAGCACAAGGCGGCCTTAGAGCAACGCTTACAGGAGAAACTTGCCTACTGGAAGTCAGTCAGTCCGGTTGGCCTGCTGACAGTAACGTCGATGTGGCGCGATGAGTCTGGAGAGTTTCGCGCTGGTGCTCGGTGTGAGTGTGGCCGTGAGACCAGCGTATGCCTGGCATTCCTGCGAAAGGGGCGCGTGCTTTCTTGCGGCAGGTCAGGGTGCCACGGACAAGTCAGGGCCTCAGCTGGTGCGTTTAAGGCTAAAGCGAATCAAGCTGCTAAAGGCGAGCCGAAACGTCGAGCCCGGAGAGCGGTAGAGCGCGATCAGGAGCAGCAGGCGGCGCGCTTATAAAAAGCGATTTTCGCCGGATCCGGATTCCTAGTTTGAAGCTCATACACCTCATGAGCAGCTCGGCTTGCTGGATAACCTGGTCGTGGCCCAAGACATCATTGAGCAAATGCTGCTGAATAGAGAGGCCTATTGGCATCACCTAGGCTGGTGGCCAGATGTGATGGTGGTTTTCCAGAATTAGGCTCAGGCAGGCTCCTTAGTGAAAGTTCACCTCATTGCCCAGTGGCTTAGTTCACTGAGCTACAGACTGAGTACTTCTTCTACCTCGGGTTCAGCCACCTCCTCAGCAAAAAAGATGGGTTTGCCCATAGCAGCCTCAATCCTTTTCAAAAGGGTCTGCTGGCGGGCTGCGAGAAAGCCTTCAAAGTCGTCCGTACGGAGGTATTCCGGCGGAATGGCATGGGACTGGAGAATGGCGTCCATGCTCTCGTCGTTGAGCTGGACGTGCTCGTGGTTCTGAAGTTGCTGGAGGTAAGCGCTAGGGGCTCTAGCGCCGATCATCCGATTGGCTTTGTAGGAGATGGGCGTTTTGTTGAGAATGCAGTTGTATTGGCTGCGGGGGATGTTTCTGTCTTGGCACCACTTCTGGGGAAAGATGTGGTGGATGTCGAGCTTCCGCTCTTCCCAGTCCGACTCGTCAAGATCGCGGATGGTAGATTTCCAGAAAAAGTCCTTTGCGCCCTCTCGCTGAACTAAGACGCTGATGCCTTTGTAGGCGGCGCTGTTGCGGGTAGAGATGCTGTAGAGGCGAGCGGGCTGGAAGCTGGCATCGCGCACGGTGGTGGGCTCGGGGGCGTCATCCTGTCTGACCCAGTCCATTAGCCCTTGCAGGTCTAGGGCGAAGCGCGTTTCGATGGCGCTGCCATAGAGTTCGCCCAGCACACCGCACCAGTACCAGCGGGCCAACTTGTCGTAGGTTTTGGGCTCTAGCCATTCGTTGTCTAGCAAGGCCAGTACAGAGGCCAGCGGCACCAGTTGGCTGTTGTAGGGCAGGTCGTTGGTGCTGAAGAATGACTCTCGCCGCAAAAATTTAGCCGCATTCCAGAAGCCGTAGGTAAGCTTGTCTTTCCAGTTTTGGAAGGCTTCTACAGGGAGCGAGAGCACCGCTTCGCGCTTGGCACTGATGCCGGTCAGTTGTTTGCCTGTTTTGCCTTCGGCAATGTCGGCCTGGCGCTTTTCCCAGGTGTGCAGCAGGGTAATGCCCTGAAAGAACTCGGTAGACTGCACGTTACGGAGCAGGCGCTGCTTGGCGAGTTTGGTGCGAATGCCTTCGATCCCCTCTTTTTCGTTGCCAAACCATTCGTCGCGCAGGTTGACGCCATCGGCGGCGTAGGTGGCGGTGATCAGTTCAAATACTGAGAGGGGAACCCCGCCTGTGTTGACCTTCTCAAAGACGAGGCAGACGGCCTCTTTAGTGTTCTCCTTGGCAAGCTCAATCACCGGGACAGCATACTGGCGGAAGGTTTCGCAGAACTGATCTCGAAAGTCCATGTAGCGAAAGAACTTATCACGATCAAACTGGGCCATTCCCTTCTCCCACTGTGTATAGTTCAGGATTTGGTTGAGGGGAAAGTAGAAGTTTTCGTACTCTTTATCAGGGGTACTGAGGTTGAGGTCGATGGTACGGCCAAAGTTAGATTTGAGGGTGCGGGTCTCGTCGATGCTGATGATCGCATCTTCGTAGTGCTCGGGGCCGAGGAGGGCTTTCTCGATATCGACGTAGTAGAAGCGTTTGATGGCCTTGTGGGTGGCGGTGCGGGTGGAGACGGGCTGCTGCAGCATGAGCACCTGGGTGAGGGAGGTAAGGCGCTGCTGGCCGTCTAGAATGAGGCGTTCGGCTACATCGGGCGTTAGCCTGTTGCGGTCTAGCCCTTCGACGGGGCGTACTTTGAAGCGGGTTTCACCCCCGGCTTCTAGCAACATGACGGCCCCGACGGGGAAGGAGCGGGCAATGCTGACCAGGAGAGATCGGATGGAGTCGTCGTTCCACACCCAGCCCCGTTGGAAGTCGGGGAGCTGGATCTTGCCCTCCACAATGCCTTTAAGGAGATCGGTAAGGGAAGTTTTGGTCGAATCAAAATTAGACATAAAATTTTCCGGAGCTAGTGCAGCTAGTATTTTTGTGCTTGATTAAGATATCCAAGAGAAACTTACATTAGTGCAGGGAAGAAATGAAACGACCAAAAGTACCTGAAAACACTCGACTAAGACGTACTAACCAACCATTTATAGCTTGGTGAATTTGGCTGATCCACTAACTTTGATACTTTGAGTCTCTTTTCCGAAAGGCTGGACGTGTGCCTTCGAGAACATCTACTATATGCTTATTAATTACTGGATCTTCAATAGAGCCAGAGGTATAGGTAATTTTATTGCCATCTAACCTGTCAAATTCGGCGTGAATTACTTGCTCAGCATCGCAGACAACAGCAATGTTTGGGCTGTGGGTAACCATGATAATTTGCCTCTGCCTTTTAACTTCCTTAATCACAGGAAACAGAAGATTATAAACCGTGAAATTGTCTAAGTTACCTTCAGGCTGATCGATAATTATCGGTTTCCTGCTTTGGTCAATCAGCAAGTAAAAAACTAGTAGTAGAGATCCTCTCTCTCCAGGAGACAATTGAGTAAGATGTTTGCCATCTAGCTTGAGATAGTACTCGGGCTTGAGATAATCAAATGACCACAGATAGTTGTACAACTCTTGCAGTGACTTCGCTTTTTTGATCTGACCTTCAATACTTAATTTGGCGCCTAAATCATCTCTTTTATCCACCTTGAGATGTTCTATCAGGTCTTTAACCAGTTGAATTACTTCATCCTCATTATCGAAGTCGTATTTCGAAATTAGTGAACCTAACTTTTTCTCTCCATCTGCTTTTCCACAGAACGAACCAGTTACTCCTTGGCTAATATAGTTTTCAAAGAAATCATGCTTAAGACTAGACTCAACTACTGAAGCGCCAAAGCTCAGCCTAAAATCATTCTTGATCAAAGTACTTTTGTCAATCAAATCTTGAAGTCCAGAAAATAATTGCTTATAAGTTTTGCAAATTTCAGAGGTGCATCGGTAAATATTTCTAGCCACTTCTTCTCGGCCAGATTCCAGTTCCTCAATCTTTGATTCCAACTCATCTTCTACACACTTTATTTCGTGTTCATAAAATTTTATTGTGTTTGGCTTCTCTGAGCTTCCCTCGATTTCATTTTTTTCTCTTTCCCAAGTACCAACAGCTCGAAGGTATTCTTGATATTGCCTTTGTGGCTCATTCAATTTTGATTCAAGAGCTTTTATTTCTGAACTTAGACTATTCTTCCGGAAAACTAGGCTCTGTTCATTCTCGTTGGAAAGACTAAGCTCCAAGCTCTCTCTTTCTTGACTATTTTTTTTCTCAAATTCTTCAATAGGTTTTCTGTCAATGTAAAGTTTAACAATCTCGTGGATATCTAAATCTACATTCACTAAAATATCCGCGCTATCGCGCATGAAACTTTGGAACTCTCCTTCAAAGCTGGAAATCTTAACTTTAAAGTTTTCAATCTCAGCGCTATTTTTATAAATTTTCGTGCGCTTCTCCCTAGCCTCTGATATTTCTTTCTCTACGCTAGAAAGCGCAGTGTTTTTGGTAGAGAGTTGATCTCTAATTGAAGCGAATTGAGCTTGAGCGTCTTCCGGAAGATCTTTTGGATTTAAAGGTTCATGGGGTTTATTTGAAACATGACCTTCAAGCTGACGCATCTTGTTAGCCAGCTCTTCTCTTAACTTTTTGAGATAACCAGGTTTTAACTTTTGTTCTAGGGAGACTATTTTTTGATTGAGTTCATCCAACTGAATTTTAAGTAACTTTGCTTGTTTCTTCTGCTCATCTGTCTTGTAAGCGATCAATTCATCCATACTGTTTTGCTCTAGTTTTTGAGCTTCATCCAGATGAGAAAAGATAACTTGTTGAATTTCCTGTTGGAAAAGACTTTTTTCAGAGTCATTATTTTCTGTACAGACCTCTTCTAAGTAGGATTGAGGTATATAAATAGTAGATTCAATAGAGTCAGGGCTAGGATTTTCATCTAACCCTATTGGCCCAAATTCCACACCATCTTCCCAAAGAAGAGATGCCTCAAAATTAGCTGCTAGTCTCCCATTTTTAATCCGGAATCTATCCTTAGTTAAAAAAGAAAAATGATCTTTCTTTCTGGTGTTTCCAACTAAAGCAATGATATCTGTTAACGCACTTTTCCCTTTGCCTTTATTTCCAATAATGGCAACTAATCCATGATTCAAGTCTAATTCACAATCAAACCATTTATCCTTTAAACTTGAGCTTTCTTTTTTCTTGATCCTCACACGGGATATATAGAATGTTTTGTTGCTATCTACTATGTCAAGCTTGGGTGGACGCTTACCTATATGAATTCTGTCCTCAGGCTCATGAACAATTTGACATAATCCTTCAAAGGTCGGATCGGCTTTTGCCCAGAAGAACTTGTCTGTTGGTCTTGATTTCTCGTCCTTCAAACGGCCTAATTCTTCCTTTACATTATGGGAATCGCTTCCTTTAATACATGGTTTTAGCTTACCTATCCAATCCTTAATTTGCTCTTCAGAGTATTTTTCATGCTTCCCAAGAAAAAAGTTGATTTGATTTTCATTGGAGGAACCCATTAAGTCCGCAGACTTAATCAATTCGGCCTTGAGAAGTTTGTCAGAAGTGGGGTCTATTTCATCAATGCCGCCATATTCGTCATAAGGAAGCCAAATTAAATGCTTATTCTTGAAGGTTTCGCTTTTAAGCTGTCCTAAAATTTCATTGAAGTTCACTGATACATCATTAAGAAGAAATTTAGAATCCAAATATTTAGAGCCGATCATTTCATCGTTTATTTTAAGGCTCTTTATAAAGGTTTCAACATTATCTATATCAACTTCGTCGCTAAAAATGATGTGGAAATTAATTCGCACGCCTGACTTGCCATGCCTATTCTGAAGTATATTATTCATTCTGCACTCTACGACTGGCAGAAGTTTTTTGGTTTTAACAATATTTATAGCTTCAATATAAGCCTGGTCAGCAGAAGGGGTGCCTTCGGCTTCCTGTAGTATGGATTTTAAGTGCTTATACCCACCTACCGAAAAATAATCATTGATTCCTATCAATGAACAATCATGTCGAGCCAGTTGGAAAACAAATTCTTCCCAAGAGCCACTGAAGTTATATGAGGCTGGACTGTGAACATGTATATCCCATTTTCGCCATTCTGAACCTTTAGGGAACTTTGCTAGTACCATTGACCTACATGCCTTTCAAAAGATAAATGCTTTGCATTAGTTTTAGCATTTACATAGGCTCACTGTCGAATAATAAAGAGGCAAATAGTTTTGGCGATTATACTTGAGTTTTTATGCTCTTCTTCATCTGCAATATGGAGTTATATAAACGCCTGATTTTTTTGATTGTTGATGTAGCAATATGTGCATTCAAGCCTTTATCTAATTGATGCTCAAGAATTTATTTCTTGCTGAGGTTAAGTTACTCAAGCGGCCAAAAGATTAATCGCAGAAGCTACTAATGCCTCTGCTTTCTGATGCTGTTGCCGCAGGCTTTCTTCGAGCTGGTCGCACAGTTTCATCAACTCATCGACCTTGGCAACGATGCGGTTTTGTTCGGCGAGAGGTGGGATAGGTAGTGGGCAGAACCGTAACTGAGTCATATTGATAGAGGCAAGATTTGTTGTACGCTTAGCAGCCCTCTCAAAATATCGTCTCCCGACGTAAGAGTTTGTGAAAAGAACGATCCACTCTGGCAAAATCCCTTCATCCAAAAATCTTGCTCTAAAAACATGATTTTGATGAATGCAATCTTGGATTTCGCCGCACCAAATCGCAGAGCGACCTAATTTGTCCCAATCTCCTCCCTCTGTTAAAAGGACATCACCTATTTGCAAGCGATATTTATCTAGTTCTTCAATAGGGATTCCGATTTCCTTCATGACCTTCAAATCAAGTTTCCACCGTTGAACATTTGCAACTCGAAGGTATGGATAATGGGCTGTTTCTCTCCCAGCCAGTTTTCTACCTTTGGTTACACCGCTCACAACATCAGCTACATCACCAAAGCGAACACAAGCCCATTTCTCTGGCAAATCGAAGCTGATTTCATCATCTTCAACAAGTGCTTGCTCTTGTCTCTTGGTGATTTTTTTAAGTTTCTCTAGGTCGTGCTTTTTTTTCAAAGCACGATTAACAATCAAATTAGCATCTTCGTCATTAGCTTGCCGATCAGACAATTGTCCCTCAACGGCTTGCTGGAAAATGACTTGCCTAAACTCTTCAACATCTTCAGCCTGATCGCACATCAACCCCCAGTTATCCCTCACAAAGGCCCAGGCAGTTTCTAGTTCGCTATTGCTGGAGGCATTCATCAGCGCATCCAGAGCAGAGGCCCGCAGGTTTTGGCGCAGGGTGTTGCGGGTTTGCTGCGCCGCCTCCAGCGCAGCGCACAACGCCATCAACTCATCCACCTTTGCCACAATCCGCTTCTGTTCAGCCAGTGGGGGTAGGGGAAACGGTGTTTGAATAATTTTGATTCTTGAAATATTCGGTTGTGCAGCTCCCGCTCCCATAACTGCAAAGTTCTTTCGCCATGCTAAGAGAAAGGTAAAAAGGTACCTGTTGTATACACTGGAGAAGCAAGTACAAGCGCAAACGGCTTGATTAGTTGTTGCAGGAACCTGTAATATTGCAAGCTTTCCTATCGTTGCTCCGTACATGGCGATTAAAACATCACCAGGCTGATTAAGCCTTAAAGAGCATTCCTTAAGCGCAAGATCTGTGATTGTTTCACTAGATGGGCCATCCAAGTAGCCATCTGGTAATTCTCCAGATTTGAACCAGAAGTTATCTCCTCCATAGTAATCTCCATTACTTCTCAGCGGTGTTGCGCCTGCCCCCCAATCTCCTATATCGTCTAACCTTACCCACTTCCAGCTTTCGGGAATCTCAATGCTTATTTCATCATTTTCTACAGAAGGCTGCTTTTTACCTGCTCGGATTCTTTGGCTCTACCGGGTTAATTATGCAGCCGCAGTAGGAAAATGCCAGCTAATAAGGCAGCGTAACTTGAACCGCTCGAAA
>PYER01000206.1 GCA_003017855.1 filamentous cyanobacterium CCT1
GTCGTAGTTCAAAGGCTGGCCGGGGGTGACGTGATTGCGCCCCTGGTCAGGAAAGGTTTGTACCGCCGCCAGGGCAGATTCGCCAAGGGTGGTATTGGGTTCGAAGGCGACTTGCTCAGGCCGATTGCGATACCAGAGCGTGCCAATTACCGCTACCATCAGCACCGCGATGCCAATTGGGCCAAGCACGATAGCGAGAATATTAGAGCTTTGAGCCTTACGGCGTCTAGACTTAGAACGTTCGACCATAGCTAATCAGGAGTGCTCTGCGAAAGGGACACTTTCACCAGATTAAGTGAGAGAGACGGTATAAGACTCGACAACATCACCAGACGCCATACTGGGAGAGCCAATGGGCATGCCGGGAACCGCGATCCTCGCAGTGTCAAGCTTTTGTGTCAGCAACCAATGATTCATCTATACCTCCACAGTCAAATGGGTTTAGCTAGTGAGTCGTAGATCTGCGTTCATCCAGCTCACTAGCTTGACGTACAATCATGAAATAGAAGTGAAATTGAGAGCGAGCCCCATTCTGGCAGGCGGCACCAACGCACCGCCTACTCGATCTCCTGAACCTTTACGATCACCGTGTCATGAGGAGACAGGACGGCTTGCGGCTCAACCTCACGAGCGCCCACCGCTGAGAAAATCAGCGTTGCACCCATGAGCGCCATGATGGCGTTTTCGGTAAAGCTCACCACACCCAATGGCGCTTTAGAATTGCCGCCAACACAGGCACAATTCAATGCCATTTTGTCAACATAGACAGCTTTGAATACTGAGATGGCCCCACTGACTCCAACAACCAGGGAACCAATTCCCGTCGCGAGAGGCGCAACTCCCGAAAGAAACCCTAAGCCAATCGCCAACTCCGCAAAGGGATAGACCTTGCCGTAGGGCTTAAATCGTCGCGTCACCAGGTCATACTTGGCAAAACTTTCAGCAAAGGCGTTGAGATCCATCAGCTTAAGCGAGGCCAGCATGGATAGAGAGATACCCATGAAGCCAGGGAAGCCAAGGGAAGTAGCCAAAGCCATCAGCCCGGCAGTGGAAAACAGAGCGGCGACAGGGGTATACGAGTAGTCAGCCTTTTCAGCGTCTACTTCTAGGTAAGCAGCCAGGTCGGTATAACCGCCAATACGGCGATCGCCAAAAAAGATTTGAGGCGTCGTTGCTACGTTATACTAGGCCTTAAACGCCGCCACGTCTTCTGGAGAGGTTAGCTTGATATCTTCGAAGGCAATCCCTTTCTCGTTGAGCAAATTCACTGCCCGCAGTCCCCAAGGACATTCGTGTTCAGGCATCGACATGCGGTAAAGCTTGACCGGAGCTTGGAGTTCGATTTGTTTTCCGGCTGGGGTCGAAAGAGTAGTGGTCATCGGTTCACCTCGTTTGGCTTAAAAGCATCAAAATGTTGAATGCGTTTATGCTAAAACCTCCAGTTCACTGGAGGGTCAAGGGGTAGGATGCAGAAAGGTGGAGGTGTTTTTAGTCCCTCGACTCTTTAGTAGCTGTAGGGTTTAGGATATGCCAGTGATTGCTTTTGCAAAACCGGCGGGGCTAGCGATTGCTGTGCCGCCCACATCACTCCGGAACTGATGGAGGCCAAGCACCAAGCTACCCAGGCTAAAGGAGCCCGATTTGCCTCGGCTGCTTTCGTAACCGGTGGCTTAGATCCGGTGCAGCAGCGCGCCGACGGGCTAGATTTGGTGCAGGCGGTGGCGACATCTAAGCTGGTCATCGTCGCACAACAAAGCCCCCCTAAGTCTGAAGCCGAGATGGAGATGCTGAGCGCTATGCCTGGAGTGGAGTCTGCCATGGCACCGGGTTCTTTGGGCCTGGGGGAAGAATATTCGGAGGAAGCACTAGCTATTTTGCTGCCGTTTTTAGCCCAGCATTTGGTGGACTAACGAACACGCCTTGACTGAGTATTGAACAACAATTAGCAGGAGTGCTTCCTTTAATTGACGTGCTTTCTCAAGGAAGAATATACCGAGTCAGAATAGACATGACCTCCCCAGGATTAGGGGTTGGTAAGAGTGGACTCCATATTCCTACTTCGGCATAGCCGAGCCCATAGAGATTATGGATGGTGCTAGTAACACCCCTCGGGGAGCCAATCAGCAGATGGCGTAACGGCTCTCGCCCAGACGGGACATCTTCTATCGCAATGGGAAAAAGCGGAGAGCGGGGATCCTGTGGATAGTTTGCCGGAGGTTGGGTCATTGTGATTCACCATGTGAGGAGTACTAAATGGCATTAAGGGTACTGAGCGTTTTACCTCTGCCCAGCGGCTTGAGTTGCTTTAAGACCACGATACTTTTGAAGTTGCCCTGAGGGCAACAAAATAATGCACTGGCGACAACATTCAATCCCGTTTTCGCTTCCGCTTTCGCTCCCAAATCTCCCGGAGGTGGGACGGCTCATTCTCAAACTGGCTCCAGAGAGCATGAACTTCGGACAGCCGTCGCTTATCTGCTTCGGATGGCTCACGGCGATGCTCTCCTTGCGAGAACCAGTGGGCCACAGTGCTCTTAGAGCGCCCACATAATTCCGCTAATTCGTCGTAGGTGACCACCCAGTACTCAAGGAACTCTTCCGGCCCCATTTGTCTCGAAATCCTAGCCTTGTAAGCCTTGAACAGTTCCCAGTGTCGTCTGGTTGGGGTTTGAGCGGCTATCATGGCAAGAACGTGATTATGCACGGGTGACAACTTTTATGTCATGATACGTCAATTTAGAACTGATCCGTTCGTTTGCCTTGAGGGCATTTGGCTATTCCCCATATCTTTGTATAGCTCCTGCCGAATCAGGGCAAACCGCTGCACATCTGCCTGGGTCAGCCAGGCGTCAATTTTGTAGAATGTCTGTCCACCCTGCTGGTGCGATCGCAATGTCAGAATCGTCTCTGGCAGGTGATGAGCATCGCCCCGGAACTCAATATTCAGGTCGTGCCCCCGCTCCACAATTGTGTAGAACTGCTTGCCCTCAAACACCCGCTGCCCCCGAGCTTGGTCGCGGCAAAACCGCTCCAGGAGCAGCACCGCCGTCCCCGCAATCTGCTCCTGGGTTTGGCGGTCAATGGGGATAGGTGTTCTGGGGCGCGGCGGAGTCACGTTAAGTCATTGATGAAAGGGTTGAGCCCCGCCATGATGGCGGCATCATCACCCAAGAACTCCCGCAGGGGCTGATCCACCGGCCCTGAGTTGGGCAGGGTTTTGATGGGTGCTGTTGGGGTGGATGCCGTAGATCCCTTGGCTGATGGTAAGTGGCGTGGGTGTGCATCGCCCCCTATGAGTGTTTCCCTGGGCGGCATTATCGGAGCATCAAGACCCTTCAGCTCTGGCAGAAACCGCTCTTTGATCTCTAGAATCTGGGACGTCAACTGCTGAATTGATCGTAGAGCCTGCCGCTGGATTTCATCCTGGGAAGCCTGAACCGCTGCCATGGCAAACGGCCCATAGCAGCCATTGAGCGCCGATCGCATCCGGGCATGGAGGTCATGGCGCGATCGCCCACGGCAATAACCGATCACCGCCACATCCAACTCATCTCGGCTGGAGTACTGAATCCGGGCCTTTGTTTCTGACGTTTGGGTCATTCCTCTGATTCCTTGTCTTGGGTGTGCTTGAGATGGCCGCGATGCTAGCGAGTTTGGGTTGGCTTGGCGCTGTACATAAACGTCTTGAACAACCCATAGACATCGGCCCAGCGGACGCTGGTGATCAAGTCGGGTTCAGCCGTGCCATCCTGGCCTCGCAGCACGTCAGTCATCTCCTGTCGGAGGGCTTCAGCCCAGGTGATCTGCTGGGCAAGCCCGCGCTGGTCAAAAAACTGTTCCAGTTCTGGCCGAATGAAGTAGGCCGCACCCCCGCCGACAATCACATCCACTTCAGCCGAGGGCAGCCACTGCAACAGAAACTGATTCACCCGATCCAGATAAAACTCACGGGCGTAACTACAGGCCTTAGCCATGTCAAGGGCTTCCTTGCGGCCAGGGACGTGGAAGGTGGGATGCCCTTGAAGGATTGCTTCCAGCAGAGCGGGATCATCGGGAGCGACACCTGGCAATTCGGTGGCACACTGCTTCAGGTATTCCACGAACCCTGGCCCTTGGGAAGTGCTGTTGGTTTCCTGGGGCGTGCTGCCCTTCTCAAAGGTGAGGATGGAGAGATTGCGGTGGCCAAACATCAGAACGACGACGGTAGAGTCGCGAATTCCTACCCCAGCTCTGGCCAACTGCAACCCCTTGGCCAGGTAAAGCCCGGCCCCCTCTGGCTGCATCTCGATGCGCTCTAGCTGTCCAAACAAAGCTCGGCCCCGAAAGCTGAAGTCTAAGATCGCCCCCAGGATCTGGGCCTTCAACTCCTTGCGGTCTTGCCAGTATTCTTCCAGCGGCAGCAGCAGACCCAGTTGAGCGGTGAACTCACATCCTGAGCCAGAGTCCTGGGCTGCCAGAGTCTTCTCTGCGATGACGCCGAGGGTGGCGAGAATTTTGTAGATGGCGCGATCGCGCTTGGGCAGAGCCAGACCCGAATCGCCCTTTTGGGCGATCGCCAACGCCCCAATGGCATAGGCACTATTGCCCACCATCACATAGGCACTGTCCTCCGGTTCCTGGCTGGTCAGCCCGCCCAGCATCAGCCGGTCAAGCCGAGCGGGGTTCAATCGAGCCACTTGCGGATCGAGGTGCAGCAGGTAGGGTTGGCTTTGCCAGTAGAGGCACTTGGTGGCGGAGCTGCCCATGTCGATGTAGGTCTGGATGATTTGGGTCATAGTTTGAATGCCAATGACAGCGTTTCATCAACATCTTGAAGATGCAAGAATGCCTTCAAGCTGGTTGATCGATATTTGTATTCTGAGCTGTCGTTTTTATTCACGACTTAATAACGACTGAATTGTCATCTTCAGCAAAATCCATCATCGTTTTGATGACTGGTGAATTTCATTCACGACTTATTCACGACTTGATAACGACTTGTCTATCCAGAATCCAAGACAAGCCTGGAATCACCCAATCATTCACGACTTGATAACGACTTAATAACGACTGGCTGGTTGAGGCCTTTCTATGGGAGACGAAAATCAATCATTTAAGTGATGAATAAAAACAAACTTTGCAGCTCGCCAGGCTGAACAGAACTGACATTTTCTGTGGGCTAAAACAGAGAGTATTGCCCCTTGTATTCTCCCCAGGGAATGCCTCGGCAAAAGCATGAGGGGCTGCCCTGGGGGCTACGCCACTCCACTGCGTTTCGTAGCTCCGCGTTTCACACACCACGCCCAGCCCTGGGCCAGGGGGTTGCTGAAACCCAGCATTATCAGGGGCTCCAGGCATAGGAGCCAATGGCCGGTCGTTTTCGACTCACTGACGAATTCACGGAAAAGCTCATGGGTAAAGGATTTAGCGTCTCGCTGCCCCTCGAAGAAGCGGCGATTGTCGAAAAAGAGGCCAATCGGCTGGGGCTACCTGCCGCCAGCATCATTCGCCTGATGATGCGCGATGGTCAGCAGCGCCGCGAACTGGAACGGCAGGTGGATGACCTGAAGACTCGGATAGAGCTGCTGCAAGTGCAGTTCCAGGGGCTCCAGATTTTGCTAGAGACCATTGCCTTAGAGCAGGCCAATGCTCGGGGGCCGCAGGCAGTGGAAAATCGCAAGGCGCTGATTCAGGAAATCCGCAAGCGTCAGGGCTTGGTGGAAGGATAGGAGGTCAGTCATGCTCAGCCTGACGGTAATCAGCGCCAACCAGGGCGAAACTTACTACACCGCCGAGAACTACTACACCAGCGAAGAGAACCAGGCCCACTCTGGTTGGTGGGGCCAGGGGGCGAAAAGCCTGGGGCTAGCGGGCCAGGTGCAGGGAGGCGACTTCAAAAACCTGCTTCATGGTTCTCATCCCCAAGGGCACCAAACCCTATCGGGTCGAAAGATTGACCCAGAGCGTCATCGAGCCGGGCTAGATTTGACCTTTAGTGCGCCGAAGAGCATCAGCTTGGCGGCTCTGGTTGGGGGAAATGAGGCGATCGAGCAGGCCCATCGCACAGCGGTGGTGCGCACCCTGGCCATCATCGAAGAGCGCTATGCCCAAACGCGGGTGCGGACGCCGGAGGGGCGGCAGGCAGTTGGCACCGGCAACCTGATCGTCGCCCAGTTCCACCACGACACCTCCCGCGAGAAGGATCCGCAGCTGCACACGCATTGCGTGGTGATCAATGCCACGCAGTTGAACAATGGCCGTTGGCAGGCGCTCCACAATGACATCCTCTTCAAGCAGCAGAAGCTGTTGGGGATGATTTACCAAAACGAGCTGGCGGTGGAAGTGCAGCGCCTGGGCTATGGCATTGAGCCCAGGGCAAATGGACAGTTTGAACTCCGGGGGTATCAAGCCGAAGACCTCCAGGCATTCTCCAAACGGCGGGAGCAGATTCTGGCGGCGGTGGAGGAGAATGCGACGGCCCAGGCGCGGGAGCTGGCAACCCTGATGACCCGTGCGCCCAAGGGGAAGGAAATTCCCAGAGAAGAGCTGCGCACCTACTGGCAGCAGCAGGCCCAGGCGCTGAAGCTGGAGCACCCCCAAACCCAACCAATAGATTGGCAAAGCCAGCCAAAGCGAGCCACCCAAGCCGGGCTCACCCACTGCGCCGAGCGGGAGGCGGTGTTCCATCGCGAGCAGGTAGAGCGGTTTGCCCTGGAAAACCATCTGGGGCAGCAGTGTTTTGATGACGTGCAACAGACCTTGGATACCGATCCGGAGGTAATTCACACCCATGATCAGCGGCTGACCACTCAGACGGCGGTGCTGCGGGAGCTAGACACCATTCGCACGGTATTGGATGGCCGAGGAGATGTGGGGGCGATCGCCTCACCAAACTTAGTGGAAGCACATCTGCGCGATCAGGGTCTGACCGAGGGGCAGGTGCAGGGGGTGATGTTGGCGACCACCACCCGTGATCGCGTCACCGCCTGGCAAGGGGTGGCCGGGGCGGGGAAGAGCTACGCCCTAAATCAGTTTCGCCAGATTGCGGAGTCCCAGGGCTACACTGTCCGGGGCTTTGCCCCCAGTGCGGAAGCAGCGAAGTCGTTGGGCGACTCGGCCCAAATTCAGCCGGTGGAAACAGTCGCGGCGTTGCTGTGTGCTCAACCAGTGGAACCCAACCCGGCTCAGCCTGAGATTTGGGTCGTGGACGAGGCCGGGCTCTTGAGTGCGAAGGATGCTTTGGCCCTTGTGACCAAAGCCCAGGTGCAGCAGGCGCGAGTGGTTTTGGTGGGAGATACCCGGCAACTGTCGGCAGTGGAGGCGGGGAACCCGTTCAAGAGTTTGCAGCAGGCGGGGATGGCAACGGCCTACCTTACCCAATCACTTCGGCAGAAGAATCAGCAGATTAAGGTGGGTGTTGACTTGATTGCCGCTGGGGAGATTGCGGCGGGGGTGCAGCATCTGAAGCCCTACATTCAGCAAGTGAGTAGTCAGGAGGCGAGGGCGGCGGCGATCGCCCGTGACTATCTGGCATTGGCTCCAGATGAGAGAAAGAAGACCCTGCTGCTGGCGGGCACCAACCAAGAGCGGCTCATGATCACCCATCTAGTGCGGGAGGGACTGAAGGTAGAAGGAACTCTGGGCCAGAGCCTGACGGTGAAGCGGCTGAAGGCGAGGGATTTGACGGAGACCCAGGCGAGTTATGCCCACCATTTTCAGCCGGGGAATGTGCTGATTCCCCAGGCCAGCTACAAGCGACTGGGGTTGGAGAAGGGGCAGCGCTACGAGGTGCTGGCGACGGATAGTCACAGTAATGGGCTGATGCTGCGGGGGCAATCGGGGGCGGCGTTGCAGGTGGATCCAGCTCAGATTCAGCGGAAGTCGGTTTATGAGGTGGAGGAGATGGAGATTGCGGTAGGGGATCGCCTGCGGTGGACGCGCAATGACCATGCCCTGGGGCGGCGCAATGGCCAGGAGTTTGAGGTGGTGGGCATGGAGGATGGACAGGTAATAATTCGTTGGGGGCGGAGAGAGGCAGGGTGCTTCGAGAGTTCGGAGCTGGCGCATCTGGATTACGCGCTGGTCAGCACCACCTATTCGGCTCAGGGCAAGTCGGCGGAGCGGGTGATTGGGGCGCTGGATCGCCATGTGGCGCGGGAGAGCTTTTATGTGGCGGTGAGCCGGGTAAAGCAGGATTTACGACTGTATGCCTCAGAAGATTTGGATCGGCTGATTGAGCGGGTGGAGCGATCTAGGGCGAAGGAAAACCCTGGAGATGTTACGGGTATCAGTAGTGGACGCTCTCAGCCCGCTGATTTGCCGCTACCGACCAATTTGGACAATTTAGTTGCTATGGCCAGTCAACAGGCAAACCTGTCTCACACAATGCATGACAGCCGTTCCAACAGACAAAATAGAGGCTTTGAACGATAGGGAATTGGCCGAAGCTATCGATCAGCCTCAAAAATCTGGCTTGCTTTTAGAGTTAGATCTGGAAACTCGACTGAGGCAATAGCCCTCTGCAACCCAAACACTCCAACCTCTTGATAGGTCTCACCGGCTAGCGACAGCACCATGACGGTTTGGGCTGCGGGGTCAACTAGCCAGTACTCCGGCACTCCAAGTGCTGCGTACTGACCCCGTTTGGAGACATAATCGCGGTCTCGATTGGTTTTGCCAGGACTGACAATCTCAACCACCAAGCGAGGCGGCGGCATGTTGCGGGTGAGCGTTAACCGCCTCTGGGTTAGTTCCAGATGCTCGGGACGGAGAACCACCAGGTCGGGGTAGCGGTTGGCCGCATCGCTCGGTTGCAAGACCGGCACTTGCAGTTCTAACGCATGGATTTTGATTAATCGAAGGGGAGCGACGTTGGCCGCGACCAGCAGAAATTGCAGGTAGTTAGCCAGCCAATTATTCGGTTCTGACTCGGGTGGCAATTCGACTAACTCCCCACGCACTAATTCAAAACGCCCCTCTAGCGGCGTCTCATCACTGTAGGCAAGATACTCTTCAAAGGAAGCGAGCTTTACCTTAGCCTGGGTCATAGCCTTTATCCCCGGAGACGTTGCTCTCATCCTAACGCGCTGCATGACTTTACCTAATCCCTGGCCTGCCCAGGCTACCCCCCGCATAAAAGCTTTTAGTTAACCTGACCCAAACAACCAAATCTTCAGAGATCCAGGTCAACCTACGGCAGACGTTCATGGCTTGCTTAACCAATCAATAATGCAGACTCAGCGCTCCTGACCTTGGCGAGAAATCACTGGAGCCGTTGCATAATGGCGATGGCGTTGCTGAAGCCTCAACATCTCAGCCTGAAACCGCTTCAGATCAACTACAGTCAAGTTTTCCAAGGTGACAGTATCACCCTTAGCCTGCAAAATAGCGCCCCGGCCACGTGCCTCTATAGTCAGCTGCGGCCCCTCAGCGGCGATTTGATAAATTTGCCCCTGTACCCAAAATTTGGGATCTACTGCTGAGCCCTTACCAGTCACCTTCCCTTGTCCTAGCTGGTGGGCATGGACCAGAATTTCTCGGGCCTGGCGCACGAATGTTTGAATCTGATCTGCTGAGATTTCGGACTGATGGGCTGCTGAAGCCTTGATGACAGCGTTTTGCCTCTTTTGAGGTTTGCCCACGGTCAGAACGCGATGGTTCCTTTTGGCTGTAACCTTGATAGCCTGCTTGGTAGCGTCAGGACATAGCTCTTCATAGACTCCTCGGTCTAACTTCCACACCCGCTTCCAAGCACTGGTCTCGCCCCCCGCAAAAACCGCCGCTGGGGCGCAACTGCCTGGGTCAGAAATGCTCCCAATAATTCGCTCCACCCGCTCAGCGTCAATCCCTAGCGCAGCTCCTGCCGCTCGCGCCAGCTCTTCCGCATTGCCGCTAATCGGTATCCGATTCTGGGCAGCCCAGTTCTCCCACCCATAGAACTCACGCAGGGCATAGGTTAGCGAATGCGATCGCGATTCCAACGGACTATCTCCATGCAGCACCGCCTGGGCCTTCGCCGTGGCCAGATCCCCCAGCCGCAGGACTCCTGCTTGAGCAGGCTGTGGCTGAATTAGTGGTCGAGACTGGCGGGATGGCCTCTGCTCTCTTCGACCACTCACCGGGTACAGCCCGATCGCATCCAACTGCTCCACCCAAACCGGCGGTACCCGCTGCACATTGACATAGGCCTTGCCACTGGGGCCAACCGTCGGCGAAAGCACCGTGAAGCGCCCCTGTCCCAGCGCCTCCCCCATGTGGTGACCACCCACCCCATACAGGGAAAAGTTGGTGAATGTCTTTTCGTGGACTCGCACTGCCAGCCGCCAGCCACCGCTATGGGTACGTTCAGTAAAGGTCTGCTGTAAGAGCGGGTATTGGCTCAGCCAATCGGCGATCCGCTGATCGCAGGCCTGCTGCGACTCAAACTGCTTCACATCCACATCAATCCAAACGATGTTGTGCCAACCACCTAGGGTGCCAATGCCGTTGTCAGGGTTAGCGAACCAGGTCTGAAGCTCAGCCTGAGTCGGCAGCCGATTTTGATACTGGGTATGCCGGATCAGATGGGGAATTCCATGACTATCCACATAGCTGGGGTTCTTGCCGGTGAAGGCGGGCACCAGAGCCTCGTC
The DNA here is from genome assembly GCA_003017855.1 of filamentous cyanobacterium CCT1. GTDB lineage: Bacteria > Cyanobacteriota > Cyanobacteriia > Phormidesmidales > Phormidesmidaceae > Nodosilinea. The sequence goes on from PYER01000206.1 coordinate 10,611, forward strand.
TTTATCGCGCTTAAGGCTGCCATCGCGATCGCGGGCCGGGTAGCGCGTCGGATCTTGGGCTGGAGCCACGGGCAGCGGCGGCAGCCCCTGCGATCTCAGCCAATCAAATGTGGCGCAAAGGGCGGGGTTCATCGGCTTGACCCTCTGGGGTTTGAAAGATCCATTCCATGGGGTGGACAGTGCCCGTGACCAGTTCCAGGCGGTTGACCGTGAGTTTCTGGTTCACCAGGGCATAGACCAACACCCCATCCCAAAACATCTCCAGGTGATCGGGTTCGCGCTCCGCCGTCCACTCCACATCGAGCTGCATTTCGTTGCCCTCCACATGCACGGCCTTTTGCCCATCACACAAAATTACGATGGACTGGGGGCGGTAGTCGGCGGGTAAGGGGGCCAGGGTCATCATCGTTCAAGTCCTGCTGAGGTCGGGGTGGGCACACGGTCTGATTCTAGGCGCTGCACAAATCGCTGAAATCGCTGACAGTCTTCAGCCGTCACCACCGTGCGCTGAATTTTTCCCTGGGCCATTTCCAAAATGGTCTGGGGGTGAGGTGTCACCCTGCGGACGGTCAGCCGGTCGGCGGTCTGCTTCAATTCATAAACCTTGCCGCGAAATTGAGTATGGGAGCCTCGGGTCTGCCCGATCGCCGACAAGATTTTTTGAGAAGCCTGGGCCACATATTCTCCCCGCTGCTGCAACGCCTGATATTGAGCCAGATCTTGAGCCATCGCCTGCTGTAGATTTGGCGCGAGGCCAAAACCGTTGCCGTTGGCTTGTTTGGCTGAGAGGCCTAACTGCTTGATCTGCTCTAGATGCAGCGGGTCATGGCCTAAATCGCGGGCCGCGCGGTACCAGTCCCGCAAAGTCTCTAAGGCTTGTCCTGGCAAGGGTTCTGGTGCCTCGGGCGCTGCATCGTTGACCTGTTGCCCCTGGTCAGCTGCTGCTGGAACCGTGGGGCTAGACAACGGGGGTATCGGCGGATCTACGGCCACCTCTGACAATGGCGCAGTTGATTGAGGGTCTTCCACTGGGTCAGTCCAAGCTGGATCAGCAGCATGGCTCTCCCAATGGCCATTTTGGTGTGCCCCCTTGAACGAGGCCAGGTCAAATAGGCTTTGTACCTGGAATTCAGGTTCTTCAACCGCTGCTGCTGAAGCCTGGGGCAGAGGAATGAGTTTAACAGGAATTGGGGCAGGTTCTTCTAGGGTTGGTTCGGTCGGCTGGTGGGGGTGAAGTGCGATCGCCCCCTCCCCATC
>PYER01000529.1 GCA_003017855.1 filamentous cyanobacterium CCT1
GTGGGGGGGGATCGGGTGGCCCTGGCCACCATCAAGCAAAATCTCGATCAGGGCAGTCTAGAGCTCGCCCCTGGCTCACCGTTGGAAGGAGATCCGCTGCTGCCTAATCCGGCAGAGTCTGACCCGTTTGGGGACTCGTTTAATCCTGAGGGGCTCGATCCCAGCAATCCGTTTGATCTGCCGCTGGATCCTGAAAGCCCTGGTTCTGAATCACCGGAGCCTGCCGCCCCCCTCGGTGACGGTGGCTAGGACCGCTAAAACTGAAGCGGCTCCCTGGGCCATCTCCAGCTGATACCGTTGGCTTGAGTCCCCTGTGATAGTCTTTCTCCATAGCATCCGTCTTGCAGCTCTGAGCAGCGTCATTGGCTATGGTTGATTCGCACGTTTCTGATCGTCTCGATTTGCCCGATTCTGACCTGATTATCGAGGAAATCGATGATGATACTCCCCTGGATATTGATCCAGAAAAGCGGCGAGTCAAGACAGAAAAGCAGGATCTGCCGGTGGAGACCCTGGTTAGCTGGGAAAATCGAGGCAAAATTAACCTCCAGCCGGACTTCCAGAGGAACTTTGTTTGGAATACAAGTAAAGCCAGCCGCCTCGTAGAATCGTTGCTGCTGGATATTCCCCTGCCGGTGATTTACGTGGCCGAGGAGCGCGATCGCACCTATTCTGTGGTTGACGGCCAGCAGCGCCTGACCAGCATTTGCTCCTACGTCAATGGCAAGTTTCCCGGCGGACAAACCTTTAAACTCTCGGGGCTCAAAGTGCTCACTGAGCTTAACCGCAAGGGGTTTAGCGACCTGTCCCTGGAGCACCAGGAGGAAATTCTTAACTCCATCCTGCGGGTGATCATCATCGAACGGGACTCGGACCCGGATGTCAAATTTGAGGTGTTTGAGCGGCTAAACCTGGGGGCTGAGAAGCTCAACGACCAGGAAGTGCGCAACTGCGTCTACCGGGGCAACTACAACGAGCTGCTGCGGGAGCTGGTTCAAGACGACCACTTGCTGCAAATTTTTCGTTCCCAAGAGCCCCACACCCGGATGGCCGATCGCCAGCTAATCTTGCGCTTCTTTGCCCTGTGGCGACACGGGCCCGATCGCTACAAGGGACCGATGAAGCGGTTTCTCAATACTGAAATGGAGAACTATCGCCACCTCGACCCTGACGCCGTAGAGGCGATGCGGGCTGCCTTCAAGCAATCTATTGAAATCGCCTATTTGGCCTTCGGTGAAAATGCCTTTCGCCGCTACAAGCTGGGCAACACCTACAACCCTAACGGCAGCTGGGAAGGCAGCCGCCTCAACGTGGCCCTCTGGGACACCCTGCTCTATGGCTTTAGTCAGTTTGAAAAGGAAGCGATGGTGGCGATCGCCTGGCAGATTCGCGAAGAATTTCTAAACCTCATCGCCCAGGATAGTAAATTTTCGGACTACATCAGCAGCAGCACCGACAAGGTGGATCGCATCCAGTATCGGGCCCAGGTTTGGCAGGAACGGCTGCTGAACCTGATCGAATCCCACGGCAGGGAGCCCCTGGCGTTTACCGCCGAATTCAAAGCCTCTCTGCTGGATCGCAATCCCTCCTGCCAGATTTGCTGGAAGCCTATTGAGCAGGTGGATGACGCCGTGCTGGCTTTTTTCCCAGACTACTGGCGTGAGAACAAGTCAATCCCGACTAATGCCCGTTTAGATCATCGATTTTGCCATCGATCGCGCTAGGAGCCAGTCAACTCAGGACTCGAATTCAACCTTTCTTTTTATTGCCTTCAAGGAAAATAAAGCCGTTTCTTGTGCGTAAAAAATAATCCGTTTCTGGACTATTAAGGCTTAGCTTCCTTCTCAAGAAGGATGATTTCTAGTAGCCATTGCTCCACGATCGGTGTATTCACAAACACCGGAAGATTTTTATGAGTAACAATCCCAGAGTTAAATCAGATAACTACGATCCCCACATCGTGCCTGCGGAAACAGCAGCCCGCATGGAGCGGGAGCAGCAGGACTATAAACAGGTCCAAGAAGAGTCCAAAGGGGACATCGATACCACCGGTGGAGCGACCGTTGACCAGGAAGGTCTGGCTAATAA
>PYER01000530.1 GCA_003017855.1 filamentous cyanobacterium CCT1
GGTGGCTGAGTCTTCACGCTCAGGCAACCCCATCGCAGCTCTGTTACCCAAATTGCTGACTTTTTCAGCAAGCCCTAATTAATTCCTTTCCCTGCTCCATGCTCCATACCTTCAACGTGCGGTCAGCAGAGGCAGAAACCACCTGTTGCCCGTCCGGCGTAATCGCTACTGATAAAACTGAACCGCTATGCCCCTCAAGGGTGTTCAGTTCCTCCCCCCGCTGCAAGTCCCAAACTTTCAAGGTCCCATCAGTGGATGCCGACACCAATCGGCTGTTATCTAATGTAATTGCAGCAGACAACACCCAAGCACTGTGCTCCTGTAGGGTGGCTAGCTTCAATCCCTCTTGGAGATCCCAAATTTCCAGTTTCCCATGAGCGTTGGATTTCCCATTGGGTGAGAATGAGAACGCTACGGAAGCCGACACTGCTTTGCTGCCATCCGACGTGATTGCCAGAGATGAGACTGAACCTTTGGGTCCGTCTAGAGTAGTAATTTCTACCTCCTTTTTAAGATCCCACACTATCAACTTTTCATCAAAGGTTGCCGATACACCTCGACTACCATCCGGCGTTATAACCACAGACTTTATAGAGCCGCTTTGAGCTTTCGGGGTGTAAAGCTTCATTCCCCTGTGAAAGTCCCATACAACCAGTGTTCTATCTTGGCATACCGACACGGCACGACTGTGATCTAGCAAGATCGGCTTAAAGCTAACCAAATTATTATTTTTCTCTTGAGTATTGAATTCTATTCCCTGCTGCAAGTTCCACACTTTCAGAGTGTGGTCAGAAGACGCCGACACAGCGCGATTCACATTTGGCAAAATTGCCACGGAGTTGACTGAGTCGCTGTGTCCCTCTAGAGTAGCCAATTCGACCCCGCGCTGCAGGTCCCATATTTTCAAGGTCCTGTCGTCTGAGGTAGAAACGGCCTGCCGCCCGTCTGGTGAAATCGCTACAGATAATACTGATCTCTTATGGCCCTCAAGAGTAGCCAGTTCTATTCCCTGCTGTAGATCCCACACTTTTAGAGTGCAATCATCCGAGGCAAAAACTACCCTCTGTCCGTCTGGTGAAATTGCTACAAACCTAGCACCCTTCACATGTAATTCTAAGTTAATCAGTTCTTTACCATTGTCCAAATCCCACACCTTCTGAATACTGTTCTTTGAAGCGGAGATTGCCTGGTTTCCGTCTGGAGTTACTGCGACAGAAAACACTGGAGCACTGTGTCCCTCCAAGGTCATTAGCTCTACTCCATTTTGCAAGTTCCATACTTTCAAAGTTCCATCCTGTGACCCTGATATTACCCGCTGCCCGTCTGGAGTAATTGCAACGGACCAAATAGGCCATCCATGGCCCTTCAAAGTCATCAATTCCACTTTCTGCTCCAAATCCCAAACCTTTAATGTCCCATTATGCGAGGCAGAGACTGCCCGTTCCCCATCTGGGGTAATTGCAACGGATAATACAAGATCATTGTGGCCAGTAAGAGTTGTTAGTTTCTCGCCATTTTTCAAATCCCAGACATTCAGCGTCTTATCATTGGAAGCTGACACCGCCCGGCCACCATCCGGCGTGATTGCTACGGATCTGACTAGGCTACTATGGCCCGTCAAGGTGCGAAGCAGAGGACTATCTGGGGGTGTCAGGTTAGCTTGCTGTGGGCGTAACCAGTAGCCAGGTTGTTGGGCGGCTTGCTGCAAGAGCCCCTTGATGCTAGGTCGAGATTTAGCGCATAGATGGCCCCAAAGCCGCTCCCTGAGTTGACTAGGTTCCCTAGCCAATATGTGGGCTGATAGTCGCAGGGTGGACTGTACCAGAGTCAAGTCTGTATCGTCTGGCAGGTAGTCGTAGTCGTTAATTAAGCTGTTGATTTCGGTAACCGTTAGCTTGGCCTGCAGCCAATCGAAGTTTAGTAGTAGTTCTCGAAGTTCTGCCTGCTGATCTGCCCGAGCTAGGTGAAAAGTCAAATGCTGAAAGTAGTAATCGTCGTTAGGGCCACTTGCTTAGTGGTGCAGAAAAGTTTTGAAAGGGTTGCTGTGCAAGGAGTCTCAAATGAGACAGGGGGGGTGAAGCGGGGC
>PYER01000531.1 GCA_003017855.1 filamentous cyanobacterium CCT1
GGATGAAGCTCAACTGCTATAAATGGACGGTGTTTGCTGTTCGGGTTGTGAAACCCCATTCGCTTTTGACCAGGCACCAAGTCACAGGCCGGCGATACAACCACCCACTTTTTACCATCTAACTCAAATATATGACCACTGGTCAGGTGGTGGCCGTGTACGTCGATTGAGGAGACATAATTATTGAATTCGAAGGTGGCTTTTTTGGCTTGGTCGGCATTTGACAAATCGACGTTGTAGTGAGCGCTGAAGGGAGCTTCGGGACTATCTAGCCGCACTATATCAAGGCCAAATTTCGCAACATCGTCCTCGACTGCCGCACCAATTTGCTCTGTTTGCTGGCGAATATGTTGCCGCAGAAGTGTTTGTTGCTGAGGCTCATTTTCGGCGTTCAGAATGTCGTCGTAAAAGCGGGCGAAAATATGCTTATTGGCTAAAGTGCTGTCTTCGACAGACACGCCATAGTCGCTCAATGCGTGCCTATACACTGATGATAGCAAACGAGATGGCGTAGGTTGCCAATCTTCTAGCGCTGTTTGGAGTGCCTCGATTAGATCTGTGGTGTTCTTCTTGTTGGCAAAAGTTATGAAGCCCCGCTCAGATCTGATCCAAAGACAATTGTCATTGAGGGACCATTGAAGGCTGTGGGCGACGTCAGAAAAGTGCGCGTATCTTTTTTGAAAGTCGAAACATAGCCAGGCAAGCACACTATCGCGATACCGCGCCTCTAGTCCTGCCATCTCCATCGCATTTTTTATCTCCGTGAAAGGGGCTTCACCTCTCATAAGCTTCTTCGTTGCGTCTCCACTTGGATGGCGCATCAGGAGATAATGCTTCGACCTAAAAAGACCTTTGAGAGTTTCGGTCAGTGCTTCTGCACCTTCTGCTTCTCCTTCATCTTCCAGTTCTTCTAAGGCGTTTTTTGCTCGTTCGATCTTCGTCTTCGCGCGATCATCCTCCTCACAGGGCGTCAGGAGCCGCATCAATATCTGCGAGAAGGGGTCGTCCAGATCTTCTTTGTTTGTATGCACGACGATCAGATTAAAATGCCCTTGAGTAAGAAGAGATGCCGCAATGCCGATGGCGCGGTCGCCTCCAATGCCTTCACCTTCAATCTGATAATCGAGACCTAATATGTCCGATTGGTACAAGTGATTTGCAATTTCTGTCGTGCTGGGCGCTGGCGGTTTTCCGTCGTCAATATCAATAAGCAACCCCTTATCGTGTTTACGAAATCGGCTGATAAGGTTTTTTGGGAGGTCTGGGGTTTTCACCCAAGACTTCGGCGTCTTCGGCACGCCCAGAGTTCCATCTTCCGCTTCGGTCCAGTTGCCGCGATCAAAGATCTCTTCCCAGGTCGGATAGTCGTCATCGATTATCATTACCGATCTGAGCGGCTTAATGAAGGCGGCGTGCACCAAATCTTGATATGACGAAAGTTCAGCCAATGTTGCCGCCCTTAAACGCTATTACGAAGTTGGCGCCACTAAGCAGTGCAAATTCCTTCGATGTCGCGTAGCGGATCGAATGCCCGCCAGCGAGTAGGTTCATCTTGCAAAGATAGAGACCGATCCCCCGTCCTCCGCTTATCTTTTTGCTGAAAAACATCTGGAAAAGGCGAGGCTCATCGATGGGGTCAATTCCAGGACCGTTATCGGAAACGACTACTTGGCCATCAACAACGGAGAGCTTTATCGTTGGGGCTTCGGTACGGGAATTTATTAGCCAATAAATGCTATTATTGAGCAGATTGATAAATACCGGATATATACGAGCTGGCTGTTCAACTATCTGATATTTAAAAAATTCTTCACTGGCGTCCAAATCAATCTCACGCTCTGACAGCACCGAGACGAAGAACTCTTTGAGATAGTCAAATATATCCCGACCAGATATGGTCTTCGAGGTTCTCTGGCCGGACAGTTTTAGTGGCGATAAAAATTCAAGTTGACGACTAAGCCCCTCGTATCCAGTTCGGATTTGCTCTTGCGCTAAGGAACTCGTCTTCGGATCGAGCGCCCTCAATCCGGAACTGATCATCTGATCGTAAGAGTTTAGCTCGTGCCCCAATATCTCCCCTGTAATC
>PYER01000532.1 GCA_003017855.1 filamentous cyanobacterium CCT1
CCTCCTCACCTCCTCACCTCCCCATCCCCCCTCCCTCTCGCCGCAGATACTGGCTGAACTGACTCACGCTCAGCGGACGGGCAAACAGGTGCCCCTGGCCAAATTCGCAGCCCAGCTGAGCCAGCGACTGGAGCTGCGGAAACAGCTCAATACCCTCGGCAATCACCTGAATGTTGAGGTGGGCAGCGAGGCGAATAATGGCCTCTACAATGCCGTACTGCTGAGAACTCTGGTGAATATCGGCAATGAAGCTGCGATCGATTTTGAGAATATCGACTGGCAGCTGTTGCAGGTAGCCCAGCGACGAGTAGCCGGTGCCAAAGTCGTCGATGCTGAGGCGAATGCCGCGATCGCGCAGCGTCTGAATCATCTGCACCACCTGGGTGGGGTTTTCCATGACAACGGTTTCGGTGATCTCGAGCTTGAGGTTAGCTGGGGGCAGCCCGCTCTCGGCTAAAGCAGCGTCGACGATAGCGATCAGGTTGGGCTGCAAAAACTGGGTCGTTGAGAGATTGACGCTCACCATCACCTCTGGGGAAATCAGGTTGCGGCGTCGCCAGCGCTGCATCTGGCTACAGGCGGCCTGCAGCGCCCAGCTGCCGATGGGCAGCAGCAGCCCCGAGCTTTCGGCAATGGTCAAAAACTCACCGGGCAGCAGCAGCCCGCGCTCGGGGTGGAGCCAGCGCAGCAGGGCTTCGCAACCGATTAGCTGCTGGGTAGCCAGGTTGACAATCGGCTGGTAGTGCAGCTGAAATTCTTGCCGCTCCAGGGCTAGCCGCAGGGAGGTTTCGATCTGGAGCGAGCGGCGGACATCGAGGTGCATGCCAGGTTCAAAGAGGGCATGGCCCAGCCCGTTGACCTTGGCCTGATACATGGCCGTATCGGCGTCGCGCAGCAGCTCGTCGGGGTGCTGGTACTGGGGGCCGCCGATCACGATGCCAATGCTGGTGTTGGTAAAGAGCTGGTGCTCCTGAATGGTCAGCGGCTGGGCAAACTGCTGACGAATGCGCTGGGCGACCGCGATCGCATCCTCTACCTGGTCCAGCGTGGTCAGCAGCACCGTAAACTCATCGCCGCCAAAGCGGGCCACCACGTCGGTGGGGCGCACGCATTCCTGCACAATGGTCGCCACCCGCTTGAGCAGCTCATCGCCCACCCAATGGCCAAAGGAGTCGTTCACCAGCTTGAAGCGATCGCAGTCTAAGAACAGCACCGCAAACAAGTCGCCCTCGGGCTGAGCCAGCTGAGCGCTGAGATGGCTGAGAAACTGACGGCGGTTGGGCAGCCCGGTGAGCGCATCGTGCAGAGCCTCATAGGCGAGCTGGTTTTGGGCCTGCTGCCGCTCGGCGATCTGCTCGTGCAGCGACAGGTTGAGCTGCTCTAGCTGCCGGGTGCGCACCTGCACCTGGTCTTCCAGGCTTTCGTTGAGCCGCCGCAGCTCGGTTTCGATGTGCTGACGGTAGGTGATGTCTTCGATCAGCACGATCGCGCCCTGGGGCCAGTCGGCCAGCGGATTGGTGTCGGCGACTAGCGGTTCCAGGCGCAGCTCGTACCAGCGGCTGGATGCTGGCAAATCGCCCCGCTGCCGCACCTGGGTGGGAACGGGCTGCCCCTGGCCCACCCGTTCCCACAGCGCCGCCCAATTGCCCGCATCAAACCAGTCGGCCAGCGCACTGGTGTTGAGGTTGTCGCCCGCCGCCAGCTCCAGCCACTCCGCCGCCAGGGGGTTGGTAAACCACACGGTGCCATCTGCCGCCGCCGCCACCAGCCCCATGGGCAAGCTGCGGGCAATGGCCGCCTGAATCGCCTGCGATCGCCCCAGCAGCTGAGTCAGCTCAACCAGTTGAGCCACTTCCTGGGTAAGCTGAGGCGAGTCAGCAGCAGGGGCGCTCTCGGCCCCAGGCAGCACCAGCGTTGAACCGTGACGGCGCCGCAAACTCACCGTTAGCTGCTGGAGCCAGCGATTTTGTCGCCCCAGCTGCTGACTCAGGCTCAACCCTCCTACCGTACTCACTACCAGGGCTGGCCCTACCACCGGCAGCCAGAGATTGATTTCAAATAGCGCCAGGGCAAGCCACCACCAGAT
>PYER01000207.1 GCA_003017855.1 filamentous cyanobacterium CCT1
AGCTGAGTGAAAAACGCTGTAGTCCACTCTTCTCAAGCTTTGCGTCTCTTTTCTACCTGCTTAAGTCAGTGACATTGTTCTATACTTCGCTACACATTTGATGTACTTGGGTTAGAGAGAGTAGAGGCAGACGTTGATGAGCCTAACAAAGCATCGATTCGCGTGCTTGAGGCGTTGGGAATGTCTCGAACTCATAGAGCGATCGTCAATGAGCGACCATTGCTTTACTATGAAATTCAAACTTGGAGAAGAGAAGTAAGTGCGAAGCCACCAGCAACCTAGCAATTGTGCTGCACCGGAACGCACTAATCTGATCGCTTGGGGTGCAAAGTTTATCTGCGCCCAGTAGACGTGGGGGAATACAAATAAAAGAAATCCAAACCAAGTTATCTTACTGAAGGTGCACATGAAACTGCTCAATGACATCCAACATTTGACATTTATCACCAGTGATATGGATCGGTTGATCGCATTTTACGAACGTGTCTTTGAGGCAAAAGTAACTGTTGACTTGGATGAAGATGGTCTACGTCACACCTTCATCGAGGTCGGGCCCCATACAGTCTTGCACCCATTCCAGGTTTCCGGCGTCGAGCTACCAGCTCCTCAGCCGATGTTTCAACGGGGACGACTAGACCATTTTGCGCTCAATGCGGCAAGCGAGGAGGCGTTCTATGAACTACGTCGGCGTGTCGTCACAGAGGGTGCAGGCAATGGTGTGGTGACTGATATGGGCTCGTTACTCAGTTTCGGATTTGCTGACCCGGATGGAAGCTGCCACGAAGTGGTTTGGGTGAAGCCGGGCGTCCCTGCCAGAGCCCTTTTGAAGCGAGCCGACTGGGCAACGGTAGAGATAGACTGACGCGCCACCTAACAATGGAACGCAGCGGACGTACATCCAGCGTGCCTCTTATTATCCAAGAGCGATCGCATTCTCTGCTATATGTTGAGTTGAGCTGGCGGGGACATCTCTAAAGGAGCTAAGGTTACACTGACCTCTAGTTCAGAGCCCTTTTTCTTTGGAGTAAACTACTCGCACGACTTCAGGAACCCAACCGTGCGTACTGTTCCCCACCAGGAAGCCCTAACTGTAGAATTTAAAAGCGATCAGAAGCCTTTACCTGATCGTGATCTGATTGCCACGGTGGTCTGTTTAGCCAATACCGAGGGGGGTGTACTGTATCTAGGAGTCGAAGATGATGGATCCATCACCGGCTTACATACTAGCCATCAGCAGACCGAAACCTTAGCCGCATTCATTGCCAACCGTACCAATCCACCAGTCAGTATCCGCATTAGCGTCCTTGAAGAAGAAGGCCATTTGGTAGCTGCAATTGAAGTGCCTAAGTCTAACCGCCTAGTGTCAACTTCTGAGGGTCTTATTCAGCGTCGCCGCATCAACGCCCACGGAATACCTGAGTGCGTACCGTTTTACCCCTATGAGTTTGCTAGCCGCCAAGCTGACCTGGGTCTGCTAGACTACTCAGCTTTGCCCGTCCCGGAAGCTAGCCTGGATGCCTTCGATCCCCTAGAGCAAGAACGTTTGCGGCAAATGGTCGAGCGCTATCGAGGTGATACATCGCTGTTAGCCCTAACCGATGAGGAGCTGGAAGGCGCTCTGGGCATGACTCGCACCTATGAGGGTAGAAAGGTACCAACCGTTACTGGCTTACTGGTGCTGGGTCGAGAAAGTGCCCTGCGAGAGCATCTACCTACCCACGAAGTTGCTTTTCAAGTACGGGAAGCGAACCAACAAATTCGCGTCAACGACTTTTACCGTTTTCCCCTGCTGAAAACTTTTGAACGCCTCTCCACCCTGTTTGAGGCCCGTTTAGAAGAAGACGAAATTCAATGGGGGCTTTTTCGAGTCCCCGTTCCTAACTACGATCCCCGTACTTTCCGGGAAGCTGCCGTCAATGCTTTAATTCACCGCGACTACACCAAACTGGGCACGGTTTTTATCCGTATGGAGGTAGATGGTCTCTCGATCAGCAACCCTGGCGGCTTTGTAGAAGGCGTCACCATCGACAATTTGTTAGTCGTGGAGCCAAAGCCTCGCAATCCGGCCCTCGCAGATGCGATCAAACGCATTGGCCTTGCCGAGCGGACGGGACGAGGGGTAGATCTGATCTTCCAGGGGCTGCTTCGCTATGGACGCCCCGCCCCCGATTACACCGGCAGCGACACCTCAACCGTTAAGGTTGTGCTGAGCTGCACCGAAGCTGATATCCCTTTCTACAAGATGATTGTGGAAGAGGAGTCACGAACTGCAAGACCGATTCCCTTAGATGCCCTGATCATTTTGTCGCGGTTGCGGCAAGAAAGACGGATTGACACAGCTATGGCCGCTCATGCTATTCAAAAGAACGATTCCGTCGCTAGGTCTGTTCTTGAACGGTTAGTAGAAGCAGGCTTAGTGGAACCTCGAGGCGCGACAAGAGGACGAACCTACATGCTCAGTCCAAATATCTATCGCAGCTTAGGAGAAAGCGCTGAGTACGTTCGCCAAGTTGGGTTTGAACCCATTCAACAAGCAGAAATGGTCTTGCGGTTTACTCAGACCAATGGCCAGGTGACCCGCCGAGAAGTGTCTAACCTTTGCCATCTCAGCGATTCCCAAGCTAGCAATCTCCTACGCCATTTACAGAAAGAGGGCAAACTGCAGCTACATGGTCAAGGTAGAGGTGCATATTACACAATCGCGTAAAAAACGCGTAAGCGCTAGCTTGAAAACGCGTAAAACACATTTTGTTCGTTAAATTCGATTGCTGCTCCCACAATGTTGGTGTAGTGGGCTTGAGCCAGTCACACTTGGCAGATTGAGCGGGCTACTTCCAACCGGCCAATGCGTTAAGTCAGCTAGCTAACCGAACCAGGAACACTACACCATCAGGCTATGCAAACTATCCACAGCCTGGATGGTTCCAACTCTGGATAGTTTGGGATACTCTTTTGCTCTCGGTACCCAATGCTACGCCCCCTATCGGGGGCTTCGCGGAAAGGCCACACAGTACGCCAAGATCTTGGCAAAATTTTGAAAACCCTTGCTGGGCAAGCGATTGAGGGCTGTGGGTTGATTTTGGTTAGTGTGGCCACCTGTGGTAGCCAATGAGGCCCTCGTCTCAGGCAATTTGCCGAGGCCTTCTCGGGACAAGATTGGCTTTATTCAAGTGCAATGAAGCGCTAAACCCTTTAGCCATAAGGGTTTTCAGGGATTCGACGATGATTTGTAAATGACCAAGCATGACCTGCAACGCCCGAAAGCCTTGATATAGCTTCATTCTGGCATTCCCTTACCCCAAGGCTGGGCGTGGTGTGTGAAACGCGAAGCCACGAAACGGAGTGAAGTGGCGTAGATCCCAGGGCAGCTCCCCTTGCTGCTCGAAGGAAGACCCCGATGGAGGGGCCGGATAGCGCAAGTCGTGATCAAGTCGTTGTTAAGTCGTGAATGAGCCCACCATCCTCAGTAGTCCCTCCTGTCAGGCTCTTCAGAGTCGTTATTAAGTCGTGATCAAGTCGTGAATAAACGTGACCTAATGATCCGAAACCATCAAAACAGTGATGGTTTTTATCGAAATTCAAATGGAGTCGTGAATGAGTCGTGAATAAAAACGACGGTAGTGCATTTTAGGAAAGGACAGAGAAAAATGTAAGCTCTTCCTGCTCTGACAGCTTCTCTCTGATGCGGCGATTGTAGTCATGGATAAACGTCCAGATCGCACCAATGTGGTTCTCTAGCTTTTTGGAAAAGGACAGTGTCTTCCTCACCAACCGAGAAATCCGCTGCCTCAGGGTGTTGTTCAGGCGTTCGATGTAGCTTGTTAAGCCGCTATCTTTGCCTACAGCCGCATGTCGTTTGCTCGGAATGACGGTGACGTAGGCCTCCCAATAATCGGTATAGACCTTGGCACACTGTCGATAAACAGCCGGGATGGACTGCCATAGGGCCATCGCCGATTCCCGAGAGCGGTCACCGATATGGCAGCCGATGATCTCTCGGGTATCCGCATCGATCGCCACCCAGACCCACTGCTTATTGCCTTTGTTATCGACAAAGGACCAGAGTTCATCCATCTGCACCTTGAGCTTGCCTTTGGCCTTGGGAATGACCTCTACCGCTTTGGGCACAGCTTCATAACAGGCGTTGACATAGGTCTGGAGCCAGCTATCCGAAACATCGGCGGCTCTGGCAATACCAGCTAACGGAATTTTCTCCAACAGCAGTAGATCGACAAAAGCCCGAGTATCCTTGGCTTTCGGCTTCCCCTGGGGATCCTCGACGAATTGGCGATGGCAATCTCGGCACTTGTAGTTTTGCTTACCGCGCCGGGTGGTGCCGTTCTTGGAAATGTCGTGCGACCCACAGGTTGGGCAGGTCATCTCGATGCTCATGGAGCCTACTTCCTCAAACTCTATGAATGCGACAGCCTTACCTTATTTTTCTTTATCCTTTACGTTAATCCACTACCAAAACGACTTCATGGAGAGTTCTCAGATCCCACGCCTAGGGCACCAGCGGTTGTCACGATGGCGCGATCATTGCCGAAGCTACTTTTCCAGATTCTCCTGCCGGAACCGGTGGAACTTCTCCGCCGCACTGTCGGCATAGCTCTTAATCGACTCATAGCCCGCCTGGGGTCGCGTATCGTGAGCCAGCTCAGGATTGCCTGAATACCACTCCGCCGCTACCCGCTTCACCGCCGTATTCATCTCGTGGCCCGCCTGAATCTGCCGCTGGAGAGCACTCTCCAGCTTGGCCCCGACGATCCGCTGCTGCATCTCAGGGTTCTGCAAAAACTCCTGGGGCGACACATCGCGGCCCAACACATCGTAATCCCAGCCGCAGTTGCTCTTCGGCTTGCCGTCCCAGGAGCAATTGAGATTCTGCGGCATCACCTGCCCCAGCCCCAACGCCCCCGTGTCAGGGTTGATGGCCCTGGGGTCGCCGCCCGACTCCTTAGCGACGATCGCCTGACAGAGCGCGATTGTATCCCCCAGCCGCTCATGGGGCTTGCGGCCCTGGAGCGCCCAGAGCAGATAGCCCTTCTGCGGCACCTGAGCCACACCTCCCTGCCGCTGCTCCCAGTGCAGGTGAGCGCCCGTGCTGCCGCCCGTGTTGCCTGTCTTCGCCACTACTGCCCCGGCCCGGTGCTCACCCCCCTGGCAGTGGGACAAGTGAGCCGCCCTAAAGGTGACCTCAGGGAACGCCGAACTGGTCATATCCGCCACCGTGCCATAGCCCTTCGGATCGCTCCAGCAGCGCACCGCCACGCGATCGCCCGCGTAGCCGATCGCATGGATTGCCACCCCCTCCGGCGTTGGCAAATCAATACCCGAGTGCATCCGCATCTCTTTGTGGATGGGGTGCATGCGCAGACCAAAGCCCGAGTTGACCGTGTAGCCCGCAATCACATCGCCCTTGTTGATGGGAGCTTTGAAGTCATCGTCGTAGAACCCAGCCACCGCCTCCGCCACGGCGCTGACCTTCCTGAACCTCGCCCCCCAGGTCTCATTCGTCTCTGGGTCCACCATTACCCAGAGCGAGGTAGCAATCGCCCCCATACAGCCCAGCTTGAGCACCAGCTCCCCCGCCTGTATCGCTGTCCCAATCACGTAGCGCCAGGTGGGCGGCAACTCCGACCAGTGGGGCTTGATGTCCTTAACGGTTGAGCTCACTGTGGGTCACCTCCCCCTCCGTCACCGTCACATCGAGGGCCAAACCGTTGTTCAAGGCCCAGCGGTAGACCCCGTTACCCAAAGCACAGGCCGGCTGCCCTAACCACTCCAGGGCGATCGCCTCCGATTCCCCCACCAACGCCCTGCGCAGCTCAGCCTTGGTCGCATCGAGGGCAACCGGGTCAGGCGCGACCGCCACACAGGCTTGCAGACGAGCATCGTTACCCTGCACTCGGGTCACCAGCTGCCACGCCGCAGGTTGGTGGGTGTTGAACCATGCCCTCACGCCATAGACCGGGTTGTAGAACTGCCCCCGGCCCGGCTGCTTGAGGTCTAAAAACGCGGCCCCGACGAACAACGCCGCCAGGGCCATCAGATACCGGGTACGGAGCCGCCAGAACAGCATCGCTACTCCCCGACCTTCACCGCGCGGGTGTAGGGGCGAGTCTCGATCGGCTGCCCCACCCGTTCTTCCCCGGTCAATACCTTGTGAGCACTGCCCGCAATGCTCTGAGTCGGCACCACCAACATCGCCCCAAAGTTAGTCCCGGCCACCACCGGATTCCAAATATCGCCCCCGGCTTTGACCGCCGAACCCTGCAGGACATTCAGCCCTGCCGAGAGCACGAATAGCCCGCCCCACACGCTGATAAAAGCTCCACCCATCGTCTGTAACGGGTGGTTCCGCAAACAGCTGAGGCCGCTGCGGATCACCGGGAAAATGCTCCAAGGATCGGTGGTGGGCGTGATGACAAAAATGGGCTTACGCTTGCCGCTGGTGGCATCAAACCAGCCGCCATCCTGCACGTTAGAGCGCATGGCATTGCGCGGCGCGAATTGGACGCCGCTACCCCGACCTGGAGATGACAGCTGAGGCGTAATGTCGATGATTTGCCCGTCGATGATCTCAGGGCCGTTGTTGCTGTTAGCGAGTTGATTGTTCTTGGAGCTAGCCATTAGGAATTTTCCTCAATAATGGATTTGATGCGGTCGAACAAGTCGTAGCCCTCCTGGTACTTGTGCCCCTGGTAGCCCAGCACCTCCTTGATCACCTTGGAGCGCGACATCCCCTGGGCCAGAGCGTTGGTTACGGCGATGATCAGGGGCAGATCTGGCCCCTGGGAGGGCTTTTGAAACTCGGTTCGGCTGATAACCGACTCGGCTACATCCCCTGCTGTGCCGTGGTTACCGCGAGTTAGGCTACCGGTTATCGAGGCCGAACTAAGTTCGGGCACCTCGTAGGCCACCATCGGCAGCCATTCTTTGATCTCTGAGTGGTAGAAGACCGCCTGCTTGGGCGAGAACGAGCGCTCAAAAATCACCTCATCCTCAATCGGCGGAATGCTGGTGTCAGACTTGCGCAGGCTCTCCAGATGGCTCTGGCTGCTGGGCGTCTGAATCGTAAGCAGGTCGAACGTCGCCCGCATGCCACCGCTGACCCCGATATCGCCCACCAGCGACGACTGCGTAATCGCCCACAGCGCCCGGTCGTCTGTCTCCCCCGACGACAGCTCCATCGTCAGTTGCGACTTGAGGAACCCCTCGTACCAGGCCTTAAACGCCGTCTTCATCATCGCCAGCTCGTCGATGATCAGCACCTTGGGGCGCTGGGGCAGCTGCCGCCAGGCAAAGATGAAGCGCTGCATCTGCTCACAGATGTCGTCGATGTCTTCCTTACTCTCCAGCGAATCAGCCATGAACCCCAGCACGTTGTCGGCCTGCTCCCAGTAGCCATGCTCCTTGGGGTGGTACTTGGGCTGAATCACCCACACCACCGCGCCCTGCTTCACCTGGGCCTGGCGGTAGGCGTGGGCCACTGTTAACCCTTTGCCGACCCGTGGGTTAGCCGAAATCAGCGTGGGCCGCATCCGAGCGGCGAGAATAGCGGCAGGGTTGCCGACCCGGAAAGACTCAGTCGCACCAGCGAAAGGCACCTGCCCATTCCAGCCCTGTGGCTCGGGTTGAATTAGGGGGCCTGCGTTGGTCGAAGACCGGCCCTCAAGGGCCATCGCTTAGGCTGCTCTCCCCCCAACGCCCAAGCCAACCCACAGCCGACGGCCACAGCTCCAAAGGCAATCGCCGCAGGCAGATAGGGATAGGTTTTCTCATAGCGAATCTGAGCCCCATTGGCGAAGGCCTCTAGGTCAGCGGGGGTGAGGTTACTGGCGTGCCGCTGCAGGCCACAGAACAGCCCCAGAGCAGCCGCCCCGACAGCGCCATAGAGCAGATGGTTAGTCTCGAACTTCATGGGCCTGCACCTCTTCGCTGAGGGAGTGTTGCCGGTCGTGGTACTGCACCAGGTTTTCAATCGCCACCACCGCCAGATTGGTCGGCGGGTCCTGGGGCAGCGCCGCCAGGGAGCGAGCTACTTCCACAGCCTCAACTCTGAAGAGCGCCGCATTCGCCTGTCGCCAATCGCGATCGCCCTTGGCCGTATCCAACATCACCTGGGCATCGCGCTGGTAACGGTTGAGGGGGCAAATGAGCTGCTGCTGGTAGCAGGGGTCAGTGGGCTTTAGAACGTCCTGTTCCGCCTGCTGACGGTAGCGGTAGGCCTCATTGTTGAGCACCGACCGACCGACATCGGCCAACACCAAACGGCTGTCTTCGTAGTTGCCCGAGAGCCGGTCTTGAGCCGCAGTCAGTACGTTTTCGTAGTTAGGGGCAGGCAGTTCGCTTTGGTAGGTGCCCTCGTCACCCGTGCGGCCTGACTGAGCCAAGGCAAAGGCAATGCCAGAGAGGGCGGCCACCGCGATGCCACCGGCTGCCAAGTAACGGCGGTTTTGCCACCAGGGAACGGGGGCCAGGTAGATGTTTTGGATGGGCGATGCACCGCCAACAACCTCACGACGGTATTCGAGGGGGACAGCAGGGGGCGTGAATTTGGCTTCCATGATGGTTATAACCAGAGTTAGGGCGTTAGCAGGATGAAAACAGCGGTTATCAGGGCCAAAACCCCTAACCAGCAGCGGTATCGGGCGCGTCTGCGATAACGCCCAACTCTTTTCCCACCGTTTGTTGCAGTTGCGCGTGGGTGGCCAGGGCAGTGTTCATCTCGGTAACGGCCATCTCGTGGCCCAACTGGCGACCCGACTCAGCCGCTATGCCCAGCAGGGCGTTTCTAAAGCTGGCCTGGTTGCCCTTGAATGCCCCTAGGGCTTGGGTGAGCTGCTGCTGTTGCAGATGGCGGCTGAGTTCGCTGTTGACGCCCCACGTTGCCAACGGCGGAGGCGTGTAAACCGATAAACCACTGCCCAATACCTCGACCTGCTGCGCAGGCGCGGCGGGCGGTTCTACCGGGATAAACAGCACAGCGGCGATTTTGTCTTGTTCGGCAGGACTTAGCAGGGTGGGTAATCCCTTGCCCTGGGGCGTTCCTGAGATGCCCAGGGCGGTCATCTTGCGGCCTATTTCGGTGTGGGAGACCCCACAGACCTCGGCAAACTTGCGAATCGATAGGGGTTGACGTTCCACGTCGTTACACCTCTTGTTACAGCTTGAAACTTCGGTAAATCAATGCTTTAGGCGGTTCAGTGGAACTGATTTGTTCCAGTCCGTTCCACTCGCCTGTTACAGTATTAGCATATCAGTTACTAATATGCTAACAATATGCTAGCTTTTGAATCGGTTAGTTACTGAGTCGTAACGACCAAGTAGTATTGAGAGGTGCCTTCAATGATGGACTCTGTGAGTAAGCGATACTTCATCACCCTGCCTGACGGCATTGCCAAGGCTTTAGAGGAGTGGGCAGCCCGCGAAGATAACAAGCCCACAACTCTGGCAGCCTACTTGGTAGAGCAAGCTGTTCGGCAGGCTATCGATGAAGGGAAAACGCCTCCTCCCTGGGAAATCAGCAATTTCGACCAATCTCAGGCGGGTAAGGGAGGTGATGCATGACAACTGGTAACGATCGCAGCACGACCAGCCACTTTGCCATCAATGAGGATTGTTGTCGCAAGATGGCAGCCAAGTATGGCTGGACACTGCTAGAGGCACGGCGACGAATCGCAGCTCGTGACCCGCTGGTGGTGGAGTGTATCTTTAAGGGTGATGCCCAATTCCCGAAGAGCCCGATGGACTTCTCAGGAGGTAGTGACCAATGAGCCGCCTAATTATTTTCAAAGCTGAAGATTCTAGTGCTCCGGGTTGGGAAACTCGCACCCTACAACCCAGCGGTTCACTCACCGACTTTTTAGGCCAGCACTTCGACTACTCCAACGGGCCTGTCCCAGAAGTGGGTTATCGTCTGCCCGAGTTTAAGCACGACGACGCGGCGGCCACCTTCGACCACCGTGGCGGGGTGACCCATCAACGGCTCTCGCCCTGGCGTGTAAGCCGAGTTGATGAGTATGTAGGCAACACCGGCCAAGAAGCGATGGATGACGTGGTCATCGCCTACTGTGCCTATGCTCCCCTGCCAGAGGACCAAAACCCCTGGGTAGAAACAGCTCCGGCTATTGTCTCTCCCGATTCTTTTGGGGGTGATATGGCGGCCTATGAGGCGTGGAAGTCTCGCCAGGTTGTGACGGTTTAACCTGCTACTGGCCATTACTCTTCATCTATGAATGTGCTGATCGCCTAACACGGTACTGGTTCAAGCAGCCGATACTCACAGGCTGAGTTCTGTCGCACTTTATGTCATAGGCGTGTGATGTTCAACTATAGGGTTTAAACTCCTCGGACCTGACTATCCCAACTTTTTGGAGTCGATCGGAATAAGCTATTTCTTGCAGTCAATAAGTTGATTTTTGTCGAGATACTTTACAGGAAGCCAAGTATTTTTTGGTCATAAGCTACTTATTTTTTTCATCATATTCATGATTTGATGATGTTTTTGCAGCGAAGGCAGGCTCTTGGAAAGCTTGTCTGCAAAGGCTTTTGGGAATCGTGTTGGGTCTCTTTGGGCATGATTGGACATTTTTGGGCATAGTTTTTGAAATTGGAAATTTAGGCTCTATAAGGTTAGTTCAATCCTTGGCTCAATGTGTATGATGTCTTACATCGCTTGGTGGAAAGCAAATGCAAACTCTCTCTAATGTCGTCAACTTGCGTTTGAGCAACAGCGAACTTGCCGCCCTAGATCGGGTGGTGCCCAATTATGGCGATCGCTCCAAAGCAGTACGAGCAGCTCTGAAGCTGCTGTTAGCCCAGCAGCCCTCAGCAGGACTAGATATTCAGACGAATAAGGAAGGGTAGCGATGGGGCAAGCATCTCACTCAAAGCAGGCTATGACCAACTTTAAGTCCGTAGTTGGCCATTCGCTGAAGTGTTTGTTGACGTCCTGAAAAAAGGAGGTTTCCAGTCGTTTTACAACTGCTCAACCCAATCTCTCCACATATCCTGCAAGGCTTTGCGGCCTTTGGCGAAGAGATGAGGTCTGTAACCAGGAGTGCCCAGCGCCGGGAAGCAATGGAAGCGCTCCTTCCCTAAAGAGAAAACCCGACTCACGTCCAGCGCCGGGAAGCAATGGGAACGTGAATCGGGTCTCCTCCAAGGGGGTCGCCCTAAACTAGAGGTATTCCCCATGAACCAAAAATATTACCGGCAGGGGGCTGGTAATGGCAATTCTAAAGGCCTTAGGCCCAGGGCAAACGCATACTCGGCGAGTAGGGATACTAATGGATAGGTTTGTTATCAAGGCTATCCATGTCTTCTTCAGTGCCACCGACCGATTCACTGTTAAGCCACTTTGAGGGTCTAGAGGATCCACGTACCGGCTATCTGATTGAGCACCGCATGGTGGATATGGTGGCCTTGACGATCTGTGCGGTGGTCTGTGGCGCAGAGACTTGGGTCGATATCGAGGCCTATGGCCAGAGCAAAGTGGACTGGTTAAGAACCTTTCTGGCGTTGCCTAACGGCATTCCATCCCATGACACGATTAGCCGGCTGTTTGCCCAACTCGACCCCGAACAGTTCCAAGACTGCTTTTTGAATTGGATTCAAACCGTGGCACAACTCAGTGCTGGGACGGTCGTCGCTGTAGATGGCAAAACCCTGCGGCGCTCCTATGACCGAGGCCGGAGCAAAGGCGCCATTCACATGGTGAGCGCCTGGGCGGCCGAGAATCGCTTGGTGCTGGGGCAAGTTAAGGTGGACGAAAAATCGAACGAAATTACGGCGATTCCTGAACTGCTCAAGGTGCTGGCGTTGAACGGCTGCATCGTCACCCTCGACGCCATGGGAAC
>PYER01000020.1 GCA_003017855.1 filamentous cyanobacterium CCT1
GAGCAGTACAAGGTGCCCGAGTGGCAGCGCCTGGACGTGAAGCCCGGGATGACCGGCGAGTGGCAGGTGAACGGTCGCTCAACGGTGAAAAAGTTTGAGGACGTGATTCGGATGGATCTCGACTACCAGAAGAACTGGAGTCTGGCCTACGACATTCGGCTCATAATCAAGACCATTTTGGTGCTGTTTTCTAAGAAAGCAGGGGCGGCTTGAAGAGTAAGTAGGCGGGTGGGTGAGTCGTTGGGTTATGCGAGTGTTGTGAATGCGCTCGGACCTAGCCAGCCGCGATAGAGTAGTGGTGTTGAGATTGCGGATGCACCAAGCGGTATGGGGGTTCAGGTTCTGGCGATCGCGGTTTGGCTGGGCAGCATTGCCCTCTACGGAGCCGCCTTTTTCTTTCCGGAGGTGCACCGTCGCCACGATTTTTTTTGGAGTGGGGTAGGCGCATTTTACGGCCTGGTGCTGTGGTTTAGTGCCGTTCAGACCTCGCCAACCGAGCTATTAGGGCACTTGACTAGCGTTGTGCTGCTGGGCTGGCTGGGCTGGCAAACCCTGACCCTGCGCCGCAAGCGCACCCCCCTAGATCTGCAAACGCCCCTGACGCCCGACTCCTGGCCTGCGTTTGGTCGCCAGCTTAAACAGTCGGCGCTGAACCTACTTAGAGCGACACCCTTAGGCCGCTGGCTGCCTGAAACGGAGGTTGGCAGAGGACCGGGTGATCCGGCGATCGCGGTCAGCGAAATTCGGGTTTCATCTCTAAAAGATGTGGACTACGAGTTTGTAGATGAACTGGAGCCTGTTACCCATCGCCCGATCGCTGCAAAAACCGATTTTGCAAATATCGATTCTGCTACCCCCGGTCCCGCTAAAACCAGAAGCCAGGTTCCTAAACCCGCTGTTGCGGAGGCAGCTAGCGCCCCTGCCCCAGCGTCCAGGGCTAAACGACCGTCGCGAATCGGGGAGCGCCCCCTTCAGGAGTCGCCAGGAGCATCGTCCCCACCCGCTCCGCCGTCGATTGCGCCAGCGCGAAAGCCAACTACCCTAGGGGCACGACTGGCCGGTCTCAAAGCGTGGGTGGGGGATGTTGTGAAAGCTAAGACCAAACCCAAACCCAAGCGAGCCGTGATCGAGATTCCGCCGCGGCCCTCGCCCTTAACCAAGAACAAGGTGCAGCCTGCGGCTAAACCTGACACTCCAACGGCAGACAGGTCTGACCCAGCCCAGCCGCCAGGGATTACTATTGTCGACACTGAGGCGATCGCGAGTGTTGATCGACCTGAACCGGGCGATCGCAGCGAAGCCTCAACCCCCAACGACTCCTCTGATCCGGCTCAAGCAACCACTACCAAGGCTCCAGCGGGTTCGCCCAGCCCTGGTGCCGCAGCCTGGGTAGAGCCCGAAGATACAAACTGGGACGATGACGAAAATTGGGCCGACAGCTAAAATTCCGTGACCGCCGACCCCGACGAACCAGATTAGCCCTGCAATTGCCCTCAACCTGACCTAATGTATAAAGATGCATAATGCATCGAATCTGCCATAATGGCGCGAGCAATCCTTCACCCTTAGTCGATCTCAGGCTGTGACAGACCCTAAAAGCTACAAAGATACCGTTCTTCTGCCCCAGACCAGCTTTGATATGCGGGCTAACGCTACCCAGCGCGAACCCGAAATTCAGGCGTTTTGGGCTGAGAACCAGATTTATGAAACCCTGTCGACCAGCAACCCCGGCGAGGTGTTTGTGCTGCACGATGGGCCGCCCTATGCCAACGGCGACCTGCACATTGGCCACGCCCTCAACAAAATTTTGAAGGATACGATCAACAAGTACCAGCTGCTCAAGGGCCGAAAAGTGCGCTACGTGCCCGGCTGGGACTGCCACGGTCTGCCTATCGAGCTGAAGGTGCTGCAGGCAATGGACCCCGAAGCGCGGGCCAACCTGACGCCAATCAAGCTGCGCTACAAGGCTAAGGCCTTTGCGCTCAAAACCATCGATCGCCAGCGGGAGAGCTTCAAGCGCTACGGCATCTGGGGCGATTGGGATCACCCCTACATGACGCTGACCCCCGATTACGAGGCGGCTCAGATTGAAGTGTTTGGGCAGATGTACCTGAAGGGCTACATCTATCGCGGGCTGAAGTCGGTGCACTGGAGCCCCAGTTCCCAAACTGCCCTGGCCGAGGCCGAGCTGGAGTATCCCGAAGGCCACACGTCCCCCAGCATCTACGCGGCTTTCCCGATGGTGAGCGCCTCTGCCGAGGCCAAAGACGCCCTGGAACCCTACCTGGGGGAGATGGGCGTGGCGATCTGGACTACCACTCCCTGGACAATTCCGGCCAACCTAGCGGTCGCGGTGAATGCGGATCTGACCTATGCCGTGGTGGAGGTCGCTGCGGGAACGCCGTTTAAGTACCTGATTGTGGCCAAGGATCTGTGCGATCGCATGGCCAGCGTCCTTGATTCAAAACTCACCCTCAAGGCCGAAATCAAAGGCGCGGCGCTGGAGCATTCCACCTATCGCCATCCACTCTTCGATCGCGAGAGCCCAATTCTCATCGGCGGCGACTACGTCACCACTGAGTCGGGTACGGGCCTGGTACACACCGCCCCCGGCCACGGCGAAGAAGACTTTAAGGTGGGCCAGCGCTACGGTCTGCCGGTGCTGTCTCCTGTGGACGAAAAGGGCGACATGACTGAGGAAGCCGGTCCCTTCGCCGGGCTAAACGTGCTGAGCGACGCCAACCCCGCAGTGATTGAGGCCCTGAAACAAGCCAGGTCTTTGCTCAAGCACGAGCCCTACGTCCACAAGTACCCCTACGACTGGCGCACCAAGCAGCCCACTATCTATCGCGCCACCGAGCAGTGGTTCGCCTCAGTAGAGGGCTTCCGCGACGAGGCGCTAAAAGCTATTCAGACAGTGCAGTGGATTCCGGGCACGGGCGAGAACCGGATTACCGCTATGGTGGGCGATCGCTCCGACTGGTGCATCTCGCGCCAGCGCACCTGGGGCATGCCCATCCCCGTGTTCTACGACACCGAGACTGGCGAGCCGCTGCTGAACGAAGAGACCCTGACCTATATCAAAGCCCTGTTTGCCGAAAAGGGGTCTGATTCCTGGTGGGAGCTACCCGAGGCCGACCTGCTGCCCGAAAAGTACCGCAACAACGGTCGTATTTATCGCAAGGGCACCGATACCATGGATGTGTGGTTCGACTCCGGCTCATCCTGGGCGGCGGTTGCTCAGCAGCGCGACGAGCTGACATATCCGGTCGATATTTATCTGGAAGGCTCGGACCAGCACCGGGGCTGGTTCCAGTCGAGCCTGCTGACCAGCGTGGCGGTGAACGGCTGCGCCCCCTATAAAACGGTGCTTACCCACGGCTTTACTCTAGATGAGCAGGGCCGCAAGATGAGCAAGTCGGTGGGCAACGTGGTTGACCCGGCGGTGGTGATCAACGGCGGCAAAAACCAAAAGCAGGATCCACCCTACGGCGCTGACGTGCTGCGCCTGTGGGTGTCGTCGGTGGACTATTCCTCCGATGTGCCCCTGGGCGGCAACATTCTCAAGCAGATGTCGGATGTGTACCGCAAGATTCGCAACACGGCGCGATTTTTGCTGGGCAACCTGCACGACTTCGACCCCGCCAAGGATGCCGTGCCCTACGACCAGCTGCCCGAGCTGGACCGCTACATGCTGCACCGCATGACCGAGGTGTTTGCCGACATCACCGACGCCTTTGAAACCTACCAGTTCTTTCGGTTCTTTCAAACGGTGCAGAACTTCTGCGCGGTGGACCTGTCAAACTTTTATCTAGATGCGGCCAAAGATCGGCTCTACATCAGCGCGGCAGATTCGCCTCGGCGGCGCAGCTGCCAGACGGTGCTGGCGATCGCGATCGAAAACCTGGCCCGGGCGATCGCGCCAGTGCTCTCCCACATGGCTGAAGACATCTGGCAAAACCTGCCCTATCCCACTGGCTACAAGTCGGTGTTTGAGGCAGGCTGGGTGCAGATGGAGGACCAGTGGCAGCAACCGGATCTGGCAGCCCGCTGGAGTCAGCTGCGCACCGTGCGCCAGGAGGTCAACAGAGTCCTTGAACAGGCCCGCACCGCTAAGGATATTGGCTCTTCTCTGGAGGCAAAAGCCCTGATCTACGTGGCCGACCCGGACCTGCGGCAGCAGCTAGCGGCGATGAACCCCACCGATGCCGTAGCAACCGGTACTAATCACATCGATGAGCTGCGCTACCTGTTCCTGGTTTCCCAGGTGGAGGTACTCGATTCGCCAGAGCCGCTGGCGGGGCTAAAATGCAGCAGCGAGTCGGACGCGCTCGGCATTGGCGTGGTGGATGCCGAGGGCCAGAAGTGCGATCGCTGCTGGAACTACTCGACCCACGTGGGCGAGAGTAGCGAAGACCCGACGATCTGCGATCGCTGTGTTGAGGCGCTAGCGGGCATGTTTTAGCCCTCGGCCAGCGTTGTTGTCTAATCTACGGGCCGAACCTGCTGGAGCAAGTCTTGCCGGGTGAATGGTTTCGGCAAAAAGCTCTCGAACCCCTGCTGCTCAGCCCTGGCCACGGCCTCGGTGGAGCTAAGCCCGCTCATGGCGATCACCCGGAGGTCGGGGTTGATGCGCTTCAGCAGCGGCACGGTGGTGAGACCATCCATGGTGGGCATCATCAGATCCATCAGTACGGTGTGGATGGTATCTGAATGCTCGCTCAGCAGGGCGATCGCGGCCTGCCCGCCGTGGGCTACCATCACCCGATAGTTGTGCAGCTCTAAAACCGTGCGTACCGCTTCGTAGACGGCGGGTTCGTCATCGACCACCAGCACCGTTGACTGATGCCCATCGAGCAGGGCCACCGGGGCATCGACTTCGGGGCTGGGTTCGAAGCTGGCCCGCAGGTATACCTGAAACTGGCTGCCCTTGCCCACCTGGCTCTGCACGTCGACAAAGCCCCCGTGGCTTTCGACGATGCCCAGCACAGCCGAGAGTCCCAGGCCTGTACCTTGGCCCAAAGCTTTGGTGGTAAAGAACGGGTCAAAAATTTGGTTGAGCACCGCTGGCTCCATGCCGGTGCCGGTATCGGTAATAGTGATCCTGACGTAGAGGCCGGGCTGAGCCTGAAAATGCTGCTGGGCTGAGTCGTGGTCCAGGGTCAGGTTTTCGGCGGCTATGCGCAGGGTACCGCCGTTCGGCATGGCGTCACGGGCATTGACGCAGAGATTCATAAACACCTGGTGCAGCTGGGTGGGGTCGCCCCAGACCGGCCACAGGCTATCGGGTATGTCGGTATAGATATCGATGGATTTGGGGAGGGTTTGCTGCACCAGCTTGCGAATATCCGCCAGCAAATGGTTAACCTGGAGAGCAAAGCGCTTGCCCTCAACCCCCCGCGTAAAGGCGAGAATTTGTTTGACCAGGTCGGCCCCCCGCTGGGTACTGGCTTCTAGGATATCGAGCTTGCTCTGCAGCCACGGGTCGATCGCCTTTAGCTTGAGGGGCAAAAGCTGCACTACCAGCAGAATCGGCGTCAGGATGTTGTTGAGATCGTGGGCAATACCGCTGGCCAGGGTGCCCAGGCCCTCAAGCCGCTGCGATCGCAAAAACTGCGCCTCTAGCTGCTTCTTATCGGTAATGTCCATGTGAATGCCCAGCAGCCGTTCGCTGTGGGTTTCCACATCGCAAATCAGGCTGCTGTTGACCGTCAGCCACTGGACGCGATCGCTCACCAGAATGCGAAACTCCGTCTTGAGCCCCTGCCCCTGCTGGGTGGCCCGGCTCAGCTCCTGACCGACCCGCTCCACATCGTCGGGATGAATGGGCCAGGGCCAGTTGGCGCTAAAGCTGGCCATCATATCGGCGATGGGCCAGGGCGCTGTCGCCGAGCCCGAGGGCTGGGCCGGGGCCTCGACACACCACTCGAAGGTGCCAATGCTGGCCGCATTTTGGGCCAGGGTCAGCCGTTCTTGGATGCGCTGGCGCTGCTCGATCTCCTGCCGCAGGTGCCGGTTGACGGCCTCTAGCTCGGCGGTGCGGGCCTGGACCCGGTCCTCTAAAATTTCGTTGGCGTCGCGCAGGGCGTCTTCGGCCCGCTGCCGCTCGATCGCATAGAACAGCGATCGCACCAGCACCTCCTGCTGCAGCGATCGCTTCATCAGGTAGTCCTGAGCCCCGTGGCGCACGGCGGCCACCGCCAGGGTGTCGTCGTTGGTGTTGGTAAGCACCACTACGGGCAGGCCGGGAGCCTGCTGAAGCAGCACATCCAGCGAATCGAGGCCGCTGCTGTCGGGCAGGGTGAGATCGAGCAGCGCTACATCAAAGCGGTCTTGCCCCAGCCAGGCGATCGCCTCCCCCAGGCGCTTGGCGTGGCTAAGCTGAAATCGACTGCGGGGTACTCCCTTCAGCACCTCCTGTAAAAACCGGGCCTCGGCCAGGTCATCCTCAATCAAAAGTACTCGCACCGCCGCCGGGCTCAGGGTGTAGTCGAGGGCAGCGTTGCTGTTTCTAGCCAAAATGCCTCAATTCCTTGCACAATTTTGAATAACTGGGCCAGGTTGCGCGATTTTGAGATGTAGCAGTTGACATGCAGGTCGTAGCTCTTGCAGATATCCTCCTCGTTGCGGGAGGTGGTCAGCACAATAATGGGAATGTGCTTGAGGGCATCACTGGCTTTAATTTCGGCCAGCACCTCTCGTCCGTCCTTTTTAGGCAGGTTGAGATCGAGCAAAATTAGGTCAGGGGTCGTAGCCGCCGCAAACTCCCCCTGGCGGTGCAGGTAGTCCATCGCCTCCATACCGTCCCGTGCGATCACAATCTCGCACGGGGCGGCGGTGCTCTTGAGCGCTTCCTGAATCAGGCGGATGTCGCCCCGATTATCCTCGACTAAAAAGATAGTTTTTGGCCTTGTGTCCGTTGCCATGGTTGCGATCGCGTCCTTCAACGGGGATGGTGAAGTAGAAGGTTGCCCCCTGGCTGGGAGCGGCCTCTACCCAGATTCGGCCTCGGTGGCACTCGACGATTTTTTTGCAGATGGCCAGGCCCATGCCCGAGCCCGCATACTCATCGCGGGTGTGCAGGCGCTGGAAGATGACAAAAATCCGCTCGGCAAACTGGGGGTCAAAGCCGATGCCGTTGTCCGCCACCGAGAACAGCCAGTGCTCCTCCTGCCGCTGTACCCCAACGTGAATGTGGGGCGTTTCGCCGGGCTTGCGAAACTTAATCGCGTTGCCAATCAGGTTTTGGAACAGCTGCATCAGCTGGGTGCCGTCGGCGACGATGGTGGGCAGCGGGTCGGCGGTGACGATCGCGCCGGTTTCGGCCACCCGCCCGCGCAGGTTGCCCAGGGCCTGGTTGAGGGATTGCTGCACCTCCGTCAGCTGCCACTCGATACCCTGCAGGTCTACTTTGCTGTAGGCCAGCACGTCATCAATCAGGGTTTGCATCAGGCTCACCCCCTCCACGGCAAAGCCGATAAACTCCTTACCGTCGTCGTCGAGCTTGGCGTCGTAGCGCATTTCGAGCAGCTGCACAAAGTTGGCCACCTGGTTGAGCGGCTCCTGCAGGTCGTGGGAGGCAATATAGGCAAATTTCTTCAGCTCGGCGTTCGATCGCTCCAGGTCGTTGGCCAGCAGGGCTAGCTCCTCCGCCTGACGCAGCACGATGTTGACGATCGCCTTGCGCAGCTCCAGGGCGGCTTTAATTTCTACTGTTTGCCAGGGCAGCGATCGCAGGCTGACCGTCTCCTTCCACAGCTCAAACGACTGGCGGGGGCACAGCCGCTGCTCCTCGCCCTCACCCACCAGGGTGTAGGCCTCGTTGGGGTTGCCGCCCCAGTTCACCGTCTGAATCACCTCCGGGCGAAACCACAGCACGTAGCTGCGCTTGGAAATGGCGATCGCCAGCAGACCACTGGCCACATCCTTAAACCGCTGGGCCTCGGTGTAGTCCAGGGGCAGGGCATTGGTTACAAAAATGTCCTGCTCGGCTTGCTCAGCCCGGTTGGCCAGCCAATGTACCAGGTAGTTCAGCTCCTCCTCGGGCGGAGTGCGGCCCAGCGTCGTCCACTGACCGCCAAAGCAGATGGCGGCCCCCTTGGCCCCGACTAAGTCCAGCAGGCTGGGGTCGTGGCGCACCAGGCCATCGATGAAGTAGTCGGCCCGCGCCATCTGGTCGATCAGCGCCGACTGCACCGCCGCCAGCTTCAGCCGATAGCTCTGGTCGGCCTCTTCTTCGAGGGTCGAAATTTCGGCAAAAATCACCCGACCCAAAAACTCGCAGGCCTTGCGCAGCTCGTAGGGCACGTACTTGGGCGTCTTGTGGTGGCAGGCAATTAGCCCCCACAGCTTCTGGTCCTTCATCAGCGAAATAGTCAGGGAGGCCTCCACATTCATGTGGTGCAGGTACTCCGTGTGGCAGCGGTAGGGCTGCCGCAAAATCGACATCACCAGGTCGGTGCCGTGCTGGGTCAGGGGGTTGACGGCGGGCACCAGGTCCACCGGCTCGGCCCCCGCGTTGGGAATCACCCGAATCCAGTTGGACAAAAACATCTTGCGGGCGGGCTGGGGCACATCCGACTCAGGAAAGTGCAGACCCAGGTAAGACTCCATGTCGTCGAGCTTTTCTTCGGCCAGCACCTCGCCGTGGCCGTCGTCGTCAAACTTGTAGAGCATCACCCGATCAAAGCCCGTCACCTGCCGCACCTCGTGGACGATAATGCGGCAAAAATCGGCCAGCCCCGCCGTCCCCGCCTCTAGCTGCCCAATCGATGCCCGCGCCAGGTGGTAAAAACTCAAAAAGGGAATCGCCTCATTGTTGAGGGCGGGCTCCAGCTCCAAAATCAAAAAACCCTCGCTATTGCGATGAAAGATGGCATCGTAAACGCCGTAGTCGTCCCCGCGCCGCCGCACCCACACCTTGGTGGGGTTCATAATGTCCAGGTTGTCGTGGCGCAGACCCGATCGCACCTGATCGACCTGGTAGGCGTCCAGCAGATCATCCAGGGTTTGGCCCAGCAGCTCCTCTGCCGGCAGGCCAAAGGCCGCGCGAGCGTTGCGGCTCACCTGCACAATCGACAGGTCTGCCTCCCGCAGCACCAGCAGCACCCCGTGGGGCTGTACCTGGGTCAGAGTGTGAATCTCAGGCTGCTTTAGGCTCACCAGCTGGGCCTCGGGATTCAGGTTACGAAGGGTCATAGCGATCGCTCTCCTAGCAAAAATTGTGAGTGTTTCAACGAAGCCTGAACGGCAGAACGCCGTGGTGTTAGCCAGTGTCAATCCAGGCTTTGAGGTTTTACCGATGGGTTTTATCGACTGTCAGCGCGAAATCAAAGTGAACGTCCAGCTTGAAGTTCTCTGTCTTAAAATCCTCGTGTCTTAAAGGTCCTTGGCTGGAGATTTTCTGTAAAGCTGCGCCACCACAACCAGGTTGAACCTAGCTGCTTTAGCTCAGTCAAGGCCCGAGAAGCTCTCAGGCGACAAGGAACAGGGATTAAGGGCTAGGCTCAAAAACCTGGCATACCCCATTCGTTGGTAACTTCAATCGTTAGTTTCAACCCTTTATGCAGAGATCATTTTGGGCTGCAATATTTCCATATAGCAGCATATCCCAGATAAATTGAGGCCCTGGAATGAGAATATTAAAAAAATAGAAAGCTTGGCTTTTTGTGTAAATTTAGATTTTGTTTGACCTCAAAAAACCAGTTGATTGCTAACAGGAAGTTTGAATTATTTTTGTTTATTCATCAATTGTATTGGAGTCAGTGAGGGTTACTTCAGCGGCAGCGTTACAATCCCAAACCAAAAGGCCTCAATCTGCTTCACCGTATGGGATAAATGCTCTAAATCAGCCGCCTTCACCACGTAACAGTTGCTTTGGCTGGTATAACTGCGCAAAACATCCTCAGTGCGATCGGACTCGGTGAATACAATCACCGGAATTCGCTTAAGGTTGGGCGTAGTCTTGATCGTGGTGAGAATGTGGTGGCCACCGCCCGGCAGATCGAGATCGAGCAAGACTAAGTCTGGACGCGGCGCCTGCTCGTACTCGCCCCGCTGCAGCAGGTAGTCGCTCGCCGCCTCCCCATCCTCTAAAATTTCAAAGCGATTTTGGGACGGATACTCGTCCCGAGTCGGTTCCTGAACGCTCTGCGAATCGCAGCCTGAGCCCTCGCCTAGAACCTGCTGCACCACCTGCGCATGGTCGCGATTGGGGTCAATAACCAAGATGAAGCGGTCTCGGTCCAGGTCGTGATCTTGCATAGGGCATAGCCAATCCTAGAGCTGATTCAGGTAAGGCTAACCCCATCGACGCCCTTGCCTACAGCACTGGGTGGGCCATGTATAAAGCCTTAATACTGAACGCTAGCGACAAAGGACCAAAAACAGCTCATTGTGCGGAAAGTTATAAGATTCAGCCTCCCATCCGGGCTGAGACTGCCCAGCAGTGCGATAGCTATTGCCCTCGGGCATCACTGCCGGCCCCAAAATTACCCTGGCCTACCGCGCAATGGGGCTGAGAATCTGGTTGAGCAGCCGCAGCTGATCGGCGTTGCCCATGGTGATCACCATGTCGTTGGGGTAGAGGCGGGTGTCGGCGGTGGGGCCAAAAAGCAGCGTTTTGTCGGCCCGACGAATGGCCAAGATGAGCGCCCCCGACTGGCGGCCCAGCTGGGCCTCGGCCAGGGTTTTGCCAATGATGGGGCAACTCTCGGGCAGCAGCAAAAACTCTTCTACGTAGACCGACCGCTCGGCCCCGGTTAAGATACCGTCTAAAAAATCCACCACCTGGGGACGCAGCGCCGAGGCAGCCATGCGCTTGCCGCCGGTAATGTAGGGCGACACTACCACATCGGCCCCGCCACGGCGGAGCTTGACGATGGCCTCTTCGCTGCTGGCGCGGGCAATGGTGCGCAGCTGGGGCGACAGGGTTTTGGCCGAGAGCACGATGTAGAGATTCTCAGCGTCGGAGGGCAGGGCGGCGACCAGACAGCGCGATCGCTCTATGCCGGCCTGGAGCAAAATTTGATCCTGAGTCGCATCGCCCTGCAGAGTCATGTATCCCAGCTGCTGCGCCGTTTGAATGGCGGCGCTATCGGAGTCGACCACCACAAACGGGATGGCCTCAGCCGCAAACTCAGTGGCCACCTGGCGACCGGTGCGCCCAAACCCACAAATAATGTAGTGCCCCTGCAAAGATTCCATCAGCCTGCGCCGCTTGAGTAACCGAAATCCGGCCTGAAAATGCCCTTGCACAATGGCATCGGTCAGACTGTTGAGGATGTAGGCGATCACACCCACCCCCATCATGATCAGCAGAATGGTAAATAGCCGACCCCGAGGACTAAGCGGGTTGGTCTCCCCAAATCCCACGGTGGATAGGGTAATCACCGCCATATATGTGGCATCGAGCCAGCTCCACCCCTCAACCAGGCGATACCACAGCACCCCCAAGAGCAGCACGCCCCCCAGAGCGATCGCGCCCCGAATCAGGTGCAGTCGGGTGCGCCGGTAGTTTTCTTCAGCCAGGGTTTCGCCGTAGCGAGGGCGTTTTTGACGCACAGGTGGTAGCCCCCGAAACTTACCCGCTGACACTTGCTCCTCGCCTTAGCTGCCCAGGTGGGCTGCCTGAGTTGGCTCACCAATCTGCTCCCCAGCTGGGCCTAGCAGCGTAGTGCCCTAACTTCTAGAGCGTGTCATCATTTTAGCCACAATCCCACTCCCATCGGCGCTGCTACGCCCGACCTTAAACAGCGCAGGACCAGAACCCTGAAGCCGCAAAAAAAACGCCCTGGGCTGAGCCAGAGCGCCAATCCCCTTTCCTGGAGGTACTAGTCGATCAGGCGGACTCGCCCGGCCCGAATGCTGTCAAACACCTGGTTGATCTGCTGGCGATCGCTGGATGTGAGCGCCGGGTTGCTAAGCATCGCCGTCGATAGAATGAGATGGTCACGGCGGCTCAACCCGCCCTGCTGAATAATGGTGCTGACGAGGGCTTGAATGTCGGAAGCGGGGTTTTGGGGTAGAGACGACACCATTGATTGCAGATCCTCGATACAGGAGTGACGATGGTAGAGGCCGGGGCCAGTGACGACAGGCATGCTGTAGCGATAGCTACATTTTTATCTTCTCTTAGCATGCCTAATCCCTAGACATTACGCTCGGGCGACCCATAAAGATTCAGTAAACCTGTATTAAAGCCTGGTCAAGGTTAGATCTTCCACAGAGAAGCTACGGAAAAGATGTTACGGAGACGCTAAGACAAATGACGCAAATTCAGGGAAGCGCAATAGAAATCCATCGCGTAGCGGCCTTTCGTGATAACTATATTTTTGTGCTCCACGACCCGACCGCCGCTGAGGCGGCGGTGGTAGATCCCGGCGACGCGGCCCCGGTGCTGCAAACCCTAGAGCGTCTGGGAGCCAGGCTGACCACAATCTTGAATACCCACCATCACAGCGACCACGTAGGGGGAAATCGGCAGCTGCTAAAGCGGTTTCCGGCGGCTTTGGTCTACGGTGGGGCTGCAGATCAGGGGCGCATTCCAGGGCAAACTCACGTTTTGCAGGAGGGGGATCGGGTGTCGTTTGGCGGTCGCCAGGCCGAGGTGTTCTTTGTGCCCGGCCACACCCGCGCCCACATCGCCTACTACTTTGCCCCGACTGATCCCGACGCCTGGGGCGAACTTTTCTGTGGCGATACGCTGTTTGCCGGAGGCTGTGGCCGCCTGTTTGAGGGTACCCCTCAGCAAATGGTCGAGTCGTTGAGCAAGCTGCGGCAGCTGCCCGACACCACTCGCGTGTGGTGCGCCCACGAGTACACCCTCAACAACCTCAAGTTTGCCGTTACGGTCGATGGTACCAATGCGGCCCTGCGCGATCGCCTGGTGCAGGTGCAGGCGGCCCGCGCCCAAAATCAGCCCACGGTGCCTGCCGAACTGGGCCTTGAGAAGCAGACCAATCCCTTTCTGCGGTGGGACGATGCGGCCCTGCGGCAGGCCACCAACAGCACCTCAGACCTGCAAACCTTTGCCCGGCTGCGGGGCAAAAAAGACCTGTTCTAGGCCCTGCTGCTATCTTTTCAGCGATGGGGAGCGGGTGCTATACAATCACAAAAGCAGCGCCATTCGGGGCCATCCTGGGGCAAATCACCTCAGATCGACGTTACAAAGGGCAAAATCTGGCTATGATGCTCAAATCGACCACCCGGCACATTCATATCTATACCGCCGTCGTCGCCAACAACGAACTGGTGCCCAGCGACGATAAACTCACCCTAGACATCGACCCGGACAACGAGTTCAACTGGTCCGAAGACGCGCTCAAGGCCGTCTATGCCGAGTTTGATCGTCTGGTCGATGCCGCCGCTGGCGAGGATTTGACCGACTACAACCTGCGCCGCATTGGCTCTGATCTGGAGCATTTTGTGCGTCAGCTTCTGCAGCGGGGGGAGATTAGCTACAACCTCAAAAGCCGTGCCCTTAACTACAGCATGGGGCTACCCCGGATCGAGACTGAAGAATCGGCAGAATCGGCTGGCTAAGGCGATCGCAGACGCTTCTAACCCAGATCAAGCGGCCTGACCAGGGCAGCTAAGCCGCTGGCCCGGTTGCAAAAGCTGGGAGCCAGGGGTGAGCGGCTCCAGCTAGGGCTACATCCGCCTGGGTTAGATACCATTTAGGAACAGACAAGTAGAAGCTACGCGCCGTTTATCTGCCCTAGAGGATCGTGATCCAGTGCTCTAATCCATCCTGTCGGTCGATTTCGACCCCGCCTGCCAGCCGCTGTAAGGTCTGCCAAACTCCCCTGCTGTACCGCTTTTTGCTGGCGGTCGCCGAGGAGTCCGTGACGACTCGCCCCGGTACGCTGATCGCAGGTCGATTTTTGGTCTGGAATGATGGTTCCAAGCACGATTCTAAATCGGTTCCAATTGGGCACCAAATCTGGTTAGACACCCGGCCCGACCATCCCACTCCGCCGTTGGACACAATTCCGGATGCGGTTCTGAACTACCTGAAGCTGTTTGCCCTGGCCCAGCACATTCCCCGGCCCTACGCCTACCTGACCCCTGAGCAAACGGGGCTGGCGGCGAACATGCTGCTGCTCGATATGGCCCCCATCAGCGTTCGGGTTACGGAGCCGGAGGCCGACAGCAAGGCCTTGTCTTCAGGTCTATCTTCAGAGTCCCTAGGGCTGGGGCAGGTGGAGGCGTCGCTGCTACCCTCCCTGGCTCAGATTTGGACCCACGGGTCGGCTTTGCAGCAGCTGAACTGGCTGCGGCAGGTTGCCAACCTGTGGCCCATTCTGGCCACCGAGCGGGTCGCGACGACCTTGCTCCAGCTAGACGACCTGCGGGCCGATGGGGCACTGCTGCGGCTCGCCACCCTGGCCACCGATGACGCTAGCCCTACCCTGGCCCAGCTCGGCCAGCAGTGGCACGCTCTGGTCGCTACGGCCCAGCCCTCGGTGCGCCCCTACCTGGGCTGGCTGGTCAAGGCCCTCAAAGACGGGCAGCTGGCCTCCGCCAAAGACCTGCTAGCAGAGCTGGAGGGGGCCATTCAAACCCTGGGCCAGGGGCTGCTGGTGACGGTTGACTGGGCGGCGGATACCGACCAGGGGCCTACCCGCGATCGCAACGAAGACGCCTGCTACCCTGAAAAAGAGCCTCGCCAGCAGCGGCTGTCGCTGCTGGCAGAGGGGGTTGAAACTTTGCCACTGCTGCTGGTGTGCGACGGCATTGGCGGCCACGAACAGGGCAATGTGGCCTCTCAAACCGCGATCAAGCTGCTGCAGCAGGAGCTCGAACCGCTGACCCAGCAGCCCCACCTGTCGCCTACGGCGATCGCCCAACGCCTTAGGCAAGCGCTCATTTTGGCCAACGATGCAATCTCGGCCCGCAATAACGACGAACAGCGATCGGCCCGAGCCCGCATGGGCACCACGGTAGTGGTGGCCCTGGTACATTTTCCCTACGTGTCTATTGCTCACGTTGGTGATAGCCGAGCCTACCGGGTCAGCCCCCGCACCTGCTACCAGATCACCGTTGACGACGACGTCGCCTCGCGGGAAGCGCAGATGGGCTACGCCCTCTACTCCGAGGCCATGCATCTGCCCAGCGGGGGAGCCCTGATTCAGGCCCTGGGCATTAGCGACTCTGACCTGCTGTACCCGACGGTACAGCACCTGCTGCTTGACGACAGCGTCGTGCTGCTGCTGTGCTCTGACGGGCTGAGCGACTACGACCGAGTCGAAGCGCTGGCCCCCCACCTGGTTGCCCCCCTAGCGAATGCGCCTGGCCCCGTCACCCCTACCGTCGAAACTTTGATTCAGCAGGCCAATCGACTCAACGGCCACGACAATGTCACCGTTGGGCTGATGCGGTTTCTGCCGCAGGCGGGGGCCCTGCCGGTGCTGCCCTCCGGCTCACTCCGGCAGGCCGACGCGGCTGCCGGTCGCGATCTGGGCAGGGTGCCGGAGGGGTTTCCAAAGACCGTGCCACCATCCACTCGCGTCGTGGCCCCAGCTCAGGGGGAGGTGCAGAGCGAGGCCCGACCAACCCGGTCACGGATGGCCTGGAGCCCATTCTTTGGGGGCATAGTCGTGGTGCTGGCGGTGCTCGGGGCGCTGGCCCTGGTCTGGGAGCGACGAGTACGGGCTCCAGTGGCGCTACAGCCCTTGCAGACCAGCTGGTCGATCGCTACCCTGATGGGCCAACCGCTGCCGGAAGCTGCTCTAGCCGCTACCGTTGACGTCCCCGTGGGGTCGTACTGGCAGTCCCAGCAGGCCGCCACCCCTGGCCTGGAGGATAGCGGG
Source organism: filamentous cyanobacterium CCT1 (assembly GCA_003017855.1). Classification (GTDB taxonomy): domain Bacteria; phylum Cyanobacteriota; class Cyanobacteriia; order Phormidesmidales; family Phormidesmidaceae; genus Nodosilinea. The sequence continues at coordinate 15,813 of PYER01000020.1, forward strand.
CTGCGGCTGCGATCGCAGCCGAGCCCTTCCACTGCCGGGCTGCCCAACGCCCCTGGGGCAACAGAGGGGGCAACGAGCGTGGCGACGGGCAGTGTTCTGCAGGTTGTCAGCCGTCAAACTACAGCCGACAATGTCGCCTGGGTAAGGCTGCGAGTTTGCTCTATTCCGTCTGGGGCCACCCTAGACCAGCGCCCCCAGGAGACCGACCAGCCTGCCGTTTCAGCTGAGGCCCCCGACCTGAGTCAGCAGATCCTGGCTCCGGGTGATGAAGGTTGGGTGCAAACCCGCCAGCTTTACCGAGGCGCGGCCTTTTTAGACTTGGTGACCCCGGCCCAGTCGGGCGTTGCCTGCCCCAACTGATCTGCACCAGTTTGTGCACCTACCTATTTGGCTCTGTTGATTTCGGCCCGCCTATGCTGTCGTCCGATGCTCTCACCCTTTGCCTTGCCATCGATCGCCTTACCCAGGTCGAGTCCAACCACTACGCAATCTGGGTGCTAGAGAGCCCGTTTCCCGGTGGCTATGCCCACCACGATCGCCTGTGGGATAGCCAAATGGCCAAGCTTTGGGAGAGCTGGCAACAGTTTTTTTCTCTGCGAGAGCTGCCCCAGGTACCCCACGTACCCTCAGCCTACGTACCCCAGTTTCACCTCGACGACCTGCTTGATCGGGTGGCTCCGGCAGCCGATACCACGGGTAACACTGGGCGATTGATGCAGGGGCTGGGGGTTAGCCTTTGGGAATGGCTGTTTGATGGCCCAATTCGTCAAACCCTGGATCGCAGTTTGGGGATGGCAATTGGCCAGAACCGCCCCCTCAGGCTGCAGCTAGAGATACGTCCCCCAGAGCTAATTATCCTACCCTGGGAGATTATGCAGCCCCAGGCGGGATGTCCGGCCCTGTCGCTGGGGCCGCAGGTGCTATTTAGCCGCACGGCCAGTACGGTAGAGCCACTGCCGGAAGCTGAGCTAGATTCCTCTCTGCGTATTTTGCTGGTGCTAGGGCAGGATGATCCTGGAACGGCAGGGGGTGCAGATAACGTCTTACAGCTGCCGCAGGAAGCGGAAGCTCTGAAGCAGCTGCTGGAGCTGAGCGCCTCTCGTCTGAGTTACCAGGGGGCTAGCCCGGTGGTCTGTCAGGTTCAGACCCTGATCGAACCCGATGCCAAAACTTTACTTAAAGCTTTGGAGACCGGCTACTTCAATGTGTTTTTCTATGCTGGTCATGGGGTCCCCGCTCCCGATGGCGGACTGCTGTTTCTGCGCCAGGGAGGCAGCCTGAGCGGTACTGAACTGGCCCAGGGGCTAGCCCGCAACGGCATCCGCCTGGCGGTATTTAACACCTGCTGGGGAGCTCAGCCCGACCTGCAGCAGCAGCGGGTAATTCCTCGCAGCAGCCTGGCCGAGGTGCTGCTGCACCACGGTGTGCCGGCGGTACTGGCCATGCGTGACTCCATCGCCGACCACGAGGCCTTGAGCTTCATTCAGGTGCTGGCCCGGGGGCTGGCCGAGCGGCAGCCGGTAGCCCAAGCGGTGGCCCTGGCCCGACAGCATCTGCTGACGGCCTACCACTTCAACCACACGGCCTGGACGCTGCCCGTGCTCTATCAGCACCCCCAGTTTGAGGGACATTTGCTGCACGAAGTCGGCCTTGCGGTGACCCAACTGCCGGGGCAGGAGCTGCCATCGACTCAGTCAGTGGTGCTGCGCTGTCTGAACAATCCGTCTCGGCTGTGGCGACTCTACGATGGCTATCTGCGAGTGGGGCGGCTGCCTGACAATGACCTCGTGATTTTAGAGCCGTGGGTTTCGGGGCAGCATGCCGAGATTTTTAGCCGCACCCAATTTGAAAAGGGGGTACCGCAGGTCTGTTATTACCTGCGGGATATGTCGCGCAACGGCTCCTACTACTGTGAGGGTGACTCCTGGAAGCTTGTTCACCGGGGCGAGGTGCCCCTGGTCCTGGGTACGGCATTGCGATTTGGCAGCCAGGATGGTGAACTGATGGAATTTACCCTGGAGGGTAGCCCCAAATCACCACCGCCCTGCTAGGAAAATCACAAAATTGTTCATGCCGTACGGAATCCTTCAGCGGCGCGCTGTATCCACTGACATCAAGTACTGTTACCATCTCGTGCATCTGTAGATAATGCTATGACTCAGCCATCCCACAACCCCAACTCTGCTTCTGAGCCCGCTATGGCCGCCGAACACGATTTGCTTGCCGCGATTCTTCATCCCGAACCGGCGTACCCCTGGCAGCCGCTGGCCCCCGAGGCAGAGGATTACCTGGCTCGCCTGGAAACAGAGTTTGATGCCCTGGCTGATGATGACCTTAGTACGGCGATCGCTGCCGGTTGGCAAACCCTGGCGAATCAAATCACCACCCAGATGAACGCGACTCAAGCGGCTCCTCAAACCGCTGTGGGCTTGAATCGAACGGCCGTCACCTCGGTGCTCGATCAGCTGCGTCAGTTCCAGGGACGGCTGCCCGGTGAGCTACTGCAAAACCTGGCCAGCTCCGCCACCACCCTGGCCCGCAGTGGTCAGCCCCTGATTGACCAGCTGGTGCAGTGCGCAGGCGATATCTTACCCAGCTGGAACACAGACGATCTGGCCGTGCTGGCCCGTCCCCTGGCCTACTCACTACGCGATGGCCGGGGCGAAATTGTCGAGCTAAACCTGCGGGCGATCCCGGTTGCGGCCTGGGACTCGCTGTCTGACCTGGAGCGGGCGCGGCTGACGTTGACCGTCGCCTCGGTAGCCCTCAAAGCGGCTAAAACCGACGCCAGCCCTGGCAATGCCCCCGCCGCTGACTGAGCGGGTATACCGTCCTCACGGTTGTGGCGACGGCTACCAATGCAAAAATTGCATAAAGAATAGCGCTGCCCGTTACGATCTCGTAATGCTTCACTGACAAGGCTAGATTCCCGGGGAATCATGAGGATGGATGCTTCTCCTCATAACTGATTCTCAATGCTTATGGGACGTCACTTTACCCCCTGGTTGCGCCGTCAGCAGGCTCGCTATCGCTACCGGCAGGCCCTAACCCTGATTCGTCAGGGCAGTGTCGAGGCCGCGCTCGGGGTACTGCCCCAGGCCCTAGACGGCTATCCCTATCCGGCCGATATTCACATTGAGCTGGGTAAAGCCCACTGGCAGATGGAGAATACGGCGGCGGCGCTGGAACACTTTAGCGCCGCGATCGCCCTTGACCCCACCAGCATCAGAGCCTACGGCAACCGTGGCTTGCTCTACTGTCACCAGGGGCAAAACGACCTGGCCTTGGCCGACTGGCAGCGGGCCCTAGAGCACCAGCCCGGCCACGCCCTGATTCACTACAACCGGGGGCTGCTGTATTTTCGGCAGCAGAACTACGAGCTGGCTCTAGCCGATTTTGATGCCGCCATTGCCGCCAACCCCAACCTGGCTGAGGCCTACCTGCACCGGGGCCACACCCACGAACAGCTCGATCAGCCCGATGCCGCCGCCCAAGACTGGGAACTGGCGCTCTGCAACGATCTCAACCTCGACCAGGCGCGGCTAAAGCTGCACCACCGCTACCAGGCCCACCGCGATCGCGTCCTTTCCCATCGCCTGCAGGCGGAACTGGGCCTGCGCCAGCAGATCACCGTTGTGGCCCAGTACCAGGACGACAGCCTGCGGATTCAGGTGCACCGCCCGGTGGGGGTCGGCATCAACTACTTCACTCTGCCCGACCAGATTCGCGCCCTGATGATCAAATGGCAGCTGGAGGATGTGCAGGGCTTTGAGCTCACCGGCCAGGTGCAGGATCAGCCTGTGGTGGAGTGGCGGGGCAGCTACAAGCTGTTTCAGGGGCAGCCCTGTCCTCCGGCCCGGTGGCATCGGGTGCTGCTCACGGCCTTCGTGATTTTTCCGCCCCTGGGCATTCCCGCCCTGGCCTGCGCCATGAACCTGCGCCAGGCCTACCAGCGCGGTGACTACCTCGCCGCGCTGCGGGCCTCTAAGGCCATTCAGGGCCTGTGCCGAGCCGGGGGAATTGCCTCCCTGACGCTGGTCACACTGCTGGTGGGCTACTGGGGCTACCAGCGTCTCTACGGAGAGCCAGAGGCCTCGGCGGCTCCGGCCCAGCTCGCTCCCGCTGAAGTCGGCTCAGCCCAGTCCACACCAGTTAGGAAGCCGGTTCCGGTTGATAACTAGCCGCCAGCTCGGCGGGGCTCATAGTCTCGTAGCGCTCAAAGGGCTGGTGAATCCAAGGGTTGTCGGGCAGGTAGACCACGTGGTAGTCGGGCTTGAGAATGGAGTCGGCCTTGTACCACAGCACCGCCGTACGCAGATCTTCAATATAAAAGCCGTATTTGTGGCGCAGCCAGTCCATTGATTTTTTCAGGCTGTAGCCCGAGTCTACCAGGTCATCGACGATCAGCACCTGGCTGCCCAGGCTGGGGGTGGTCATGCTCAGATCGCGGGAAAAGGTGATGGCCCCTCGGGTGCGGCCATCGGCTCCGCCGTAGGAGGCCGTTGACAAAATGGCCAGCGGCACGTCGAACAGGCGGCAGAGGGTATCACCAATCCGCAGTCCGCCCTTAGCCAGGCAGACAATTTGGTTGAACTCCCAACCCGATTCGTAGATCTGAACGGCCAGCTTTTCGATATCGCGGTGATAGTCGTCCCAGCTTACGTAGAAATCAGCCATAGCCATTCTCCTAGGCGATCGCCCTAGCGTACCCGCTGCTGCCCTGGGTTTGTCCTGTGCTCTGGTCGGCTCGAGTTTTGGCCAGAGCAGCGCTACAAGTTCCTAAGCTGGACTCAGTGTAGGGCGTTTTGCGATGGGGAAATAATACACTGAGGACGCCCTTTGAATTGTTATCGATCTGCGCCCAGTCCTCAACTTCTCCATTTACCCAGCATTCGACCTATGGCTTCTAACGTTCCGTCGAGCAGCGCCAGCCACTCTGCCCCCAAACCGTTTTCGCTCTGGGGCAAACTGGCCTTTGGGGCTGGCGACATTGGGCCAGGTATGACCGCCAACCTGCTGGCCTTTTCGTACCTGATCTTTTTGACCACGGCGGCGGGGTTGAGCCCGGTGGCGGCGGGCTCGGTGCTAGCGATCGGGCGGATCTGGGATGCGGTCAATGACCCATTTATTGGCTACTTGAGCGATAAAACCCGCACCCGCTGGGGCCGTCGCTACCCCTGGATTTTGCTGGGGGCAATTCCGTTTGGGGTGACGTTTTTCTTGAACTGGATCGTGCCGGCGTGGGAGAGCGATACCGCCAGGTTTTGGTACTACGTGGTGATCTCGCTGCTGTTTCAGGTGTTTTATACGGTGGTGAATTTGCCCTACACCACCCTCACCGCCGAACTCACCAAAGACTACGACGAGCGCACCGAGCTGACGGCCTTTCGGCTGGGGTCGTCGCTATTTGGGGCGATCGCGGCCCTGGGCCTGGGTCTGGTGATCACCCAATCCGTTGAAGATCTGCGCCAGCAGTACCTGGTGCTGGGGGGCATCTGCGCGGTGCTGTCGGTGCTGCCCCTGCTGTGGTGCGTGTGGGGCACCTACCCCTACGCCGTGCAGCGCAACGCCCTGCAGCCCGCCGATACGGACGAAGTTGCCCTGTCGTTTGCCGCCCAAATTAAGGTGGTCTTTGCCAACCGGGCCTTTCTGTTTGTGGTCGGCATTTACCTGTTTGCCTGGCTGGCTTTGCAGATGACCGCCAGCATTATTCCCTTTTACGCCACCTTCTGGATGGGTCTGGACTCGTACTTTTTGGCGGCGCTGCTGGTGCAGGGTACCGCCATCGTGATGATGGTGGTGGTCAACTACCTCAGCCGCCGCCTGGGCAAGCAGGAGGTGTTTTATATCGGCATTGGGGTCTGGATTATTGCCCAGATCGCCCTGTTTTTTGTGCAGCCGGGGCAGGTCGCCTTTCTGTATCTGCTGTGCATTGTGATTAGCTTTGGGGTGGCCACCGCCTACGTGGTGCCCTGGGCCATGCTGCCGGATGTGATCGAGTTGGATGAGCTGAAAACCGGCCAGCGGCGCGAGGGCATTTTCTACGCCTTTATGACCCTGCTGCAAAAGGTGGGCCTGGCCCTGGGGCTGTTTTTGGTCAGTCTGGCGCTACAGTTTTCGGGCTTTGTCAGCGAGGCTACCCAGCAGTCTGACCAGGCCCTGCTGGCCATTCGCGTGTTTATTGGCCCGGTGCCAATGGTGCTGCTGCTGGCGGCGATCGCGCTGACCCGGTTTTACCCCATTACCCGCCAGGTGCACGAAACCATTTTGCTCCAGCTGGCCGAGCGCACGCGCAATCAGGCGCAGGATGGGTAGTGTCAGCGATCGCTCAAATACTCCTGTCTAAGTCGTAGCGAATCCGACTTGAGACGGGTAGAATGGTGAGAACCGATACATTTACTGGCCGATTTCAGCCCTGGCACTGCCCTGGGTAGTCATCGTCTGAGAAAGGCCCTAATCTCGATCTAGCACCCTCGTTGTCTACTCTGTGGGAGTCACCATGAGCAACCCGCCCAGCCCCGATCGCATTCTCATTTTTGACACCACCCTGCGGGACGGCGAGCAGTCCCCCGGTGCGACTTTGAATGTAGAAGAAAAGCTGGTGATTGCACGGCAGCTGGCCCGGCTGGGGGTCGACATCATTGAGGCCGGGTTCCCCTTTGCCAGCCCCGGCGACTTTGAGGCGGTGCAGCGCATTGCCCGCGAGGTGGGTAGCGAAAATGGCCCCACCATCTGCGGCCTGGCCCGGGCCACCAGGGGCGATATCGAGCGGGCTGGCGAAGCGATCAAACCCGCCGCCAGGGGCCGCATTCACACCTTCATCGCCACCTCCGACATTCACATGCAGTACAAGCTGCGCAAGAGCCGGGAAGAGGTTTTGGCGATCGCCCCCGAGATGGTGGCCTACGCCAAAACCTTCACCGACGATGTGGAGTTTTCGCCCGAAGATGCGGGGCGATCGGACCCTGAGTTTTTGTACCAGGTGCTGGAGGCCGCGATCGCAGCCGGTGCCACCACCGTCAATATCCCCGACACCGTGGGCTACCTCACTCCCACCGAGTTTGGCGGCCTGATTCGCGGCATTAAAGAAAACGTGCCGAATATCGATCAGGCGGTAATCTCCGTCCACGGCCACAACGACCTGGGCCTGGCCGTGGCCAACTTTCTAGAGGCGGTCAAGAACGGCGCTCGCCAGCTCGAATGCACCATCAACGGCATCGGCGAGCGGGCGGGCAATGCGGCCCTTGAAGAGCTGGTGATGGCCATGCACGTGCGCCGCGCCTTCTACAACCCCTTCCTCGGCCGCCCCGCCGACTCGGAGGAGCCGCTGACCAACATCGACACCCGCCAGATCTACAAGACCTCACGCCTGGTGTCGAACCTGACCGGCATGTTTGTGCAGCCCAACAAGGCGATCGTAGGGGCCAACGCCTTTGCCCACGAGTCGGGCATTCACCAGGATGGCGTGCTCAAAAACAAGCTCACCTACGAGATCATGGATGCCACCTCCATTGGCCTCACCGACAACCAGATCGTGCTGGGCAAGCACTCGGGCCGCAACGCCTTTGGCACCCGCCTGCGCGAGCTGGGCTACGAGCTGGATGATCAGGCCCTCAACCGTGCCTTTTTGCGCTTCAAGGAGCTGGCCGACAAGAAAAAAGAGATCACCGACTGGGACATTGAGTCGATTGTCAACGACGAAACCCAACAGGCCCCCGAGCACTTCCATCTCGATCTGGTGCAGGTCTCCTGCGGCGACAGCGCCAAGCCCACCGCCACTGTCACCCTGCGCACCCCCGACGGCGAGGAGCTGATGGATGCGGCGATCGGCACCGGCCCGGTGGATGCGGTCTATAAGGCGATCAACCGGGTGGTGGATATCCCAAACGAGCTGATCGAGTTCTCAGTGCAGTCGGTGACGGCGGGCATCGACGCCCTGGGCGAAGTCACCATTCGCGTTCGCCATGAGGACCGGGTGTTCTCGGGGCATGCGGCCAATACCGACATTGTGGTGGCCTCGGCCCACGCCTACCTGCACGCTCTCAATCGGCTGTACGCCTCGCTGCAGGGCGAAAAGGCGATCCATCCCCAGCGCGATGCGGTGACAGCATCGCTGTAGGCGGAGGACTGAGCTCTTTCTAAACTCCGCGTCGGACCTACTCCGATCGCGCTCCATCGCTCATAGTCGTAAAACCGCTAGGGCACCTGCCCCAGCGGGGGCACGGCACACAAATCTCAATCGGTAGAATAGTGGCATCTGTAGAAAGCGATCGCTATGGTACAGGCTCAACCCCAGCTCAGAACCTTTGACGACTTTCTCACCCACGCTGAGACAGCTGACGGCTACTACGAACTCACCTACGGGGAACTGGTTGAAATGCCGCCAGAGTCTGACGACAATCTGTTTCGAGCTTTGAGACTGTACGAAGCTCTAAAGGCTGTGGTGGACATGCGGCAGATTCGGCTTCAGGGCATAGCGATCGCAATGCCGGGGCAGCCCAAAAATCGCTATCCCGACCTCACAGTTTTGCGGCCCGAGCACCCCGAGCAGATGCGATCGCTGGGGCAGGCGGCCATCACCCTGGAGATGCCCCCCCCGCTGCTGGTCGTAGAAGTGGTGAGTCCAGGGGCAGAAAATCACCGCCGCGACTACTATGAGAAGCGCAATCAGTACGAGTGGCGCGGCATCGGCGAATACTGGATCCTCGACCCGGTGGTAGGGCAGGTGACGGTGCTGAGCTTGACGGCCCAGGGCTACAACGAGGTCACTTTTACAGGGGAAATGGTGGTCAAATCACCAATGTTCTCGGCCTGGCAGCTCACGGCTGAGGCGATGCTGGCTTTAGGCTAAAGGCTTTAATTCACACAGCGCACAGCCTGAAGCATTTCAGCAGCAGAAACCGTCTCAGAACCAGCGCCTGTTGCGTAATTGCTTTTCAAAATCCTTCACTTAACCTAACAGAAACCGTTTTGGCTCTACCCTTAGAGTAAAATCTCGACACACCGTTGAGGCCAAGGCCAATGCTCGATCGCTTTTGGGAAGTGCTGGGGTACGTCTTTGCCCTCAACGAGGAAGCCTTTCGCATTGCCACCACGATCCCCAATGGGCAGGGGCTGGCGCTGCTGCTGGTGCTGCTGGCGGGGCTGTCCCAGGGCATCGGTCAGAGCATTATCTTGTTTGTCAATCAAGTACGACCCGCCCGGTTTGCCCTCAGTCTGGGCATCAACGCGGTGCTGTTTGCCTTTGGCTTTTTGGCCCTGGTGCTGAGCACCTGGTTGGTCACCCTGGCCCCCTGGACGCGGAGCATTCCCTTTGGCCAGCTGGTGACAGTGCTGGGGGCGGCCTACGCGCCGCTGCTGTTTGCGTTTCTGGGGGCGCTGCCCTACCTGGGGGTGCCCATTCTCAACCTGCTGGCGGTGTGGCACCTGCTGGCTATGGTAGTGGGGGTAGCCGCGATCGCAAATTTGGGGATCAGCAATGCCTTTGGCTACGTCGCCCTGGGCTGGGTAGTGCTGTTGGTGCTGCAAAACACCGTTGGTCAGCCCATCGCCAACCTGGGCAAGCGAATTGCCAACCAGGCCGCCGGGGTAGAGCTCATCACCAACCGCCGCGACCTGATCGAGTCGTATCAGGATCGTCTGGCCGAAACCTCCACCCGCTGGCAGGAGGAGTTTAACCAGCGTATTGCCGCGTTCAACCAGGGCAACGTTATGGCCGCTGTAACGGGGGAACCGACGGCCCTAGCCATGGCCGGAGCCGGGGAATCGACCGTAGGTGAATCAACCGTCGCTGTCGATGCTGGCCCCAATGCCGAGCGCTTGGGCAACAGCCTGAAGCCGCTGCTGGGCTTGGTTGCGATCGCGCTGCTAACGGCGATCGTGCTGACCCTGCTGCGCCCCCTGCGCGAGTGGTGGTTTGGCTGGCTGGCGGGTTTGCCCACCCCAATGCAGCTGGTGCTGAACCTGATCTGGATTGGCCTGGTAGCCCTGGTGGTGGCCGGGCTGCTGGCCCCGCTCGAAACCCTGGGCTGGTGGGCTGGCTGGTACGACGACGAGGTCAACACCACTGTCAACGCAGGAAATTTAGCGGATCCCGTGGCCGACCTCAGTCAGATCAGCCGCTACGTGGTGTACCTCGACGGCATTGGCATCTCAAGCTTTGAGTACCTGCCCGACATTGAAGAATTTCTCGACACCCTGGCCCCCACCCTGCCCCAGGAGGTGGCGCTGATTCGAGGCATCATGCCCTACTCGGTCATGAACGCCCCCCTAGATGAAGATCGGCCCCTGTCGTTTTTGTGGCGCTATGCCGACCGGCTGCGCTTCGCCAACCCCATGAGCCTGCTGGGTCTGCTGGTTAACATTCGCAACGTGCTGATCGTGGGGGTGTCTGCCGACAAGCGCTACGGCCCGCTGTACAACCAGGGCATTGCCCAGGTGGTGTTCAACGGGCTGGTCAAGAACGGGTATCCGGTGGGCAGCGGCATTCCCGTCACCCTGATGGGCTACAGCGGCGGGGGGCAGATGTCGTGCGCCAGTGCCCCCTACCTCAAACGGGCGCTGGGGGCACCCATCGACGTGATTTCCCTGGGCGGAGTGATCAGCGCCAACATCAATCTGCTCAAGCTCGAGCACCTCTACCATCTGGTCGGCGAAAAGGACGTGGTCGAAAAGCTTGGCCCCAAAATTTTTCCGGGTCGCTGGAAACTGTTTCCGCTGTCCTACTGGAACCGGGCCAAGCGCCGAGGCAAGGTTTCCTTCGTTTCGCTGGGGCCGGTGGGGCACCAGGTGCCGGGGGGCATTCTCGACCCCAAGCTAATCTTGCCCGACGGTCGCAGTGCTCTGGGGCAGACCATCGACACCATCAACGCCATTCTGCAAGGCGACATGCTGGAGACCGGGCTAGAGCGCCGCAGCCAGGCCAACAACTACGACATTTTTTGCGCCAATCCTCTGGTGCAGTACCAGAGCTACCCCCTCGACCAGCAGCCCGATGCTGACCGTTACGTACCGATTAGCGACTGGATTGGGCGGCTGATTTTGCCCCCTAAGAACAGGCGATTTGGCGGTGTTTTCTACGAAATTCACCACGCGCCAAGCGATCACCATAAGCTGGTAGGCCAGGTGGTGAAGCTGCGGTGGTCGAACAATCCCCTCACCCAAAAGCTAGTGCAGGCGGTCACCCACGACGTGCACTTTAGCGCCGATGCCGAATACGCCAGCCGCTTCAGCGGCGTGATTAACCCGGTGCGGCTCAACCACTGGCTGCGGGTCGATCCGTTAGAGTCGCTGGCCGGGTCGCTGCCGGAGGACGACATGATTGTGGTGGTAGAAATGCCCCAAGTCATGCTGGATAAAGACGGGGTGACGCTGTTTATTGACGCCCAGCCCATGGAGGTGACCGGCCGCTACTACGGTTTGGTGCAGTTTATCGAACCCGTCGCGGGTACCGACCAGTGGCGAGTGCGGCACTTCGATCGCGGCAGCCGAGCCTTTGCTGGCCCCGAGGAGGAGGTGAGCCTGCCCCCGGTCGCCATGATGGAGGTTTACGGCAGCAACCCGTCTACCACCGAAGGAATCGAGACATCGCCCTACAACGAATCGGGCTGGTACATCTACGGCGCGCCGGATGCCAGCGGCACCTTTGTAGTGCAGTCGCTGGGGCCTCGGGCCCTGTTTCGCCTGCAGCCCCAGCGGGTAGTGTTTGGTGGGGCGAAAGCGGCCTACCGCTACATCCGTAAAAAAGCGTGGGCTGATGTGGTGGCCCAAAAGGGCCAGGTGGGCTCGGTACTGTGCACCGCGCGGGATAACGGCCGCCCGGAGGCGATTGCAGCCGCCATCGACGATTGGCAGGTGGGCGATCGCGCCCTCGTTCTGCACACCTACGGCGGCATCGGCGGCGAGCAAAAAGAACCCGCCGCCGCTACCCCAATTTTCTTTGGCCACTTTGCCTACGGTCGGGCCGAGGTGGTGCACGACCCGCTGGCTGACGAGCGCCGGTTTGAGATTCGCTACTACCAGGTCTACGCCCACAACATCGACGGGCTGATCGCAGGCACCATTCACTGGTCGCGGTACCAGGGCGATCGCCAGCGGGGCTGGCTGGGCACCCGCCCCACCTGTGACATTTTGGTCAAGCTCGATGCCTTTAGCCGCTACTACTACTTTGATGACGAACGCCGGTCGCCCCTCACCCGCATGGAGGCCCACCTGCAGGCCATGACTGCCCGCTACCGCATTGGCGACGGCACGGGCGGCACCTTTGTTGGCCCTTCCAACAACTGCTCTCAAGACTCAAACCAGGCGCTGTTTGCCAGCCTGCAAAGCATCGGCATTAGTCTCTACCGCCACGCCGACGCCCTGATCGATCAACACCCCGATCAGGCCGAGCCCCTACACCAGCTCGCCCTCTTTAACAAAGACCTCAAAGATACGCTGCAGCCACTGGGCGGCCTCCGCCCCGCTTGGGAGAAGAACGAGTTTAACCTGGGCAGTTCTATCGAAGACGAGCCCATCCGCAACTTAATTATGGGCCTGGGCAGCTGGCGCACGGTGTTTCCCCGCAAGGCCAGCGATGTGGTGGTGCACAAGTTTCTCAAGTACGGCGCGTCGGCCTGGGTGCTGCGCACGAGCCAGGTGGGCGGACACAACCCAGCAATTGAGCCGATCGCGCCGATGACGTTCTAGCCCAGATAGCTTGAGCGGCACGCCATAACTTCAATCACCCGTCAGCCGGTTCAGGTAGCGCTCAATTAGCAAAATTGCCACGATGTCGTCAATCGGGCGAGAAATTTTGCGCAGCGACTGCGGCACCAGCCTCCCCAGCCCCGATGGCGGATACATCTGCCAGTAGCGATCGCGCGCCTCCAGCGTCGTATACCGTTCATCGACCAGCATAATGCGCGGCGGGTCGGGGAGCTGACTGAGCGTATCTTTCCAGCCTTGAGACGCGGTTTGATCGCCCAGCACAATCATCGAAATGGGAAACTGCTGGCGCAGCGCCGTAATTTCATCCAGCACTGCCTCCGCGGCAATCACCTGCTGGTAGCGCAGCATGCGGTCTAGGCCCATAATCGCGAGGCCGCACTTTTGCCGTCCGGGGTCAAACCCCAAAATCACCGGCTGAGACAGAGGTGGCGGGGTAGACTGGCTCACGGGGTTTGGGAGTAGGACTGCTCCTTATATTGTGCCACCCCAATTTGATTTGCTCAGAAAATTGTGGTTCCAGCGGCGCATGGGCACCCTAATGTTCTGCCACCCCAATTTGACTTGCTCAGAAAATGGTGGCTCTGGCCACGCATGGGCGACCTAAAGAACTGGCAAAAAGGCCGATGTCAGCTACGGAGAGAATGTCGGCTCTAAACCAGTACTGAGAGGCGATCGGGCTTGCTTTTGCGCCTCAGAGCAGCGGCCTGGGCTTCATCATCATCAATGCGGCAGTGACCATGGTAATTTGCTTCGCACTCACTCCAGACAGCCTGCCCGCCATCTAGCGTACAAACTGAGGGTTTTGCACTAAACTTAGTCGTCAGCATCAGCTAATGCTGCTTTGGATCCTAAAAATAGGGTGGCCAAAAGAAAATTCGCATAGTACACTTGTTTCAAGCCCGAGGTTAACGCTGGCCAGTGCACATTAAGCGCGTCGAGTTGTCCCATTTTAAGTCGTTTGGGGGTACGACCCAGGTTCCACTGCTGCCTGGGTTTACGGTTATTTCTGGCCCCAACGGTTCGGGCAAGTCGAATATTCTAGATGCGCTGCTGTTTGGTTTGGGTCTGGCCAGCTCCAAGGGCATGCGGGCCGATCGCCTGCCCGATCTGGTCAACCAAAGCCAGATGAGTCGGCGCGCCACCTCTGAGGCCAGCGTCACGGTTACCTTTGACCTCAGCGATGTGCCTGCCGAGCTATTCATGGAGGGCAGCGACGATGGGGCGATCGACTTAAGCGACAGCAACAGTCTGACTAATGGTAATGGTCACGGCAGCAACGGCCCTGGGGAGAGTGGCCACGGCGGCAACGGCCATTCTCCCACGCTAGACATCTCGACCTCTGAGGAGCCCGGTGCCAACCTCGTGCCCTTGCCTGTGGGGCAGGAGTGGAGTGTTACCCGCAGGCTGCGGGTAACCAGTCAGGGCACCTATACGTCGAACTACTACATCAACGGCGAGCCCTGTACCCTTAATCAGCTCCACGAGCAGCTGCAGCGGTTCCATGTCTACCCCGAGGGCTACAACGTGGTGCTGCAGGGAGATGTCACCAGCATCATTTCAATGAACTCCCGCGAGCGGCGAGAGATCATCGACGAGCTGGCCGGAGTCGCGGCTTTTGACCGCAAGATTGACCAGGCGCGGGGCAAGCTTGAGGCCGTGCGCGACCACGAGGAGCGCTTTCGGATTGTGGAGCGCGAGCTACAGGCCCAGCTAGAGCGCCTGGCCCAGGATCGGCAAAAGGCGGAAAAATACCAGCGCCTCAAAGAAACCTTTCAGACCAAGAGCCAGTGGGAGGCGGTGCTGCTGTGGCAGAGCCAGCAGCGGGCGATCGCGGCTCTACAGCAAACCATCGAGCAGGGCGAGGCCAAGTCCACTACGCTGGCGACGGCCATTGCCCAGGGGCAGGGGGCGATCGCCACCTTAGAAGCCGAGCTGGCCACCCTCAACGCCCACATTCGAGCTATGGGCGAAGACGAGCACCTGGCGCTACAGGCCCAGGTCGCTACCCATGAAGCCGAGCTGCGCCAGCTCCAGCGCCAGGAGCAGGAAAACCGCACCGCTACTAACCAGGCCGCCGCCCAGCGCCGCGACACCGAAATTGCCCGCCAGCAGCAGCAGCGCGACCTGGAGCAGGTGAGTCAGGCGATCGCGGCCCTGACCACTGGCGAACTGGTAGCCCTCAATGCGGCCAAAGACCAGGTGCAGCAGGCTCTAGAAGAGCGTCGTCAGGCGACCCTGGCGATCGCCTCCGCTTCCCAGACCAGCATTCAGCAGCAGAGCCAGCTCCGTCAGGCGATCGAAACCCTGCGCCGCGAGCTTGAACCCCAGCGCACCGAGCAGATTCGGCTCCAGGAGCGGCTGCGTCAGCTAGAGCAACAAATTGAAGCTTTGACCGAGCAGCGTCACACCCTGGGGGATGGCCCTGCCGCCGCCGAGAATGCTGATTTGAGCGCCCAGCTTGCGGCCGCCGAGGCCGCGATTCAGGAGACGGCTGCCAAAATTGCCGCCGCCGAGGCCGAACTCTCGGTGCAGCGCGATACCCAGACCCGCCTGCAAAAAGAGCAGCGCGACAAGCAGCGCGAACTCGATAAGCTGGAGGCCCAGACCCAGGCCATGCAGGAGAGCCAGGGTACCCACGCCACCCGACTGCTGCTGGAGAGCGGCATGGCAGGTATCAGCGGGCTGGTAGCGCAGTTGGGCAAGGTTGATCCCAAGTTCCAGCTGGCTCTAGAGATCGCCGCCGGAGCGCGACTGGGCTATCTGGTGGTCGAAGACGATCGGGTAGCGGCCCAGGGGATTCAGTTTCTCAAGCAGCGCAAGGCGGGACGAGCCACCTTCCTGCCGCTCAACAAAATTCGCGCCCCCCGCTTTACCCCGGTGCCCGACTGGAAGCGCCCTGACGGATTCTTAGACTACGCCGTTAACCTGATCGACTGCGACCCGCGCTACCGCGACATTTTTGGCTACACCTTTGGCAGCACTGTGGTGTTCGACACCCTACAGTCGGCGCGGCAGTACCTGGGCGACTACCGCATCGTCACCCTGGAGGGCGAGATTCTTGAAACCAGCGGAGCCATGACCGGGGGCAATGTGTCGTCGCGCTCGGGCAGTCTGCACTTTGGCACCGTCGAACCCGCTGAATCGAGCGAGGCCCAGGCTTTGCGCCAGCGGCTGAGCGATATCGAGGTGATGCTGGAGCGCTGCGATCGCGACCTCAACACCACCTCCGCCACCCTGCAAACCCTCACCCAGTCGCTGATGACCCAGCGCCAGCAGTACCGCGAGCTACAGCTAGCGGGCGAGCAGCAGCAGGCCCAGCAGCAGCAGCAGGCCCAGCAGCGTGCCACCCTCGCCACCCAGCTCAGCCAGCACCAGCAGGAGCTAGCCAGCACCCAGACCCGCCTGCAAGAACTAGCTGAGTCGCTCCCCGTGCAGGAGGCTGAAATTGCCCGCCAGCAGCAGGCCCTCAGCGAGCTAGAGCAGTCCCAGGCCCACAGCGAGTGGCAGCAGGCCCAGGCGGCAGTGGGGCAGCTAGAGGCTCAGCTCAGCGATCGCCAGCAGGAGCTCCAGGCCGCCGAGCGTCGCCTGCAAGACTTACACACCCAGCGCCAGCAGCTCGATCTCGCCCTTAACCAGGCCCAGCAAACCCTCACGACCCTGGCCCAGCAGCAGGGCGATCGCGACCAGCAGCTCACCCAGATTCAGCAGCAGCAGACCGGACTGAACGGTGAAATCGCCCAGCTGCGCCAGCAAATGGCCGCCCTCGACCAAACCCTCGCCACCGAAAAAGCCGCCCGCGACGAGCTAGAGCAGCGCCTGCGGGCCCAGCGCACCCAGACTCAGCAGCAGGAGTGGGAGCGCCAAAAGCTGATCGAAACCCAGCAGGAGCGCCGTCAGCAGTTGGTCGAGGCCCAGGAACTGTTGGCCACCCAGGCGGCAGAGCTGCCCGACCCGCTGCCTGAAATTCCGCCAGAGACCGATCTGGAGGAGCTGAGGAAGGAACTGCGATCGCTCCAGCGCCGCATGGAGGCCATGGAGCCCGTCAACATGCTGGCCCTCGAAGAGTACAACCGCACCGAAGAGCGGCTGGGCGAACTCACCCACAAGCTCACTACCCTTGAAGAAGAACGCACCGAACTGCTGCTGCGGATCGAAACTTTTACTACCCTGCGCCGCCAGGCGTTCACCGAGGCCTACAACGCCGTCAACGAAAACTTCCAGGCCATCTTTGCCGAACTCTCTGACGGCGACGGCCACCTCCAGCTCGAAGACCCCGAAGACCCCTTCAACGGTGGCCTCAACCTGGTCGCCCACCCCAA
Source organism: filamentous cyanobacterium CCT1 (assembly GCA_003017855.1). GTDB lineage: Bacteria > Cyanobacteriota > Cyanobacteriia > Phormidesmidales > Phormidesmidaceae > Nodosilinea. Next base: position 32,840 of record PYER01000020.1, read on the forward strand.
GGGCAAGCCCGTGCGGCGGCTGGCCTCTATGTCGGGGGGCGAAAAATCGCTCACGGCGCTGGGGTTTATCTTTGCCCTGCAGCGCTACCGTCCCTCGCCTTTCTACGCTTTCGACGAGGTTGACATGTTTCTCGACGGGGCCAACGTCGAGCGCCTCTCGCGCATGATCAAGCGCCAGGCGGAGTCGGCCCAGTTTATTGTGGTCAGCCTGCGCCGCCCCATGATCGAGTCGGCCCAGCGCACCATTGGCGTCACCCAAGCGCGGGGGGCCTACACCCAGGTGCTGGGGATCGACCTGCAGGCTCAGAGCGCCACGCTATAGTTATCGCATCTTGCCTCTGAGTGAGGCTACACATTATTAATCCATCAAATTTCCATCTCCCCAAAGCAGGATTTCAAATTAAGTACAGTGAAGAAAACGGGCGTTAGCTGCTGCGTCGCGAGTACCTTGGCATACGGAACTAAACGCTAGGCCAACCACACGAGGTGTCGTCAAACCATGCTGGTCTATGGTCTTTGCTTTATAGTTGGCGGCATTTTTGTGCTGCTAGCGGCCGTTGGTGGGCTCGACGGAGTCGATTTTGCGGCCGACTTTGACGTCGACGTCGAAACCCCCGTCAACGTCGATGATATCGATGTCGGCACCCAGATTGACCAGACGCTGACGGCGCTGCGAAACCGCTGGTGGCTGCCTTTCCTCAGCCTGCGGTTCTGGACCTTTGCCCTCTGCTTTTTTGGCCTCACGGGGCTGCTGCTCACCTGGGCACAGCCCAATTTGGCTGGATGGCTGACCACCCTTTTGGCGCTGATGATGGGGCTGTTTTGTGGGCTGGTAGCGGCTCTGGTGCTGCGATCGCTCGCTCAACAGCCAGTCAGCAGCATGATTCGCCCCGACGAGTTGACCGGTCAGATTGCCACGGTAGAAATTCCCTTCGATGCCCACAGCCGGGGCAAAGTTTGCCTGCGCCTGCGCAACTCGACGATCAGCTTCTTCGCCATGACCCAGGAGGAGCGATCCTTTCAAAAAGGGGATGCGGTACTGGTGGTGGGGTTAGAGCACAACAAGCTATGGGTAGCCTCAGCGGAGGGGATAGACAGATAGGGGCAGACGGCATCTGCCCATTGGGGAAAAGGCAGCGAGATTGATCCACCTAAGGAGCGCGTAGGTATGACAGCAAGCATCAACCGGACTGAAACGGTAGCCCTGACAGGGGCAGTACCGACCGCTCCAGTGATCGGGCAGACCGGCGGCCAAATCTTGGCAGGTGGGGCGCTCGCCGTTCTCATCTTTGCCCTTTTGCTCACTATTTGGGGCGTCAACGCCCTGGTACAAGTTTGCGACCCCAACAAAATTTTGATCATCTCCGGGCGCGAGTATCGCCGCCTCAACGGTCAGACCACCGGCTACCGAGTAATTTACGGGGGGCGCACCTTCCGCATTCCCATTCTTGAAACGGTCAAAACCATGGATTTGACCACCATGCCCGTCCCTATTGAGGTCACCAACGCCTACTCAAAAGGCGGTACACCGCTGCATATTCAGGCGATCGCCAACGTTAAAATCGCCCGCGATGAGGCCCTAGTCGGCAACGCGATCGAGCGCTTTTTAGGGCGGGGCCGTAAAGAAATTGTCCGCGTCGCCCGCGAAACCCTGGAGGGTAACCTGCGCGGTGTCGTAGCCACCCTCACCCCTGAGCAGCTCAACGAAGACCGGCTGGAATTTGCCGAACGCATCGCCAGCGACGTGCGCCACGATCTGGTCAAGCTGGGTCTCCAGCTCGACACCTTGAAAATTCAAAGTGTCTCGGATCATGTCGACTACCTCAACTCCATTGGCCGACGGCAGATTGCCACCGTGGTGCGCGATGCCGAAATCGCCGAGTCGAATGCCATGGCTGCCGCCGAGCAGATTGAGGCCGACAGCACCCGCCAAGCCGAAGTCGCCCAAACCCAGGCCCGTACCGTCATTCAAGAGAAAGAAAACGAGCTGCGCCGGATTACCGCCGAAGTCGAAAAGCAGGCCCGCATTGAAGAAGAGCGCACCCTGGCCGCCGCCGCCGAAGCCCGCGCCCGCGCCCAGCGAGAGCTACAGGCCATTCGCGCCCACCTGGAACAGGCTCGACTGGAGGTAGAACAGGTGCTGCCCGCCAAGGCTCAGCAGCGAGCTCAGGAGTTCCAGGCTCGAGGCGCTTCCGCTACCCTCGAAGAAAACGCTAAGGCTTCAGCCCAGGCCAGCCAAATGATGGTCAAGGTGTGGCAGGACACGGGGGTTGACGCCTCCCAAATCTTTCTGGTGCAACAGCTCGAAATGGTGCTTAAAGAGGCCGGTCGCATTCCTGGTCGCCTCCACCTCGGCCAGATAAACGTGATCGATAACGGAGACGGGAAGGCGATCGCATCGCTGCTCAACGCCTACCCCGAAATGGTGAAGCAGTTTCTGCGCCAGTCCGAAGACATTCTCGGCATTCCTCTGGTGGCCAGTCTAACGCCCCCCGCAGCGCCCTCCGTAGCGCCCCAAGCGTCATCGCCGCTAAACGCCCCCATTCACCCTCTGGAGAAACTATGAGCCTGATTTTTGCTCTGCTGGTGGTCATGTTTGGGGCTACCGGCAGTCTCCTACTGATCATTAAAAACCTGTACTACATCTGCCAGCCCAGCGAAGTATTGATTTTTGCGGGCGATCGCAGCACGGTCAGCGATGGTCGTCAGGTCGGCTACCGTTTGGTCAAAGGCGGCAGCAGCATTCGCAAACCCCTGCTGGAAAAAACCTTCCGCATGGAGCTCACCAACATGATCATTGAGCTGCGGGTCACCAATGCCTACTCCAAGGGCGGCATTCCCCTCCGCGTCGAGGGCGTGGCGAATATCAAAATTGCTGGCGAAGAACCCGCCATTCACAATGCGATCGAGCGCCTGCTGGGCAAAACTCGGCAGGAGGTCGAAAAAATTGCCCGCGAAACCCTGGAGGGCAACCTGCGCGGGGTGCTCGCCACCCTTACCCCCGAGCAGGTGAACGAAGACAAAATGGCCTTTGTGCGCAGCCTACTCGACGAAGCCGACGACGACCTGGCTCAGCTCGGTCTGATTCTCGACAACCTGCAAATTCAAAACATTTCCGACGATGTTGGCTACCTCAACTCCATTGGCCGCAAACAGCGAGCCGACCTGCTGCGCGACGCCCGCATCGCCGAAGCCGAAGCCAAAGCACAGTCGGCGCTCCAGGCCGCCGAAAACCTGAAGCGCACCTCTCTGCGCCAGATCGAAGCCAAAATGGCCACCACTCGCGCCGACGCCGATCGCCGCCTGCAAAACGCCCTTAGCCAGCGCCAGGCCGCCATCTCCGAAGCCGAGTCTGAAATTGCCGCTGAAGTTGCCCGCACCGAAGCCGCACTCGCCGTTCAGCGCGAACGCCGCAACCAGGTCGAGCAGCAGCTCCAGGCCGACGTAATTGCCCCCGCCGCCGCCGCTTGTCAACAGGCCCAGGCCCGCGCCAAAGGCGACGCCGCCAGCATTGTCGAAGACGGTCGCGCTCGCGCCGAAGGCATTCGTGAACTGGCCACCACCTGGAAAGCTGCTGGCGACCATGCGCGCGAGATCTTTCTCTTCCAAAAGCTGGAGGCACTGCTGGTTAACCTAGTCGCCACCGTGCCCGACGTGGAGATAGAAAACATTACCGTAATCGATCCCGGCGGTGGGAGCAGCGCCACCAAGCTAGCCAGCTTTATGGCGCAACTCAAGCAGACCACAGGCCTAGACCTCACCCAGACAGTGCAAACCCTGAGCCAGGGCAACCTGCCCTCAGCCCCGCTAGCCCCGCCGATAAGCACTCATCCAGATCAAGGATCCGAGAGCTAGACAGGCTGTCATCAAGGCTGTCATTCTCCGTGGCGCAGGTCGTCTAGCCTGGTCTGGTAGTTCGGTCTTCCCTCCTGTAGAATTAGACGATTCTAGTTAAGATAACTATTCAGGCTAAAGGGTTCTATCGTCTTTTAGCAGGGCGATTTACTGTCTAGTCCTGGCTTCTTAGCGATCTGTTGTCTCGGTTCACGAGATGGATTAAACATGACCTTAGACAAGTATCGTCTTCGCTCCGACTTCTTGGGTACTCAGGTAATTACCCGCAACTCTGGCCAGCGACTGGGAATTGTCAGCCAGGTTTGGGTTGATGTTGACCAGCGAGAAGTTGTGGCCATTGGTCTGCGAGAAAATATTATGTCTGGGCTGGTGTCGAGCACCCAACAGGTCATGGCCCTGACCAACATTCGCCAGATCGGTGACGTGATTTTAGTTGATGACGAAGCAGCGCTAGACGACGAAATGAGCGTTGCTCCCTACAGCACGCTAGTCAACTGCGAAGTTATTACCGAAACTGGCGAGCCCCTGGGCCGCGTGCGCGGCTTCAAGTTTGACGTCACCAACGGCCGTATCGAAACCATTGTGATCGCCTCCTTTGGGCTGCCCCAAATTCCTGACCAGGTGATTAGCACCTACGAACTCTCCATCGACGAAGTAGTTAGCAGCGGCCCCGATCGCCTGATTGTTTTTGAAGGTGCCGAAGAAAAAATGGTGCAGCTCAGCGTTGGCCTGCTAGAGCGTCTAGGCATCGGCAGCGCCCCCTGGGATCGCAACGACGACAGCGAATACATCATGCCGGTGTCTACGGCTAACCAACTGCCCTCTGGGGTACAGGTGCCCGCCGAATTTAGCAAAGCTCGACCGGCTGCCGCTGAGGAGCGCTGGAGCGACGACGACTGGGGCGAACCCGAGCGCATTGAAGAACCCATTCAGGCCCAGCAGCCCGCCGAGCGCTATCAGGCGGCCACCATGGACGAACAGGGCGGCTACAAAGCCTACGACGCCGATTTTCAGGACGTCACCGAAGACGTCTGGACTCAAGAAGACGAGGGCCAGCCCTACGAGCCCAAGCCCCTCAATATTCCTCAAAAGAAAAAAGTCACCGAGTACGAAGAAGAGCTGGATTATTAGCCTTGCTCTCTACTACCCGTGAACCGTGCCGTCGGGCATAGTCGCGCCGGTCAGGATGACGTTGGTCAGGGTGGTGCTGCTAATTTCAGCCCGCTCTAGAATCGCTTCGCTGAGGTTGGCGTCTGTGAGGTCGGCCCGGCCCAGGTAGGTTTCGACCAGCAGGGCTTTAGTCAACACTGAGCGACGCAGGTTAACTCGAGCCAGGTCGGCCCGACTAAACCGGGAGTTGGCCAGGTCGCAGTCATCCATTTGGGCCAGGGCCATCACGGCTTCGGTAAAGTCGGCTCCCTTGGCGCTGGTGCGGTTGAGGTTGGCCCCGCTGAGGTTACTGCGCGGAAACCGACAGTGGGTTAAATCGGCCGACTCCAGGCAGCTTTGACTGAGATCGACATCGCTGAGGTTGGCGTTGCGCAGCAGCGCCCCCTGTAGGTTAGCACCCTTTAGATTAGCATCGCGCAGCACGGCCTCGCTCAGGTTGGCCCCGCTGAGGTCAACGTAGGCCAGATCCGCACCTGATAGGTTGGTGCCCCGCAGGTCGGCGAGGCGCAGCTTGGCTCCCCGCAGGTTGGTAGCGTACTTGCGGTTTTCCTGACGCAGGTTAGCCCCGCGCAGACAGGCCCCGGTGAGGTTAGCCCCGCTGAGGTCGGCATTGCGCAGGTCAGCCCCAGTGAGGTTGGCGTCGAGTAGGTCAGCAAGGGTCATGTTGGCGCTGCGCAAATCGGCTCCCTGCAGGCTGGCACCGTGCAGGTCAGCGTCGCGCAGCATGGCCGCCGACAGATCGGCCTGATTGAGATTGGCACCGCCCAGGCGCGCCTTCGATAGATTGGCCTGACGAAACCGTACCCGCGTCAAAAAGGCCAGCATCAGGTTGGCATTCTCAAGGTCGGCTTGCACCAGGTTTGCCCCAATTAAATCAGCCCCGGCCAGATCGATGCCAACCAGGGTCTTGCCTTTAAAATCCATCTCGCCACGGGCATAGGCATCGAGCAGTTCACGGGCATTCATAGCGAAAACCAGGGGGGCTTAGGCGGAGGAGCGAGCGGAGGAACGAGCCACCACGGCGGGGCGATCGCCAAGGCTAGTCAACTCGCGCCCGGCGGCAGGGGGGTGAGGCTGGCTGGGAGCATCGGCCCGCCCTGGGGACAGGGGCTCTAGCGGGACGTTAGGGTCCTGGGGGTAGTAGGCTCGCATAGCCTGGGTTATAGCGCTCGCCACCTGACCGCCGTCGCCAGCTCGACCCAGGCAGTGGGCAATAATGGATAGCTTACTGTCTAAATCGGTGTAGGTGGGGCAATATTCGAAGGTTTGCTCAAGCAGATCGTTAAGGGTGCGACGATTGAGGTTAGACCAGTCCTGGGGAGTGTAGCCAAAGGGACCGTGCAGGCAGGAGTACAGCAGAATCTTAGCGCGCAGCGGATTGGCGTACTGCACGATGTCGCCCCGCAGGTCGAATAGCGATGAGCGATCGCGGTGGGGACCGCCATTCTCGTGGCCTGCATCTAAGGGATGGGAGAGGGTGCCGTGCAGGGTGGTCAAATCGGCGGGTTGCTCAGGTCCAGCCAGACTGGTGAGCGTCGTGTAACCGCCCTCGCCGCCGCCGGAGGGGCCAGAGGGTTCGGCCAGGGCTGTCGACTCGGCTAACATCGTCGATTCGGCCAGAGCGGTGGCGTCGGGTAATGCTCCTGACTGGCTCTGGTACAAGGGTTGAAAGCCCGTCACAATCTGGTTGGCCAGGCGCGTATACTGCTGGCGGCGGTTGAGGTGCTTGACAATGCGGCCCAGGCGATAGCGCAAATCCTGGGGCTTGGGAGCGACTATCAGCGTCTGCTGAATCAGCGCTGGCAGATAGATCTGGGTGATACGGCTGGGGTCGTTTTCCCAGCCACCGTAGCAGATGCAGCGGAGCAGCTTGCGCAGCCGCAGGGCATCGGGGCTGTGGTCAAACTGGTCGGCAATGGCCTGACATTGCTCTTCGAGCGAGCGTACCGTCAGCTGGGTGAGGCCCAGCTCGGCAGCATCGGGGTTTTGAAACAGCGATCGCCCGTACCAGGGCTGGAGCTGTTTGAGAATGGCCTCCGTTACCTCGCTGTAGATATCCTGGCGGTTCAGCCCAACCACCACTCGCTTGAGCTGAACTTCGAGGTCGGCCAGGGCAGGATAGCGATCGCGCAGCGACAGCAGCAGCACTCTGAGGTCAAACTGTTCCAGAACCTTAGGGTCATTTTCCCAGGCCTGTTGGTAGGTGGCAAACACCAGTTTTTTAATCCGCAGGCTGTGGGGGTGCGTGCTGAGGGCACGGATAGCGTTGCCCAGCAGCGCCTCGGTGGTCATGGGCAGGGTGCAGGTGTGATCCTCAGATCCGTGGGGACCGGGCTCGGTGTCTTCGGCCTGAAGGGCAAGCTGGTAGGCGGGCACCGGCTCCTCAATATTCTTGAGGTGCAGCGGCCCCAGGAAGGTGGCATGCAGGGTAAGCCGGGCCTTCACAACGTCATAAATAGTGCGCGATACGCATAGGCCCCGGGGTTTGGCGTAGGTTTGCAGCCGCGCGGTGACATTCACCCCGTTGCCCATCACGTCCTGTTCGCTGACTAGAATATCGCCCAGGTGAATACCAATGCGGTGATCCAAATACTGATCGGGCTCTAGCCCCTCGGCCAGTTCGACCAGTCTTCGCTGCATTTCCAGCCCGCAGGAGACCGCTTCAACAGCGCTCAAGAAATAGATTAGCAGGCCGTCGCCGGTTGACTTGAGCACGGTGCCGCCAAACTCTCGGCAGATGTCGCCAATCAGCGTCAGGTCGCGGTCAATCAGTCGCAGAGTGCGCTCTTCGTCCACCGACATGCGGGTGCTGAAGCCGACCGCATCGGTAATCATGATGGCGGCTAGCAGGCGTTGCCCCTGGGATAACGATGACACTCGACGTTCCATGGCGACTCGCAATCATGCACAGCAGGTATGGGCCGCATCTAGGACAGGGGCCAGACCCCTAGACGCTTATAGGTTACATATTGCCCGTCTAGACCTTGCAACGCGCCAAATGGAGGCCAAAAGCAGAACTGTTTACCCACTCTTCATATCGGCGATCGCCCCACGGGCCATAGAAGCAATGGCCTGGTCAGTGGCTTTGGGCAGCTGATAATATCGGCCCCCGGCGGTCTTCGCCAATTCTTTACCAAACCCGGTGGAGACAAACTTGCGCTCGGTGTCAATAATTAGCAGCTGGTACCCCACGCCGCGAATGCGCCCAGCAATCTCCAGCAGCTCCTGCTTGATGTCAGGCTTGGGGGCGTCGGGCTCCGGCATTTCGCCCAGCGATCGCGCCAGGGGCACGTTGCCGCGACCGTCGGTAATCGCCACAATCACCACGCTGCCCACATCCCCCGACTGCTGGGCATTGACGCCCACCCGCACCGCCTGAGTCAGGCCGTGGGCCAGGGGCGAACCGCCGCCGCAGGGCATGCGCTCCAGCCGCCGTCGGGCCATAGCGATCGAGCGGGTGGGGGGCAACAGCACCTCCGCCTGCTCGCCGCGAAAGGGAATCAGTGCCACCTGGTCGCGGTTTTGGTAGGCCTCGGTGAGCAGCTCCAGCACGGCCCCCTTGGCCGACTGCATGCGGTTGAGCGCCATCGAGCCCGAGGCATCAACGACAAAAATAATCAGCGACCCGGCCTTGCGGGCCAGGCGCTTGGCGCGAATATCGCCCTGCTCGACAATCACGCGGCGGTTGGGCTCGCGATCGCGGCGGGCTTTTTGGTACGGAGCAGCCGCCCGCAGGGTGGCATCGACCGCAATGCGGCGCACCGGCCCCTGGGGCAAAAAGGGCTTGATATAGCGGCCCCGTTCTTCTGAAAAAATCAGGTTGGCGCTGCCCGATTTGCCCTGGCGGCCCATGGTTTGGGCAAACAACAGCATCGACGGGTCTATGATCACACCTTCGGGGTCAAAGACAAACTCCTCAGGAATACTGGGCGGGCTGTCGTCCTCGTCGGGGGTGTCGTCCTCTTGATCCTCCTCCTTGTCTTGATCCTCCGTATTGTCTTGGGGTTCATCTTGATCCTGGTTGGAGGGCGGCGGTGGTGGCGGCGGCGGCTCTTCCGGCATGTCCTGGGGCAGCAGAGAGCGGGGCACAATTACCAGCTCGACTGCCACGCGTAAATCGTCGGCACTCACCTCAGCGCGGCCCTCAAGGGCGGCGTGGGCCTTGGCCACCCGTACCGCAAACAGCTCGGCCCGGTGGCCCTGAATGCCGCCCCGCAGCGCTTCCGTTACCAAGTACTGAATCTGCTCACGGCTAATAGTGACGTCCTTTAGCCACTCGCGAGCCAGAATAATTTGGGTTTTGAGGGCGTCAATTTCGTCGGCGTAGGCGGCGAGCACCGCCTGCGGGTCGTTGGCAAACTGGGTCGATTGATCGACGGCGGCGACTCGATCGGCGAGACTCATGGTCCCGTCGGCGGAGAGGGCGATCGCAATGCGATCGAGCAGGTGCTGGCGCAGCGGCCCGGCCTCGGGGTTGTAGGTGGCAATCAGCAGCGGTTCGCAGGGGTGCTGAAAGCTCAGTCCTTCGCGCTCAATCTGGTTGCGGCGAGCGGTGAGGGCGGCCAGCAGCAGGTTAGCCACCTGGTCGTCGAGTAAGTTGATGTCGTCAACGTAGAGCACTCCTCGGTTGGACTCGGCTAGCAGCCCCGGCTGAAACACACTCTCCCCGGCCTGAATCGAGCGGGCCACATCGACCGAACCCAGCAGCCGGTCTTCGGTGATGCCCAGCGGAATTTGCACAAAAGGCGCGGGAATGACGCGAGTGGGCAGATTCTCGAAATTAGGTGAAGGACCGAAGCGATCGCGGGTTTGGTCATCCCACAGCGGTGGGGCGGTGGGGTCGGCATTACAGCAGGAGCCCTCGACCACCTCAATGGGGGGCAGCAGCTGGTGCAGGGCTCGGGCCATCACCGACTTGGCCGTGCCTCGCCGCCCAGCAATCACGACTCCGCCCAGGCTGGGGTCGACCGCCGCCAGCAGCAGGGCCATCTTAATGGCTCCCTGCTCGACCACCGCCGCCAGGGGAAATACAACCGGAATTGGGGAATCTACTGTAGCCGTCATGGCGCAGGCAACGTACTCAAAAGGGGCAATAGCTGAGTCTTTTACCTTATCAGGAATTGCCAAACCCTACCGCTGTCTTGTCCTGGGACAGGTCGGCTAGGCAGCCTCGGTTGGAGGTCTGCTGCCCCTCTAAATTTGAGATCGTGTTGCGTAATGTTACAAACGGTTCCCGGCCTCCGTATTTTCCTCAGTCAAAACTTCACTAAGCCGGCGAAACCTCCGTTATTTCAACATTGGGAAATTACTGACTATCCTCCATGCTGTTGAGTAAACCTACTGTTGCCCGAATTCTTTGGTAACGGCCCCATCCACCGCAAATTTTCCTGCCCTATGAGCGTTTCCCCCCGCCTCGATTCCCTTACGTCTCTGGCCGCCGTGCCAACCTCGGCTATGGCCTGCAAGCTGCTGTTTGACCGCGATCTGTACGCGCCCTGCCACGTTCGCGTACCCGATACCGACCATCGACTGTCGGCTATTTATGTGGACAATCAGTTCTACAGCTTTCTCAAAATTGTGCCGGAGGCCCGCAAGGCCATTGATATCGTGCTGCGGTTGGGCAAGCGGGACAGTACCGCCGCGATTACGCTGACTCGCCGGGGCTATGCGGTGTGGGCCCATGAACCTGGGGCTCGCTATGCGCCCCCAGCCCGTCAGCCGAACTATGGTATTCGACCCGTGTTTGGGCCTCAGACCTGCCTAATGGTCGCCGACGAGAGTGCCTACCAAACCTGCCGCCTACAGGTACCCGATGTTACCAAGCCGCTGATGGCGCTGACCTATAACAATCGCTACTACAGCTTTTTTAAGCAAGATACTGACGCAGCCAAAGTACTGGATATTGCCGCCAAGTTAGCCCGCCGGGGCGACGAAACGCTGCTGGTGATTGAGTCGCCCACGCTGACCCTGGCGTTGCTAGAACCCAATGGCCGTATGGTCTAAGGGCGGGGCCGGAAGACTGTATACAAAAAAGTGTGCCGGGGGTGGCGTAATCCTCTAAGGTTGTAGTCTGGAAACTCTTTTGCGCTACCCCCTGGTACTGGAACGCCTGCCATGACTGACTCTACCGGAACTATCACCGTCTTTATTTGCGGCTCGGCCCTGCGCGGTCAGCCCGACAACCAAAATCTACAGGATGCTGAGTTTGTAGGAGCGACCGAAACGGCTCCGATCTACCGTTTGCACGCGGTAAAAGATGGCTGGCACCCAGGTATTTACGAGGTTGAGGCGGACGGGATCGCGATTCCGGGAGAGCTGTACGCGATGACGGCCGAGCAGTACGACTATCTGAAGGATAACGAGCCGCCGCACATGTATCCCCACGAGGTAAAACTGGCGGACGGGGGCACGGCGATCGCCTTTCTCTACCCCAAAGAACTAATTGACGAGCACGGCTGGCCCGATATTTCGGCATATGGCGGCTGGGCCGCCTATAAAGCAGCGACAGCGTAGGCTGCTGAGCTTCAACCTTTTACCTGCCCGGTGGTTCAAGGTTTTCCCTACGCTTGGCTAGGGCGTGTCATCTATTCTGGCCAAAAGCCAGATCTACCGAGCTTTGCCACGCCCGACCCCAAGAACAAGCTAGGGGCTGTAAACCTTGATTTTGGACATTTAGCAGCTAATTGGGGCTTCCTGAAAAAGGCTAGGAGGCTTGTAGGTTGGAGTGTTCAGAGTGGATCTGAGGTGATAAAGTGCAAGAAAAATCGCCCAATAGGGCAAAAACCCTTGCACCTGATTGCCGATGTACCGCCGTTCTA
>PYER01000533.1 GCA_003017855.1 filamentous cyanobacterium CCT1
GCAGTTTTTAACGGGGCTGGCCAGTGGTCAGCTGGCCCCATGGGGGTTTGCGCCCAGTCGTGCGATCGCATCAGGGCAGCGGCTTGACTAGCTCCAGGGAATAGCTGCTGAATCAATGGCCGATTGTGAAGAAGACGAACCACGGCAAAAACTGGTAACTCTCTGTTACCACAAGACTCCGAACCGGTCAAAGCCGGGGCGAATAGCGGCCCCTCAGCTTGTCCTGAGATAGGGCTAGCCACCCTGAATGATCGGCCATTGAAGGGATTTCCGTATCCATCTCAGGTAGGAGCTGGCTGGTGTGATCCCAGCCCCTACCTGGGCGTTTAGTTGGGGATGCCGATGCTTAGACTGTTACTGGCTGCTGGCGACTGACCCGAACTGCCTCCTTGACCATCTGGCTGGCGTAGCCCCATTCGTTGTCATACCAGGCCATGATTTTCACCAGATCGCCGTCCACCACCTGGGTCATGGTCAGGTCCACGATCGAGGCGCGGGGGTCTTGAATGATGTCGGAAGACACGAGGGGCTGTTCAGTGCAGCCCAGGATGCCCCGATACTGGTCGGTGTCGGCCTCGCTGCGGAAAATGTCGTTGATTTCATCGACGCGGGTGGGGCGATCGGTGACAAACACCATGTCGCAGATGGAGCCCACCGGAATCGGGCCGCGAATGGCCACCCCGTCGAACTTGCCGGAGAACTGAGGCAGGACTTTGGTAGTGGCGATCGCCGCCCCGGTGCTGGTGGGCACAAAGTTAGCTGCCGCTGCCCGGCCCCGCCGGTACTTGCTACTCGGCCCGTCCACGATTGCCTGACTAGAGGTGTAGGCGTGGACGGTGGTCATGATTGCCTTTTTTACCCCCACCCGGCGACCCATCACCTCGGCCACCGGCGTGATGCAGTTGGTGGTGCAGCTGGCAGTGGAGAACATATCGCAATCCTCAGCGGGCTGGTTGACCCCGTGGACGATGGTTTCGATGCCGTCGCTCTTGGCGGGGGCTGAGAGCATCACTCGCCTAGCCCCGGCCTGGAGGTGTTTTTCTAACCCTTCTCGCTGGCGGAAGACGCCGGTGCATTCCAGCACAATATCCACGGCCATGTCCCTCCAGGGTAGCTGGCTCGGGTCTTTTTCGCTGAACACCGGATAGCGCTGGTCGTCGATGACTAGCGCCGCTTCCTCCGCCTTAACGGATCGGTTGTAGCGACCATAGACCGTATCAAACCGCAGCAGGTAGGCCAGGTTGTCTGGGGGTACCAAATCGTTAATGGCCACCAGTTCAAGACCTGGGGTGTCCAGCACAATCTTTAGGGTGGCTCGACCAATGCGGCCGAGCCCATTGATAGCAATGCGGGCCATAGAAATCCTCCCGTTCTTCGTGTTACTGGGTGTGTCAGCTGGGGCTCTGCTGGGCCGATGGTCAGCGGGCTGACGTTACTTCTTGCTTGGCGGCGTCGCAGGCCTCAGAGCTGCAGGATGCCTCCAGGCGCTCCTGTCTGTCTTCGATTAAGTCTTTACCCGAACCACTGTTGGCAGGCTGGGTCCGGGGCTGGAGATTGCCAAAGAAATAACCGTAGCCCCGTAACCGCAGCATGTCACCGTTGCGCTTCATGGCCGGGTTGGCCCCGGTGGCGGTGAGACAGGGGTGCATTTCCTCCGGCAGCTCAAAATAGGCCGTTTCCTCGCTCAAATTAAACATGCACAGCAGCCGCTGCTGGGGGGCTTCCCGAATAAAGGCAAAGATTGGCTCCTCGGTGTCGAGAATGGTGCAGTCCCCCTGCATCAGGGCAGGCTGGCGATTGCGCCAGTGAAGCATGCGCCGCCAGGTATTCAGCAGGGAGCTGGGATCTTGTGTTTGGGCATCCACCGCCCGGGACCGGTGGGTTTCGGGAATCGGCAGCCAGGTATCTTCCCGGTTGGAAAATCCGGCTGCAACGGCGGTGGCCTGCCAGGGCATGGGGGTGCGAGAACCATCCCGACCGACCACATCAGGGTACAGGGGTTTAACGAAGGGATCCTGGAGCTGCCCCACTGGAATATCTTCGGGAATGCGGGCCTCGGTCAGGGCCAGTTCGGCCCCC
>PYER01000208.1 GCA_003017855.1 filamentous cyanobacterium CCT1
TCATCGAGGGAAGCAGCTTCCCAGATGGGGTAGAAGTGCAGGCCGATGGCGTTGGAGGAAGGCACAACCGCACCAGAGATGATGTTGTTGCCGTACATCAGCGAGCCAGCCACGGGCTCACGGATGCCGTCGATGTCGACGGGAGGAGCGGCGATGAACGCCACTACGAAGCAGGTGGTCGCAGCCAGCAGGGTGGGAATCATCAGTACGCCGAACCAGCCCACATACAGGCGGTTCTCGGTGCTGGTGACCCACTGACAAAACTGCTCCCACAGGGAGGCGCTTTCGCGCCGCTGTAGAGTCGTGGTCATGATGTATTAGTCCAGTTAAATGTACTAAGTATGTAGCTGAGTGTTACTTCAGCTATCTTTACAATAACACATATTCCTAAATAGGCTTCAGCAAAAAAATAATCTTGGAGGCAAGTTAGGGCGTAGAGAGTTGCAATCCTGTACGGTTGGTGATGGAATAGGAGTCTGCCTTGTTCTGCCCGCTGGACTAGAGCAATGGCAGTAGGCCTGTGAAGCAGGCTGCTAAGGGGGCGTGGCGGAATGGTAGACGCTACGGACTTAGAAAACTGAGCCTTAGTGGAGAAATCTGCTAAGTGGAAGCTCTCAAACTCAGGGAAACCTAACTCCAGTTCAGGGCAGTAGCTTAACCTACACCAAGGCTGGACATGGCAATCCTGAGCCAAGCTGGCGAGACCTTAATGCCAGAAGGTGCAGAGGCCCGACGGGAGCTACCCTAACGTGAAGGCGAGGGTAAAGGGAGGGTCCAATTCTCAAAACCTGGCCGGGGTTGTGCCCTGGTTTGGCAGCAGCGAAAGCTGCGGGAGAATGAAAATCCGTTGACCTTAAACGGTCGTGAGGGTTCGAGCCCCTCCGCCCCCATACCAATTTCCATAAAAGGCATTCTTGCCAAAATTTCTTTGTGTAAACCTTTGCTGACCTGGCTTTTGCCAAACTTTGGTCTAGTACACCGGAATGCCTGTAGTATTCTTTGTACAGTCCCCTGTAGGGCCTGACCCCTCAGTCACCAAATTGTGGTGGCGATGGAGAAGGGCTTGTCGTTTAGCTATTTGAGTTACCGGTAGGGTTTTATACTCCTTCGCAAATAACCGTTCGATTGGCAACGGTGTCGTTTGGGTTGAGCTCAGCACAATGGCTGATTAGGCTAAAGGCGGTGTTGTGCTGTGTTAATTTACACAAATGATCTATGGCAACTACTTAAAGCTCGATTGCATCTGTAACATATGAGGGCACGGCTTTTGAGCTGGGCCTGCTTAGGTCTGGCTGGCTTGAGAGCGTGAATTTACCATCGGGTTCATTGAGTTTAGGGTTCGTCGGGTTCAACGTGTAGAACCCAGCCTTCAACAGTTACGGCTGGTTTGATGATAGCCGCTGCTGCATTCCAGCAGAGAGGGAAGGTACAAGGGCAAGACCTGCTAGTAGGAGCTGTTGACGGCTAGTCAACGCCCTCGAAAAAGGTTGTTAGCTCCAAGTTAACCCTGGCGACAACCGGGGTTGAGTTGAGGAACCAATGTCTCGGGAAGCTGTGTCAAGATACCCTTCAATGGAGTCAAATGACTATAGTTCGCGCCCTGGGCTGACGCTAGCCCAGGCGCAGCAGGTGATCTACGACTTTTTGCTCGAAATCGTCAAGATTTGGCACCCCGAAGATGTTCTGGAAGAATTTCTGCATCTTTTTATTCACCATACCGACTCGGTCAGCTCCCAGACACTGCCCGCGCTTCACGTGATTCTATTTGCCAATGACGAGCAGGAGTTTCGCAATACCATCAAGCGCTGCTGCTACATTCTCGTCAACAACTGGGAAGTCGCTCGCCAGTTTGATGCCATCCAGGCCCTGGTAGATATTTTTTCGGATCCATTAATTCAGCGCCGTACCCTGTCGCCCACCCTGAAGCGGCTGCGCAATTGGTTAATTCGCTTTACTGAAAGCTATGATTTTGAAGAACTGAGGCTGTTCGCGGCGCGGTACGCTGAAGAGCGCACCCTCAATCGACCTGATGAATGGGCCAGCCGCTATACCTCTTATCTACTAGTACCGCAGTACATCAATGAGGCTAATCCGGTCGAGCAGCGGCAGGCGGCTCGGGCGCTCTCTCGCCGCCTGAAGGAAAAGTTTAAGTATGACCTGGCCATGTATACGGCCTATGGCCAATCGGGGCAGGCCCACGGGCGCAATATAGAGAATCCTACAGTTCTGGGAGACAGTGCCCTTCGGCTGGTGAAGGCCATTGTGGCTAGGCGTGGTGAGTTTAGCTATAAGAACCTGGCCCGCCTGTTTTTAGCCCAGGTAAAAGACAGTAGCTATGGTGAGTTTAAGGTCAGTTTGACGCGTTATCTGCTCTACACGGTCAACAGCAACCCAATTTCAAAGCAAATTCAGGATCATTTAGATGCTCGTTTGGTCGAGCTTTATGCTGAGTTTGATCCTCAGGCTCTAGATACGTCTTTGGTGCTGCGCACGTGCAATCGGGTAGTTGACTACCTGATGACGGAAGATCAAGAGCAGCCATCGCCTCTATTTTCGCTGGTGCTCTCCCAGGGGAATGCTCTGACGCTGGCCATCATTTTGCTTAAGCTGGTGCTGGTCTCACGCCATACACTGCCCTATCTAGAGGCTAGAATGGCCAGTCTGATTCGCTATTATGAGCAGTTTCCCCGCAGCGAATGCCAGTGGGTCATCAATTTCTTAGAGGTGTTTCAGATTACCTTTGCCATCTATGGCGACAACATTGAGTACAACCTGGTTAAGGTAGATCCCCGTGCCGGCGAACTCAAGGCCGAGTTTCTCTCCGATCGTCCGAGTGTGGAGGCCTTTAGAATTTTTTCTCAAACGTTGAAACACTCTTACCCCAAACTGTCTGAGGCAGATGAGGAATTGACAGGGGAAGACGGACTGATGGAGGAGCCGCCGTTTTTGGCTGAGGACTGAGTCTCAATCGGGTAAGGGAAGGGCTGACTGAGGCTCGTGACTGTACCAGGTGCTGAGCGCGGTATGGTAAACCACCTGCCAGGAGACGCCGTGGCGGCGGGCGAGGGCTGCGCAGTCTTCGTATTCAGGGTGGGCATTGAGAATGGCTTGGGTTTGAGGATGGCAGGCTACCTTGAGATTGATGGGTCCGTAGGGGGTTTGGAGGGTTTTGATCTGCCGGGGAAGTACCCAGCGCTGCTGAAGTCGGCGGCGAATGCCTAGGGTAGAGGTTTCAGAAAAGAGAATATCGGCGCACTGAGGCTCATCACTGGGGCGACAGATAACGGTAATCAGCAGGCCGGGGCGCGATTTTTTCATCGCCACGGGCTGGGTAAAGACGTCTAGGGCGCTGGCGCTAAAGAGGCGATCGTAGAGGTAGCCGACGGCCTGGGGAACCAGGTCATCGACCTGCGTCTCAAGCAAAATAACGGTGTCGAGATCGTAGGGAATCTCCTCTAAAGCTTGATCTGGCCGTTCGGTTGGGGACTGTTTTTCCCAGGTCAGGGCTTGAGATAGCATCTTGGGGGGCGGTGATGCCTGGGCCGAGACGGAGTCTGAATCTGTTACCCCAATCCACAGGCGTAAGACGTTGGCCACGGGTAGCGCTTTGCCCCCGGCCCCCAACCCGGTGCGGTGTAGGGTCATGGCTGGAGGGTCACCAAAGCGCTGGGCCAGGGTCGTCGCGATCGCCGCCCCCGTCGGTGTAATTAATTCGCCATCGAGACCGTTGCTGTAGAGGGGCACCTGGTGCTGCTCTAGCAGCTTGAGCACGGCGGGGGCGGGTACGGGCAGCCATCCGTGGGCTGCTTTGACTCGGCCCCGTCCCGTGGGCAGGGGCGAACAAACCAGGGTATCGATATTCAAATAGTCGAATCCCAGGCAGGTGCCAACGATATCAATGATGGCGTCGGTGGCCCCGACCTCGTGGAAATGGACCTGATCGATCGCAATGCCGTGGACGGCGGCTTCGGCCCTGGCCAGATTGCGAAACACGGCCAGGCTCCAGTGCTGAACGCGATCGGGCAGGTTGGCCTGGGTAATGAGATGCTCGATCGCGGGCAGGTTACGCGTGGGGTGTACGGCGTGGCTATGTTGGTGCTGTCCGTCGCCAGGGTGATGGTCGTGGTCGTGATGTTCTGGAGGGTGCCCAGGGGACGGCTCTACAGGATGATCGAGGTTGGCTTTGACTACGACTTGAGCCTGAAGGGCGCGCAGTCCTTGGCGCAGGACAGGGGCTACCGAGAGGGTAAACTCGTCGTTAAGCCCCAGACGGGCCAGTTGGGCTTGCAGGTAGTCTAAGGGCACGCCCGCATCAACCAGCGCGGCCAGACACATATCGCCCGCAATGCCGGTAGGGCAGTCAAGGTAAGCTATCGTTTTCAACAGAACAACAGAAACGGAAGGGCAATGGCAACGGTCTACAAGCTACATCCCAATAACCCGCAGAGCCGCAAAATGGAGGCGATCGCGGCGGCGCTGCGTCAGGGAGCGGTGGCGCTTTACCCCACAGACACAGTCTACGCCATTGGTTGTGACCTCAATCATAAAGGGGCGGTGCAGCGAGTACGCCAGATCAAGCAGTTGGCTAACGAGAAACCGCTGACCTTTCTGTGCGCCTCTCTGTCTAATATTGCCGACTATGCCGTGGTCAGTGACGGTGCCTATCGTTTAATTCGGCGGCTGATTCCGGGACCGTTTACCTTTTTGCTGCCCGCTACTCGCCAGGTGCCGCGTCTGGTGATGAGCCCCAAGCGGCGGACTACGGGCATTCGAGTACCCGATCATGCCATCTGTCTCTCGCTGGTAGAGACGCTGCAAAACCCGGTGATTTCGACCTCGGCCCTGACGCTGCTGCCCGCTTCGACCTCGGGGCGATCGATCGACAAGCCGGTCGACAAAATGGTGATGTTTGACAATCTAGAAAAGCTGGTGGACGTCATTGTGGACGATGACCAACCCTTGTCCTACGAGGTGTCAACCATTCTCGATATGGAAGGCGACCAGCCTTTAGTTGTGCGTCAGGGGCTGGACTGGGAAATGGCGCTGGACTGGGGGGCGCAGCTGGCGTAGCGCGGGGGCAACTGGGCAACTGGCACTCTGTCGGTCTGTAGCGAGGGCTAGGCTGACCGAGGGGCTGTCTCGTCGCACGGCGAGCTCCTTAGCAGTTACAGCGTTGGCTCACGACCTTGCATAACAGGGCTTTCATCGTTCGACAAACATTCAATGAACCCTTGACAGCAAGGAAAGCGGCGGTCTGGTCCGGGCTTAAAATCCATCAGAACCAGGACAGGGAGATTGCGGCCGCAGCGGGCAGATTTTACCGCTGGCACAGGGCATAGGAGATCGCCGCGGCTGATTGGGGAGTACACAACAAGCCGGTCGGGGTCAGCAGGCTGTGCCTCAGCCAGCTGATCGATTGGCCCGACTGACTATTCCCGTTATCGGTGTCGTTGTTAGGATTGGGTAACTATGAAGACCGCATCTACCTGCATTACCATGCCCCCATCATCCCCTGGGACTACACCGCCGCCCCCAGAGTCGACCCCAGAGTCGGCCCCAGATTCGTCCCCAAACTTGGCCTCAAAGTCGGCATCCCACCCAGCAGACCAAGATATGGCCCCGACGGTGGCGGCTCTGGTGCAAGACCAGTTCATGGCTTACCTGCAGCGGCGACCCGGAGGGTTGAGCGGGGTTATGCAGCGGCTGACAGCAGAAATTGACCGCATTTGCGCTCTCAGCGATCGCATTCAGGCTTCTGGCGATATCAACCACTGGCAAACAGCCCTGGTGCGGCACCGCGTGAGCAAATGTCTGACCTACTACGACATGGGCTCTCACCGGGGTCGGGTAGAGCTGCATAGCAGCCTGAGCGCTATTGTCTACCGCCACGTGGCGCCCCAGGGCAGCCATTTGGGGTTTAAGGGCCGCTACGCCCTGCTGGAAGACTTTATGCAGAACTTTTATATTGAGGTGCTGAACGCGTTTCGGCGCGAGCACGACCTGCCCGCCACCTACACCCCCCGTACCCGGCTGGAGCTGGCGGAGTACATGGCCTTTAGCGAGCAGTATGCGAAACGACGCATCAACCTGCGGGGGGGCAGTCAGCAGCTGATTGTGCTGCGGGCGCAGGCTTTTAGCCGTCGCCAGCCTGCCGAGACATCGGTGGATATGGCCTTAGTCACCGAGGGAGCCAAGACCGAGGCGGCTGAGTCCCACGCGCGCAGCTCGGTCGTGCAGCAGGTGCGCGAAAAAATGATGGCCGAGGCCAGCGATCCCGGCGATGGGGTGATGCGCGATCGCGTGATCCATGCCCTGATGCAGTATCTCAAGGCCCAAAACCAGCCCGACTGCGTCAATTACCTGGTGCTCAAGCTTCAGGACTGCTCCGCCGCCGAAATTGACGATATTTTGGGTCTCTCGGCCCGAGAGCGTGACTATCTGCAGCAACGCTTTAAGTACCATGTTGAAAAATTCTCCCAGCAGCACGAATGGCAGCTGGTGCACCAGTGGCTGGGGGCCAACCTGGAGGCTCGTCTGGGCATGACCTCTACAGAATGGGCTGATTTTTTAGCCACCCTGACCCCTGACTACCGCCGGTTTCTGAATCTGAAGCAGCAGCAGATCGGCGATGCGGACCTGACTGACGAGGCGATCGCCCAAGCCCTAGGATGGACGCCGAAAAAAGTGCAGCGCAACTGGACCAAGGTGCTCAAGCTGGCCTGGACGTATCGCAATCAGGCTCGGGGGGCAGAGGCGGGCTGAGGGCAGCGGGTTAACCCGCGATCGCCTCAGATTCGGTGCCGGGAGGCTCAAACTTGTAGCCCACGCCCCGTACGGTTTGAATTAGCGCCGGTTGGGTGGTGTCCTTCTCAATCTTTTTGCGAATTTGGCCGACGTGTACGTCAACTACTCGCTGGTCGCCCACGTAGTCATAATCCCAAACTTTTTGGATCAGTTCGGCCCGCCGCCACACCCGACCCGGGTGGCTGGCCAAAAAGTGCAGCAGGTCAAACTCCAGGGCGGTTAGAGGCACCATTTCTTCGTTGAGCATCACCTCGCGCCGGACCGGGTCGATGGCCAGACTGTTGAAGGTCAGGCACTGCTGTTCAGCGGCCGTAACCGGGCGCTGACGCTTGAGAATCGCTCCGACCCGCACTTCTAGTTCACCCAGGCTAAAAGGCTTGGTGAGGTAGTCGTCGGCCCCTTCATGAAAACCGCGAATTTTGTCCGACTCATCGGTGCGGCTAGTGAGCATGAGCACAAACACGCCGGTGCGCGACTGCATCTCTTTACAGAGGTCGTAGCCGTTGGTATCGGGCAGGTTTAAGTCGAGAATTACCAGATCAGGGGTGAATTGCTCAAACACCGCCAGGGCTTTTTTGCCGTCCTCAGCCGACTCCATTTCATAGTCTTGCTTGGCCAGGAACCGATGAATCAGGTTGCGGATTGCGGGGTCATCATCGACAACGAGGATCTTGGCTTCCGCCATAGTCGTACCTTTCTGTAAGTTGGACTGGTTAGATGAGATCGTCAGGAACCCGTCGGGAGAACAGTTTGCGGCTATGGCCACAGCAGCAGTACCCAATGCCCTTTTAGTGCTTTTCACGCACTTTATGCAGCATCAGTCATAAAAGCATAAATAATTCCATAGCTTACTCGAGAAGTTTATGAAGTTACCACCCTGGCCCGTGGGCATTGCCATTCTATCGGGCCGGGCACAAATCTCCGATTAGCGGCGGGACGAACCGGATTTGGAGCGCATTAGCCCCAGCAGCGGCCCTAGAATTAACCCAAATACAAATCCTCCCGAGTGGGCCCAGTAAGCGACCCCACCCGCGCCCAGATTGGTCTCGGTGCTGAGGCTGGCGATGCTGAATAGGGCCTGCTGGGCAAACCAGAACCCCAGAAAAAAAATCGCCGGTATGCGAATGGTGGTGAAAAAGATAATCAGCGGAATCAGGGTGACGATGTAGGCGCGGGGAAACCGCAGAATGTAGGCTCCCATGACGCCTGCGATCGCACCACTGGCCCCAATTGTCGGCACCGTGGACGAGGGGTCGAACACCCACTGGGTCAGACCCGCCAGCGCGCCGCAGCCCAGGTAAAAGATTAAAAACTTGGTGTGCCCCAGCTGGTCTTCAATGTTGTTGCCAAACACCCACAGGTAGAGCAGGTTGCCCCCCACGTGGAAAAAGCCGCCGTGGAGAAACTGCGACGAGACCAGCGTAATCCACTCTGCGGCCGGAGCCTGCAGCACCCCTCGAAAGCTGTCTGTTAGCTGGTTCGGCACCAGCGCCCAGGCGTCAAAAAAAGCGTCGAGGCCCTCTCGCGACAGGCCCAGCTGAAACACAAAGACGGCGATATTGAGACCAATTAGCCCATAGGTAACAACCGGGGTAATGCTGGTAGGGTTGTCGTCACGAAGGGGAACCACGGCGATACCTAATACGTAGTTTTTATTGTAAAGACATTATTTAACGCGATTTAGCGAGATTGGCGGCAATGCCGCGATCGCCTTCATCCAGGGGTCAAACCTCTAGCCCGGGGGCAAAATTTCAAGGCTGCCCGCGTTCCCGTCCAGGCGGGCCATAGCTCCTACCGGCAGGGCGGCGTTGCTGCCGTCGTGGCCAAAGGGCAGATCCGCCACCACGGGAATGCCCAGGTCGCCCAGGCGATCGCGCAGCACGTCGGCAACCGCAAAGCTGGGCACATTCTCGGGCGGTTCGCAGCGGCTAAAGCGACCCAGCGCAATGCCTCTGACCCCAACCAGCTGGCCTGTCATCCGCCATTGAGTCAGCATGCGATCGATGCGGTAGGGGGCCTCGGTGACATCCTCAAAGGCCAGAATAGCGCCGCTCAGGTCGGGCTGGTGAGGGGTGCCAAGCAGGTGGGTCGCCACGGTCAGGTTGCCGGGCCAAAGTCGCCCCAGCGCCTGGCCATGGCCCCATCCCTGACCGTGCAGGGTGGGCAGCGGGTGGCCCATCACGGCATTTTTGAGCCGCTGCTGCGACCAATCGGGCTCCGTGGAGAGGGTGGTCAGCAGCGGCCCGTGAATGCCAGCGATCCCCTGCTGGCCCAGGCTCCACAGCAGGCTGGTGACGTCAGAAAAGCCGATCAACCACTTGGGATCCAGCGTCCTGGGCCAGTGCCAGTCCTCCAGCAGCCGGGTTCCCCCATAGCCCCCTCGAGCGCAGAGAATGCCGCGATAGGTGGGGTCGGCCAAAGCCTGAGCGAGCTGCTGCCGGCGATTGACGTCAGAGCCGGCCAGGTAACCCCACTGATCGCTGGCACCGGGGCTAACGTCGACCGTAAACCCCCAGCTGCGCCAGATTTCTATGCCCTGGTTAAAGCGCTCTAGCTCACGCAGGGCACCGCTGGGGGCAATCACTCGGAGGCGATCGCCCGCCCGCAGCGGTGGCGGATAGCGCAGCGATGTCGGTGAGTTAGGGATGGGGATATTGGCGTTCAAACCTCTAGCTCCGGAGCAAACTTGCTATACTGCTTAACAAAGCGTTACACATCGACGAAACGTTACATCGACAAACGTTATACAGAGAGACCCATGGCTAGATCCTCTAATCCTCCTGAATCTCAAGACTGGGGCTTTACCCCCGCCGCCGAAAGTCTCAACGGCCGCCTAGCCATGCTGGGCTTTGCCTTTGCTGTCATTATTGAGGCCCTCAGCGGTCAGGGTGTGCTGCACTTTTTGAATCTGATCTAGGGGCAACTGAAAAGGTGGGGAAGATAAGGGGATGGGGAGTTGAGGACGTAGGCGGAGTTATGACTGCCCTTCCTCATCCTCCTTACCCCCTCATCAAAGTTTCTCAATCAGCCCAAAACACTGGCCAGCAGCGCCTTCTGAGCATGCATCCGATTCTCCGCCTGATCCCACACGCGGGAGGCAGAGCCCTCAATCACCTCATGGGTAATTTCTTCGCCCCGGTGGGCAGGCAGGCAGTGCAGCACGATCGCCTCGGGGCTGGCCTTTGCCAGCAGTGCCTCGTTCACCTGATAGGGCTGAAATACGGGCAGGCGATCGCCCGCCTCCGCCTCCTGCCCCATGCTGGCCCACACGTCGGTGTAGAGCACCTGGGCCTCTCTGACGGCTGCTTCGGGGTCAGTCGTCACTAGCACATTGCTCCGCCCCAGCTGATTGGCCTGCTCCACAATGGCCGGGTCCGGGGCATAGCTGGCGGGGCCTGCAATCCGCACATTCATGCCCACCATGGCGCAACCCAGCAGCAGCGAGTGGGCCACGTTATTGCCGTCGCCCAAGTAGGTCAGGGTCAGGCCCTTGAGACTGCCGAACTCCTCTTGAATGGTGAGCAGGTCGGCCAGAATCTGGCAGGGATGCTCCAGATCGGTCAGCGCATTGATGACAGGAATAGAGGCGTAGTCGGCAAATTCTTGAATTTCTGCCTGATCAAAGGTGCGAATGGCCACCACATCGAGATAGCGATCGAGCACCCGGGCGGTATCGCTGGTCGGTTCGCCCCGGCCCACTTGAGTTACCCCAGAATGCAGGTCTAGCACCTGCCCCCCCAGCTGGTACATGGCTACCGAAAAACTGACTCGGGTACGGGTTGAAGCTTTGCGAAACAGCAGCCCCAGCACTTTCTGCGGAAACTGGGGATGGTGCTTGCCAGACTTAAGCTCGGCAGCAAAAGTCAGGAGTTCGGTTAGCTCATCGCCACTGAGATCGCTCAGGCTCAGCAGGTCGCGTCCGCTCAGGGGTGGCATAGCCATAGGCAGAATTCGTAAAAATAAGACATTAGCAGATTATTGGGGAAGCCTCGTGCCGGTCTGTATCGGCAGGGGCAAAACCTTAGAACAAACGGCGGCTGGGCCAGGGCAGGAGATCGGGGATCAGCAGGAGGGTGGATGTGTCGCCCTTTCAAGTCTGCACTATGATTGGGGCATCGCATTTACTGTGGCGGTTTCGGCCTCTGGTTTCGGCCTCTAACTTCGGCCTGTAGAGCGTTGCTCAGCCACTTCTGGTAATGCTGTTTTATCGGTGTTTGCAGTCCCTATGATTAGTGCGGTTGTTCCTCCTCAGCCTCAGCTGGCACCCCTGGAGCCGTTACCTCAGCCCTCTACGCTGCGAGAACGGGCAGCGGCGGGCTATTTTCGCGACATTGCTCTGTGGTTGAATCAGCCCCTGGCGGCCCACGGCATCTTTGTGCAGGTGCAGGCCGATCGCCCCGGCTGTCTGCGATTGACCGTGGAATTTCAGCAGCCGCCCGTCAAAGATCGCCTGCTGCGGTTTTTGTGTCACCGAGTGTGGCTGCTGAACTCAGAGCTAATCGAGGGCATTTTGGTCGTGGCTCGGCCCCTGGGCTACCGGCGGGTGCTCTGGCAGCAGCGCATTAAAATTGTCACCCCGGCCCTCAAGCGCCATCAGGCCGAGCTGCAGGCTAAGGCCAAGCGCCATCAGCCCTCGCCGCTGCCGGCTCAAATTCGGGCGCCGCGTCCGGCTAAGGGACTGTCGCGCCAGCATTTGCAGACGCTGCGAACTTTCGTGCTGTCGGGGTCGGCGGTGGCGGCCTTTGTCATGGGCTGCTTGCTGGAAGTGATTATTTCGGCCCCCTCCCCTGTGCTGCCCCAGTTTTCGGCTCAGTCTCTGTCTCTTATACACATCT
>PYER01000534.1 GCA_003017855.1 filamentous cyanobacterium CCT1
GGCTATTGCCTCCCCGCCAGATCCCCAGATGGCCCCGGTCACCGCGGCGGCTACCCCTGCGACGGCTGCAGATCGAACGCTAGGGGCGATCGCCCCTGACCCCGCTCTAAGCACCAACAGCTACTTGACTACCGCCGCCGCCCTGGTGGCTTCAACCCAGGCCGATACGCCTGTCTCTCCCGCCCACCGCCCCGATGAACTGGCCCAGACTGACCCCGACCTGCCCCAGGACCCAGAGCTGGGGGTAATCCAGGTGCGAAGTTTGCTTGAAGACAACGATCTGGGTATTTTGCGCATTCGCGATCAGCCTCAGCTGCCCACCCAGACGGCGCAGCCCCCCGCCAAAATTGGGTTTTTCTCGGCTCGATTGGCGATCGCCAGCAGCGACAATATTCTGCTGGCCGTCAACGATGTGGGCGGACTGACCAACGACATTTTCCTGCGACCCTCGATTGCCTTTGGCGTCTATCCCAGCCTGGGGCCTCAGACCGCCCTGATTGCTACCGCTGACCTGGGGCTACAGCGCTATGGCGCTCAATCATCGCTCAACTACGACGATCTGCGGTTTCGAGTGGGGCTGCGTCAGGGGTTAAGCCCCCGCAGCTACGGGCAGCTGATCGTGACCTACCAGGAGCTATATCGACCCGGGGGCAATCGGAGCAGATTCTTTAAAAATGCGGCCATAGGTCTCACCCTAGGCCGCCGCGACCCCATCACGTCAAAACTGGCCCTCGACTCCTACTATTTGCTGCAGTACAACGATGCTCAGTCGACTAGCAGCGGTACCGCCACCGACTTCAGCCGCATTTTTCAGTCGGCCGGAGCCTATTTGGGCTATGACATCACCCCTAGAGTTCAGGTGGGCGTGAGCTACCAGCTCAACTTAATCGACTACACAGCCCAACCTCGCTACGACACATTTCAGCAGGTGCTGGGGCAGGTGGTGTATCGGCTTGCCCCTAATTTGCGCCTGAACTTGTACGGTGGGGTTAGCTTTGGGAGATCGTCAGAGCCTCGGGTGCGGTTTAACGACACCTTTTTTGGTGCGGCCATCGATGCCACGATACCCTTGTTTTAGAGCGGTAATGCGATTGCATCACTATGGGGCACGTCCACCAACGCCGTCACTTCCTCACAGCCTTGGCCTCGGGACTGCTGTTCATGCTGGGCTGCAGCGCCCCTCACTCCCCCTTGGCATCGCTTAGAGCGCAGAGCTACGTGGGCGACCCCGAAACGCTGGTTGTTTCTACAGAGCCTGCTTTCCCGCCCTTTGTGTACCAGACGGCGGCGGGAGAGCTGGTGGGCTTTGATGTCGATTTAATGAATGAGATGGCGCGGCGGCTGGGGCTGAAGGTTGACTTTGCCTACATCCCCTTTGATGGACTGATGGCCACCCTGGAGGCCGGCACCGCTGATGCCTCGATCGATGCCATCACTATTACCGCCCGGCGCGACGAAACCATTGACTTCTCGCGGCCCTACTTCAGCTCGGGGCTGGCCGTTGCCGTACGCCGCGACGAAACCGATATTGCAGCGCTGTCCGACCTAGCGGGCAAAAAAATTGCCGTCAAGCTAGGCACCACCGGGGCAGAACTGGCCGCCCAAGTGCCCAATACTCAGCTCGTCACCTTTGACTCAGCCGAAAAAGCCCTGCTTGACCTGGAGAAAGGCAACGTGGATGCGGTGATCAAAGACAAGCCCACCACCCTGGGGATGCTGACGATGGCGAACATTCAGGACGTGCGCCTGCTCGACCAGCTGCTCACTGAGGAGTACTACGGCATTGCCCTGCCCCCCAATTCGCCCAACAAGCCCCACATTGATGCGGTTTTGAATGAGATGCTAGCCGATGGCACCATCGCCGCCCTGCACCGCAAGTGGTTTGGCTACGACCCCGAGCCCGTGCCAGAAGTGGGCTACTGAGTCTCCTGTAGGGACAAGCAGCCGTTTGTCCCTACCCAAATTAATGCTTCAATCCAGCAATGCCTGAACGTTCAAACTTGACTTTGGACAAACGCCGCCAGCCCACGGAAGATTTCGGTGGGCTTTCAGGTCAAAGCGAGGGAGCTAAGCGG
>PYER01000535.1 GCA_003017855.1 filamentous cyanobacterium CCT1
CCCCAAACCTATGACGCCACCGCCATCCTCTGCCCTGACCTCCGCGCCCACTGCGACGCCCGATCTGGACATTACCCTGACCAAGACTAAAACCGTGGTCAAATCGGCGGGTGGTGGCTGTAGTACTACCACCACGGGCTGCACCACCAAAACTGACACCGCCCTCAGCGAGAGCATGCAGGCTCGCATTGAAAAACACCCCTGCTACAGCGAAGAGGCCCACCACCACTATGCCCGTATGCACGTCGCGGTGGCCCCCGCCTGCAACATTCAGTGCAACTACTGCAATCGCAAATACGACTGCGCCAACGAAAGCCGCCCCGGTGTGGTCAGCGAACTGCTGACGCCAGAAGAGGCGGCCCACAAGGTTCTAGTCGTCGCAGGCAAAATTCCCCAGATGACGGTGCTGGGCATCGCTGGCCCTGGCGACCCCCTGGCCAACCCCGAAAAAACCTTCCGCACCTTTGAGCTGATCGCCGAGCAGGCTCCTGACATCAAGCTCTGCCTCTCCACCAATGGCCTGATGCTGCCGGACTACGTGGACCGCATCAAAGCCCTGAATGTGGACCACGTCACCATCACTATTAATATGATCGACCCGGCGATCGGCGAGAAGATTTACCCCTGGGTGCATTACCGCCGCAAGCGCTACCGGGGCATTGAGGGCGTCCGCATTCTCCACGAGCGGCAGATGGAGGGTCTAAAAGCCCTTCAGGACTCTGACATTCTCTGCAAAGTGAACTCCGTACTCATCCCCGGCATCAACGACGAGCACATGCCCGAGGTGAATGCCGCCATTCGGGAGCGGGGTGCCTTTTTGCACAACATCATGCCGCTAATTTCGGCTCCGGAGCACGGCACCTACTTTGGCCTCAACGGCCAGCGTGGCCCTAAACCCAAGGAGCTGAAGCAGGTGCAGGACAACTGCGCTGGCAACCTCAAGCTGATGCGGCACTGCCGCCAGTGCCGCGCCGACGCCGTGGGCCTGCTGGGCGAAGACCGCAGCCAGGAATTCACCAAGCAGAAGTTTATGGAAATGCCCGTGGACTACAGCTTGGAAACCCGCCAGGCAGTGCATATCGGCATTGCGCAGGCGAAGGCCGCCGTCGCCGCTAAAAAGCAGTCCGCCGCCCGCATCCCCGGCAGCCTGTCGGAAGATTCGCCCAAGGTTCTCGTTGCTGTGGCCACCAAGGGCGGCGGCCTCGTGAACCAGCACTTTGGCCACGCCAAGGAATTCATGATCTACGAAGTGGACGCCGCCGAGGCTAAGTTCATCAGCCACCGCAAAGTCGCCGACTACTGCCAAGGCGGCTATGGCGAAGAGGCGATGCTGACCGGCATCATCGACACAATTTCGGATTGCAAAGCGGTGTTGGCCGCCAAGGTTGGCCCCTGCCCCAGCAAGCAATTGCAGGAGGCGGGCCTGGTCGTGGTCGAAGCTTACGACGTGATTGAGACCGTCGCCCGGCAGTTTTATGACGAGCACGTGTTGAAGCGGTAGGCCTAGCCCTTACCCTAGCCCCTCTCCCTGGAGGAGAGGGGGACTGGACAAGCCAAGTCCTCGCAGACCCACCCCTGCCCCTCCCAGGAGGGGATCTGGACAATCCACCACCCATCTTCTCCATCCCCTCATCCCCCACTCCTCACTCCCGGAGGCTCCCATGCCCTACTCCATCACCCAAAGCTGTATCGGTTGTCAGCGCTGCCTCTCGGCCTGCCCAACCGGCGCGATTCAGACCGATGGTTCGGCTTTCTGGATTGCGATCGATCGCTGCAACCAGTGCCAAGGCTCCCACGGGGTGCCCCAGTGCTGGGCCACCTGTCCTACCAATGAGGGCTGTGTGCCTCTGACCGCAGGGATTGCAGCGGTGTCTCTCACCTCTACCTCGGAGGCTGCGGGGGACTACTGGGAGTCGTGGTTTGCCACCTACACCCGTCTGGTGGCCCGGCTCAAAGGGGTGCAGGAAACCGGGTATTGGCATGACTGGTTTGACGGCTATGCCCAGGCCTTGAAGCGATTGCAGACGACGACAGCATAGGGTTTTCCCCTCCCTGTCTCTTATACACATCTGA
>PYER01000209.1 GCA_003017855.1 filamentous cyanobacterium CCT1
GGGGCTAGGGAACGGGCTTTCTCCCTTCGGGAGTTTCACGAACGACTCCGCTCAGCCCTCGGTTATTTTCAGGGCAATTGTCTTGTGTGCGTCACGCACAACGGTGACGCACTCTACGAATAATTGAATAATTGCGATCGCGGTTATAACCTACCGCCCAACGGAGGGAGTCAGCTGCGGCGGGGTGGGGCTGGGCTCGCCTTCCAGCAGCACGGTGCGAATCAGTCGCGCCAGGGCGCGCTGGGCCAGCCCCGACACCACCTGCTGACCCATCGCCTGAGTTTCGGGCTTAAACAGCAGGGTGGGAATTCGGGTTGCCACCTGGGCGGCATCGAAGCCGGGGGTATCTCTTAGAATCTCTAAAATGCGGCGCAGATGGTCAAGATCGGTGGAGCCAGCGGGGGCTGCCGCCGTCGGTTCTTTCTTGAGGCCCAGACGGCGCTGCACGGCGGTGGTCAGGTTTTGTACTGTACTTTGGCCAAAGTTGTCGAGGCCGTTGACCAGTTCGCTAACAATGCGATCGCGCAAAAATGAGCCCCGTTCCGAAAACAAAAACTCTAGGGTTTGATCGATCAGCCGATCCATGTCGTACTCGTCGCTGCTGCGGGCGTTGCGCAGAAGATTCTCTAGCCGATTCCAGCGGAAGCTGCCGTCTTTGAACAGCAGATCCTGCAGCGAGGCGCGCAGCTCGGGGGAAGGGTCGGTGAGCAGGCGCTTGGCCACGTAGGGGTAGGCCTTGCTCAGCACCTTAAACTCGGGGTCAACATTGATGGCGATGCCCTCCAGCGTCACCAGCGATCGAATGATCAGCGCGTAGTAGGCGGGCACCCGAAACGGGTACTCGTACATGAGGGCCGAAAATTCGTCGGTAATGCTCTTGAAGTTCAGCTCGGCGACGCTGGCCCCCAGGGCGTTGCTAAACACGTTGGCCAGGGCCGGAATAATCGGGCTGAGGTCGGTGTCGGGGGTGAGAAACTCCAGCTTGACGTAGTCGTTGGCCAGCCCCTCAAAGTCGCGGTTGACCATGTGCACCACTGCCTCGATCAGGCCGTAGCGCTGGTAGGGCTTGACCTCGCTCATCATGCCAAAGTCGAGGTAGGCGAGCTGGCCGTCGGCCATGGCCAGCAAGTTGCCGGGGTGGGGGTCGGCGTGAAAGAAGCCGTGCTCCAGGAGCTGCCGTAGCGAGCACTGCACCCCCACGTCGATCAAGTGACTGGCATCGATGCCGAGGCGATCGAGCTTGTCAATGTTGGTCAGCTTAGTGCCTTCGATCCACTCCATGGTCAGCACCCGGCGGGCGGTGTACTGGGGGTAGATGTGGGGCACGTAGATGTCGGGAATGTGGCCGTAGAGCTTGGCAAAGCGCTGGGCGTTTTCACCCTCGTGGGTGTAGTCCATCTCTTCGAAGATGCGCTCGCCAAACTCGTCTAAAATCGCCACCAGGTCGCTACGAACTTGGCTGATGCGGTTGGTGGCAAAGCGGGCCAGGCCGCGAATGATGTAGAGGTCGAGGGCAATGCGCTGGGCTAGACCGGGGCGCTGCACTTTGATGGCAACGTCTTCGCCGCTGTGCAGTTTTCCTTTGTAGACCTGCCCCAAAGAGGCGGCGGCAATGGGGTCGACCGAAAGCTCAGCGTAGATTTGGCTGGGGGGTGCGCCCAGCTCTTCTTGAATGAAGCGGTAGGCGATTTCGTTGGGGAAGGGCGGAATCTGGTCTTGCAGCGTGGTCAGCTCTTCCAGGAAAATTGGCGGCACCAGGTCGGGGCGGGTGGAGAGGGCCTGACCAATTTTGATATAGGCGGGGCCGAGGTTGGTGAGCATTTCGCGGAGCTGAGCCGCCCGCATGGCTTCGTTTTGAACGCTGCGGCCCCCACGGCGATCGAGCCAGAGTTTGGCAAAAAAGCTGATCAGCGGCAGGAAAATACCAATGAACCGCGCCCAAACCTGCAGCGGACGGCGGCGGTAGTGGGCCGCGATCGCCACCGGGTCGTAGCCAAATTCTACAAAGGGATCCTGGGCTTTGGTGGCCAGGGTGCGAGGGTGGGGCGCGGCCAGGACGGGCTCGGGCAGGGCCACCTCGGTCGGCTCGCTCATCACCTCTCCAGTTACCGTAATGGCTTCGGCGTCTATGATATCGATGGAGCTACCGAAGTGCTGAGCCGAATCCTGGGTGGTATTTAAGGCCATAGCGCGCTCAGAGAGAGGATTGAGAACCGAGGGATTGAGAGTTGGGGAGGCTTGGGCGATCGCCTGAAGCATTCCCGTAAACTATTGTAACGGTTAAGCTTGCGAATCCCGAGGGGTGACCTCCCTACTTCCTCCGATCGGCCTCTGCCGGTTGAGAGAGCGGACGGGCTCTTGCCCTGACGCTGATACTGCTGAATCCACTCTGGCTACCGCCGGTTGGCCTGGGCAAACGCCGTTTGCCCCTGCAAATGGCATGCCCCCCAAATCTCGAAAGACTTGAGGGGCGTGCGGTTCACCATGAATATCTAAGCAGCCGATCGTCGGGGGCGCTTGCGCTCAGACTTTTTCTTGTAGCCGACGGCCTGGGCCTCGTTGCTGTCAGAGCCGTAGACACCTCGCACCAGCTCTTTCATGGCCAGCACGTTCTGGTGGAACTGCCACTCGGCTAGGCGAGCCTTGTAGGCGGCGGCTTTGGCACGCACCATGATCGCAGTCTCTTCGTCCTGGGCGGCAATCGTCTCGGCGTAGCTGTTCTGGAGCCCGTCGATGGTGGTCTCGGGGCGGGCGGAGGTGTAGTCTGCTATGGTGCACGCCCCGCGCAGTGAATCAACATCCTGGTCGAGGTAAGTGGACCGCAAGCGGCGGCTGGTATCGGTATTGGGTATGGGTGTGTGCTCCTTGATGGCAATACAAAAGAGTGGTTAACCTGATTTCGGGTTAAGCCGATGGAGGGAGAGCGAAGTCAAGATTGGGTGAAGGCTTCTTGGTATGGTGGCAATAGGCAGTCAAGCCACAGATCACGTTGACCATGAAGTTGGTGAGGCTGCGATGCCTGGAATGCTCAATCTGGGAGATGTTCTTGAGCTGGTCAAGGATGGTTTCGACAATGGCGCGCCAGCGCGCCAGCAACTTGTCCATGAGCCGCATCAAGTGGTTTTTCATGTTGCGCTTGGGCTTAGCAAAGAACTCAATGCCAAAGGTCTTAAATAGCGTTTCAGCTAATGCTTTGGAGCCGTAGCCCTGATCAGCAAAGACCTTGCCATAGAGACCTTATGGCAAAACAGCTCTTCTAGACTGTCCATAGAGGGGCCTGCTGAATCGTTTGATTGATTTCAGCTTACAAAGCCCCTCCTTTCCTTATCCCGAACTGAGGTTAAGAACGAACTTCGGTGCATGCCAAAAGAGGATATCAAGCTGACAGCAGATATGCTGTCTCGCGACAATCCCGTAAATGCTCAAGGTTACCCATTAGTCCCCAACTCCATACCCAAAGCCATACTTTTCTGTAGAGACAGCCTAGCGGGGTTCTTTTATGGTTGAACCATGTGTTGAAGGAGAACCGCAATGAGCACGTTTGTCTTAGTTCACGGGGCTGGATCGGGGGCATGGGTGTGGTATAAGATCACCCCCATGCTAGAGGCCCAGGGCCACAGCGTGATTGCCCCCGACCTCCCTGGCCACGGCCTCAATTCCATCCCCATAGCAGAGGTATCCCTGGATCGCTATGTGGGCTGCGTCTGCGACATCCTCAATGGCCAAGCCGAGCCAGTGGTGCTGGTGGGCCACAGCCTGGGCGGTGCCGTTATTACCCAGGTGGCGGAGTACTGCCCCGATCGCATCCGCACCCTGGTCTACCTGGCGGGCTATTTGCTAGCTGATGGCCAAACCATGCTGGATATCACCCAGGCTGACACTGAGTCGCTGCTGCTGGCCAACGCGATTTTTGCTGACGACCAGCTCTCGGCTACCTTTAACCCTGAGATGGTGAAGGAAATCGGCTATGGCGACTGCTCTGAGGCCGATGTGGCCCTAGTACGATCGCTGCTGGCGCCCCAGGCTGTGGCTCCCCTCGCCACCCCAGTGCACACCACACCCGAGAACTTTGGCCGAGTGCCTAGGGTGTATATCGAGTGTTTGCGCGATCGCACCATTGGCCTACTGGCCCAGCGGCGCATGTACACCGCCCTGCCCTGCAAACTGGTGATCGCCATGGACACGAGCCATAACCCCTATCTCTCCGCTCCCGAGGCGCTGGTCAATCATCTGCTGGCGCTGCCAGTGGCCCTAGAGCGCATGCTGCCGCTCTAGGGCCACTGGCTGTTGAGTATACTGGCCCGATTTCTGTTCAATTAGCGATCGTGGGCGTCGCGCAGATTAGTGATGGCTTCGGCAACTGCAATGGTTTGAACCGCGGCCTAGCATCCTACGACTTAGGGATTTACCTCAGGCTACCGCAGCAACCTAAACAACGCCTTTACCGTAGATAAATGCCCATCTATCAGGGCAGAATGCTTTTTAGCGTGGGCAGGTTAATGTTGGCTCCGCAGATCACGATCGCCACGTTTTGGTGACGAAAGCGATCGCTGTGTTTTAGAAAGGCAGCGATCGCTACCCCCGCTGCCCCTTCTAGGAGCTGGTGCTGAGTAGTCAAAAACAACCGCATCGCCTCGACACTCTCCGCCTCCGACACCAGCACAAACTCATAAACCAGGGCGCGGCACAGCTCGAAGGTGATCACCCCAGCCTCAATGCCGCCAGCGGTGCCGTCCGAAAGCGTCGGTTGCGACTCCAGATCGAGCAGCTGACCGGCAGCGATCGATCACGCCATCACTGTAGAATTTTCCGGCTTGCAGCCGATCATCTTGACTCCTGGATGCACAGATTTTAGATAGGCACTGACCCCAGACATCAGCCCGCCGCCCCCCACGGCCACAAAGACTACATCCAGACTGTCCATAGCCAGCCCCTTGAGCTGGCGGGCGATCTCTACAGCAATGCTGCCCTGGCCCGCAATCACCTGAGCATCGTTGTAGGGCGAAATGTAGGTAGCTCCGGTGGCTTCGGCGTGGCGAGGGGCCGCCAGCTCCGTCAGCAGGGCATCGGTTCCCACCTGCTGCATGGGGATGCCGTACCGCTGAATGGCCTCTAGCTTAGTGGGCGATACCGTTTCGGGCACCCAGATCTGCCCGGCAATACTCAGCCGTGACAGCCCGTAGGCGACCGCCACCCCGTGGTTGCCCGAGGAGGCTGCTACCACCCCCGCTTGTTGCTGGGTCGGGGTGAGCGACAGCAGTTTGGCCAGCGCCCCCATACTTTGAATGACCCGGTTCTTTGCAGGTTCTCTAACTTCAAGAACACCTGGCTTTGGGTGAGTTAGCTCAGGGCAATCGACGGCTCCAACGGCGTTTCTACCACATAGGAGCGCAGGGTCGGCTCGGTGGCTACAATGTTGGCGGTTAGGGCTTTTGAGGGCAGTTCTTGAGCGATCGCAGCCTGAGGGTTTTGAACCATGGGTAGACTCCAAGTTTTTGCCTGCCTACGGTCGGCATCAGTGGTGTAGCCCGGAGTCTACAACACCGCTATGCGCCATTTCAGGTAGTAGAGACAACTCCATACTCTCGGCGATCGCACCATACTTTTTGCCATTTCCATAGCCCATACCGATCGCCATACTTTCTGTAAAGACAGAGCCAAAAATTGCTCCTATCGTTAGAAACATCAGAGGTTACCCCCACTAAGGGCACTCCAACGATAAACATTTTCTTGGCGCGTTTTGGTTCAACCTGGTTGTTGATGGCCAGAACCGATTGAGGTAAGCCACCCACCTATATGGCCTGGAACGCCGGAGTCTTGGTAGAAGAGGTAACCACTTTGGGGCCGGGGCTGGCCTCTGTGGTTTGCCCTGAGGCGCTGAGCCTAATGCCGCTGCCGGGGCTGTTCACCGCCCTGTCTTTCCTGATGCTGCTCACGTTGGACATCGCTAGCGCCTTTTCGCTAGTAGAACCGGCGATCGCCACCATTCTCGACCGCAAGCTTGGTGCCAAGCGTACCCGTGTGGCCGCCTGGGTCTGCCTGGCTGCCTTTGCTCTGGGCCTGCTCTACACCACCCGCGCCGGGCTGTACTTCTGGACAACGCATTAGGGATGACAAGAAACACACCTTGCCCATCCTTGAACCGCTGTTCGACACCTCCTCGTCAAACCTCTAAATTTAGCGCTCAAGGTAGATTCAGAATCTCCAGAGAAAATACGAGGTTTTACTCGCTCCATTTCCAGCCTTGATTCCCTATGATCAGGTCGTGCCAATGCCTTGAAACACAGCGTTGACCATGAAAGTAGAGCTAACCCGGTTTCGGGTAACCCCTGGCAAGACAGCCCACGTAGACGCCTGGATGGCTACCCTCAAGGCCCGTATGGATGAGGTGCGAGCCACCCTGGAGCGCGAGCAGATGCTGGTGGAGGTGATCTTTCGCGAAACTATTGACGGCGTGGAGTACTTGAGCTGGTTTTCGATGCAGGGGGAGAGCGGTGAACCCGTAGAGACCTCGCCCCACGATCTGGATCGGGTGCATCTGGACTTTTGGCGCGATTGCATTGACCCGGAGTTTGCCCCCCAGGATGCAACGCCTGAGGTAGTGATGCTGCCCGAGGCTGTGGCGCACGCCATGGCCGAGCACCTCCAGGTTCTTTCTACCAGTGCCGGAGTCTAGGGATGGAGCGAATTTGTGTCTACTGCGGGTCGAACCTGGGCCGTCGCCCCAGCTACCTGGCCACCGCCCAGGCCCTCGGCCAGGAACTCGCCGCCCGTCACCTCACCCTGGTTTACGGCGGCGGCAACGTGGGGCTGATGGGGGCGATCGCCGATGCTACCCTGGCCGCCGGGGGAGAGGCGATCGGCGTCATTCCCCAGGCCCTAGTGGACAAAGAAGTGGCCCACCGGGGCCTGAGCGACCTGCGGGTGGTCAAATCAATGCACGATCGCAAGGCTTTGATGGCCGAGCTGTCCGACGCGTTTATCGCTCTGCCCGGCGGCCTGGGCACCCTCGAAGAACTCTGCGAAGTTGCCACCTGGACCCAGCTCGGCTTTCATCAAAAACCAGTGGGCCTGCTGAATGTGGAGGGGTTTTACGATGGCTTGCTGGGGTTTCTGGAGGGTGCGATCGCAGAGCAGTTCATCCGCCCCGAGCATCGGCAGATTTTGATCTCCGCTACCGAACCTGGCGATCTGCTCGACCAACTCGCCCAGGCAAAATTGCCGACCGTAGCGAAATGGATTGGGCGGGGGGAGGAGTAGGCTATGCGCAGTCGTTATACCTTCACCGACTACTCTCCCGACTGGCCCTTGGCCTTTGAGCAAGAGGCGGCGCGGCTGCGAGAACTGCTGGGGGACGACCTCGTTGCCATCCACCACATTGGCAGCACCTCGGTGCCGGGGCTGGCGGCCAAACCGATCATCGACCTGCTGCCGGTAGCGCGATCTGTCCTGGCGATCGAAGCAAAGACGCCCCAGCTCGAAGCCGCTGGCTATCGGTACTGGGGAGAATACGGACTGCCGGGACGGCGCTACTTCACCCGCGATCAAGACGGCCACCGCACCCGCAACATCCATATCTACGGCGTAGGCGACCCCGATATCGAGCGGCACCTGGCCTTTCGCGACTACCTCAGAGCCCACCCGGCGGTGCGCGACCAGTATGCCGCTATCAAGCGGGCCGCCTACGTCCGGTACCCAGC
Organism: filamentous cyanobacterium CCT1; assembly: GCA_003017855.1. GTDB lineage: Bacteria > Cyanobacteriota > Cyanobacteriia > Phormidesmidales > Phormidesmidaceae > Nodosilinea. The sequence goes on from PYER01000209.1 coordinate 7,701, forward strand.
GGATATCGACGGCTACAGCGACAGCAAACACGATTGGATTCAGACGGTGGAGGCCCAGGCAGTGGCGTGGTATCAGCAGGCGAGAGCGTAGTTAGAGCGGTCATGTAGTGAAGCAAATGGAGCAAATCCATGCAGGTTTACTTCAAAAAATGTGATGGCAAGGTGGACTGGCTAGAATGCGTTCGCCAGGACGGCAGCAGCACCCGCTGCCCCATGCCCAAGCAGGGGATTTTGCCCCACGACCTGGTTCACTACGTGGTGGAATCTACCCTGGCGCTGCGGCACGGGTTTTACAGACTGATTGCGGCCGGGGTGGGCTTTCCCACCTCAGCACCGCCCTGGGATGCCGATCAGTTTCAGATTGAGGATCTCACCGAAGCGCTTCAGGCAGAATCTCTAGTGGAGTGTTTTCAGGCGGAAATGTGGAATGGGTTTCAGCCCAGCGAGAACTTTCTGGAGATTCTAGAGGTCACCTGTCAGCAGCGGCAGGTGGCTAGCCCCGCCCAGGTGACGGAGGAAAATGTGCAGAGGGTGCGATCGCAGCTCCAACACTTTACCCAAACTTGGGATGCCCTTTCCGTTGGTCAAACCCTAGCGGTTCATGCCACCTGGCTACATGAACGTTCAAACGTTTGAACGTTCATTGGGGAAATGTCTCAACCAGATTGGCTACAGCTATAGCGAAGAAGAGAGGGATATCGATGTCAATTGAGCTGCCAACAGAGACCCAACGGGAAGCCATCGCCTCTATTGTGCGCTACTTCCAGGAAGAGCGCGACGAAGAAATCGGCCAGATCGCTGCCAGCGGGCTGTTGCGCTTCTTTTTAGAGGAAATTGGCCCCAGTATTTACAACAAAGCCGTGGCCGACATTCAGCAACGGATGCAGCTGCACGTTACCGATTTGGACATTGAATTTCACCAACAAGAGTTCCAGCATTGGCCCCAGTCTGAACGCCAGCGCCGAGCGGGCTGACCTAGGGCACAGGTCACAATCGCTTGTGCAAAAATAGCTGCCGATGGCCCGGCGGAAAGCCCTCTAAGGTGGCATAAACACCATAGCCGTGGCGCTCGTAGAACCCCTCGGCCTGGAAGCTGAAGGTGTCGAGCACGGCATCGGTGCAGCCAGCGCCGATCGCCTGGGCCTCTGCGCTTTGCAACAGCTGGCTGCCGTACCCCCGCTGACGGTAGGCGTCGGCCACCCAGAGCTTATCCACATAGAGCCAGCCCCACCGCCACCACCCCAGCAGCCCGCCGATTACCTGGCCCGCCTCGTCTCGCAGAAAGAGGTTGACCGTACCGGGCTGGGGTTCTTGACCAACATGGCGGATGTTGAAAGCTACAAGTCCGGCCCGCACCGCCTCCACATCGGCGGCGGCGGGGTTGGGCTCGCTGGTCAAGGTGAGATTAGAACTCGTGGTCATGGTTTTCACCTGTCAAGATCCCAGGGTTCTTAGGCCCATGGTACGGATAGTAGGGCACCCTAAGGCAGAACCCTGGGATCTGGGCGGCGTTCTAGCTTTTCGGTTTCCGCAATTTTAAGCAGGAACGGTGTTTAGGCGCGGCGGAGGGGACGGGACACCTCAGCGATCGCCCCCACCCGACTGGCCACCACCTCGGCGGCCAGTCGCCCGGTCTGGGCACCGCCATTCATAAAACCGTAGTACTCGTCGCTGAACTGTTCTCCAGCGAAGACCAGGTTGCCCACGGCCACATCCTGCCGTTCGTCGGGGTCGTCAGACTCGATGTACAGGTACCCGCTAAACTCGGTGTACTGCCCCGGCTTAAAGCTGGTGTAGCCGCCGCCGATGTCGCGATCCTGGCCCCAGTAGGTGCGGTAGAAGCGCTCTACGGGAGAGCCGAGGGTGGGAATGTGCTGCTTCAGGGCATCCACGAACTGTGGCCCTTTTTCAGTGGCTTTATCGCCGCTCAGGTGGGCTTCGTCACCCCCCAGGTAGAAGGTCAGCACCCCCTGGCGAAACTCGCTCTGGCGCTGGGTGTCTTCCCACAGGGCGCTGTAGCCTTGGTCGGCCCAGGCGTCGGTGGTAAAGCCAGTGGGCTGGTGCCAGGTGCGATCGCTGAACCCAGCAAAGACCTTCTCGTTGCGACCCAGGTTAACCTCGCGGATGAACCGCTCTAGGCCGGTGGGCAGTTCGACCTGGAGATCGACCTGGCGCAGGGCGGCACAGGGCAGGGCCAGCACCACGTAGTCGGCCTCGACGGTGCCTCGATTGAAGGTAAGTTGGTAGCCCGTCAGGGTAGACCGCAGCCCCTCCAGCCGCCAGCCGGTACGAACCTGGCTATCGAGCTTGGCCGCCAGGGCCACTGGCACCAGACCGCTGCCCCCCTGCACCAAAAACGCCTCATCGCTGCTGATCGGCTCCACCCCATCCGCCACGGTGGGCAGGTTAAACAGCAGCTGCAGGGCCGACGATGCTTCAGGCTCCACGCCGTACTCGGTGCGAATGGTGGTTTCGAGCAGGGCGCGCACGTAGCCCTCAGGGATTTTGTCGCTGTGCAGGTCGAGGTAGTCAGCCACCGACAGGGCGTCGAAGATGGTGGCGTACCAATCAAAGTCCTCTTCCAAGAGATCGGCATCCTGACCGATCTGGTCGGCGATGGGGCCAAGGGCGGCGATCAGGTCCGCTTCGGGAATGGGGCGGCCCTCAAAGTAAAAGGCGGTGGCGGGAACGTCGTCCTTGATGGCGGTGCTGCGATCGAACACCGTCAGCCCCAGCTCATCGATCAGGCTCAGCAGGTCTTCGTGGTCGCTGTTGACGAAGCAGCCGCCCAGGTCGTTGACCAGCCCAGGCACCACCCGGTCGTCGCGCGACTGCATGCGGCCTCCCACCTGGGCTTTGGTTTCGTAGACGGTGGCGGTGAGGCCCAGCTTTTGCAGGTGGTAGGCAGCGCTGAGCCCGGCAATGCCGCCGCCCACCACTGCAATGCGCGGCGCGGGGGTATCTGCCACCGGGCGCAGGCGATCGCCGTAGGCCAGGGCCGAGGTGGCCACCGTTGCCCCAGCGGCCAGGGTCGAGTAGCGCAGAAACCGCCGCCGCGACAGACTGGAAGCGCGTGGTGCAATCGTCCGAGGGCGGGCGGTGTGGGCGGTGCGCACCGCCCGCTGAAGGAACCGAAATAGAGGGGTATGGGCCATAGTGAAATCTTCTTTGGGGGTTGATGGATAGGGGAATTTGCAGCGCCAAGACACGCAACAATCTCCCTGCCCCCTTTGCTTAGGAGGACAGGGTGCACTGGCTACCGCAGAGAACTTGGGGAATCAGGCGCGGGGGCGATCGCGCAGCCACTTCAGCAGCGGGTGTTTGAGGGGGCGATCGCCAGCGGTTTTCTCCCCTTTGGGCCGCGTTTTGCTGGGCGGGAAGGGGTAGTCTTCGCTATAGAGGGCGTCTAGATAGAGCGATCGCAGCAGGCGATGCCGACGATAGGTAGACATGAAAAATTTCCTCCTGGGGCAGTGAAGGGAAAAAAGAAACTGGCAGAAGACCCCAGGGTTCTGAGGCTAAGACCTTGATCTCTGGCGTAGACGAAAGAACCCTGGGGTCTGGGCGGAGCGGCTCACCGCAGCCGGTAGCGCATCTGACCGATGAGGTCAGGCTGGGCACAGTCGGGCTGGGCTGGCTTGTGCAGCCACCCGGTTTCCAGCCAGGCGCAGACGGCCTCCTCCGAGTCAAACACCAGGGTGGTGTCGGTGACCGGGTTAAACACCCGCCACTGCTTCTCTCCTGAGGCCAGGGTGGTAGAGCGAATGGTCGGCTCATGGGCAGTGGTCAGCCAGCGCAGTAGTGCTGCGCCCAGCCGTCGCCACAGGCTCGGGCGCGGCGCGGCGGGAGCGCAGGGCTGAGGTGCCGGGGTCAGCTCTAGGATGGTGTAGGTTTTATCATGGCTCAATACGGATTTTGAGGAGCTAGTTCAACAAGGTCTCCAATAGGTTGCCCAGCAGTGCCTTGCCTCGCTTACG
>PYER01000536.1 GCA_003017855.1 filamentous cyanobacterium CCT1
ATAAGGAGATGCCCCATGAGCAGCCCCCGCATTTTGATCGTGGAAGACGAGGAAAATCTGGCCAAGTTCGTTGAAATGGAGCTGTCCTACGAGGGCTACACCGTAAAAGTAGCCAATGACGGCCTCTCCGGGCTGATGGCCGCTCGAGATCAAGATCCCGACCTGATCCTGCTGGACTGGATGATGCCAGGCCTCTCCGGGGTTGAGCTATGCCGCCGCCTGCGCCAAACGGGGGTTTCCGTCCCGATTATCCTAATCACGGCGAAGGACGAGATTAGCGATCGGGTCGAAGGTCTCGATGCCGGGGCCGATGACTACGTGGTAAAGCCCTTTTCCATCGAAGAACTGCTGGCCCGGGTCAGGGCCCATCTGCGCCGCACCGAGCCCCAGGAAGCCGACAGCCTGGTATTTAGCGACCTCACCCTAAATCGCAAAACCCGAGAAGTCCACCGGGGTCAGCGGGCCATTGAACTAACCGCTAAAGAATTTGACCTGCTGGAGTTTCTGATGACCAACCCCAAGCAGGTGCTCACCCGCGATCGGATCTTGGAGCAGGTGTGGGGCTATGACTTCATGGGGGACTCTAACATCATCGAGGTCTACATCCGCTACCTGCGCATGAAGCTAGAAGCAGAAGGGGAAAAGCGGCTAATACAGACCGTCCGAGGGGTCGGCTATGTGCTGCGGGACTGAGGGCCCCGGCTAGTCACTGGATAATGGAAAAGTACACCGGATGCTTTACTCGGCCATGTAGCCTCGACCCCTCTGGGTGGCCCTGTCTTAGGTTTAACCTGTAGACAGAGAACACAACCTGCCCATTTCGCCCATGCCCCTGATCCACTTCCAAGATATCTGCAAGGTCTACGGTGCTGGCAATACGGAGGTTCGCGCCCTGTGGAACGTCAACCTGACGGTGGAGCACGGCGAGTACTGCGCCATCATGGGGCCGTCGGGCTCGGGCAAGTCGACCGCCATGAACATGATCGGCTGCCTCGATCGCCCCACCGCCGGGCAGTACTACTTCGATAGCCAGAACGTTGCCACCCTCGATGACGACGCCCTGGCCCACATTCGCAATCAAAAAATTGGCTTTGTGTTTCAGCAGTTTCACCTGCTGCCTCAGCTGACGGCGCGCGAAAATGTCGAGCTGCCGATGATCTACTCGGGCGTGCGCAGCGAGGTGCGCCACCAGCGGGCAACGGAGGCTTTACAGCGGGTGGGGCTGGGCGATCGCATCAACAACAAGCCCACCCAGCTCTCAGGGGGGCAGCAGCAGCGGGTAGCGATCGCGCGGGCGATCGTCAACAATCCCCTGCTGTTGCTGGCCGATGAGCCGACCGGAGCGCTGGATACTCGCACTACAGAAGATGTGCTTGGCATCTTTGCCGATCTCCACGCGGCGGGTATTACGGTGGTGATGGTCACCCACGAACCGGACGTGGCCCGCGCCAGCGAGCGGATTGTCTGGTTCAAAGATGGCGAAATTCTCAACGACCACCTCAGCCCCGCCGACCTGGCCGAATCGATTGCCTTGCGGTGATGCAAAGTGCCCGGTTTTATTTACCCCATTGAGGTGCATCGTGTAGTAAATCTAACGCTGTTTCCTGTGCTCTCTGAGTAGTGTGCCTTACGCTAAAGTATGATGTATAACCTGATTCGAGAGGGCTTGATCGGTGAAAATTACCATAGATATCCCCGACGAAGCGCTCCAAGAACAGGCGCTCACTCAAGCCAATTGGTTGCGAGAGGTCGCCATTGCGTTATTTCGGCAAGAGCTTATTACCCTAGGCACAGCCAGTACCATCGCTGGAATGCATCAGATGGCCTTTCAGGAACTTCTATTCGATCGTGGTATTAACCTTCATTACGATTTAGCCGATTATCGAGCTGATATTGAGAGCCTCCGCAACAACAATTGGCGATGATTGTTATATCACAACACTTCGGACAGATTGAGGAGGATGTGGCACTAGTCTAGGGGGCTATAACCCCGTAGTTTAGGAGGGTCTGGTAGTTAGGATGGAATTTAATCAAAGTCGGCTCCAGAGCAAACGTGGCTGCAAATAGGTC
>PYER01000210.1 GCA_003017855.1 filamentous cyanobacterium CCT1
CCACCCAACCACCCAACCACCCATCCACCCATCCACATGCCCACTCCCTCACTCCACCCCCGACCTCTCAGCTGCAATCTCCGCATCGGTCTGGCTAAATAGGCCAAATAGCGGCCCCAGCAGGGCACCAATGGCGAAGCCACCAGCGTGAGCCCAGTAAGCGATGCCGCCGCCTTCCATGCCAATCATGGCGGGGGCACCGAGGCTGGCGAAGCCGTAGACGGCCTGTTGGGCAAACCAAATGCCCAGGTAAAACAGGGCCGGAATTCTCAGCGGCAGGGGGAATGGCCCCAGGGGCACGATGGTGAGAATGCGTACCTCTGGAAAGCGAAAGATGTAGGCGCCCATGACCCCGGCGATCGCACCGCTGGCCCCCAGGGATGGAATGCCTGAACCCATGGCAAAAAACCACTGGGCCAGGTTGGCCAGGGTGCCGCACAGCAGGTAAAACACTAAAAACCGCAGGTGCCCCATCTGGTCTTCGACGTTGTTGCCGAAGATCCACAGGTAGAGCATGTTGCCTGCCAGGTGCAAAAAGCCGCCGTGGAGAAACTGGCTGGTCACGACCGTCAGCCATTCTTCGGCATTGATGGCTGAAACGCCGGTGGTCAGACTGGTCGAAAACTCTGAGGGCACTACCGCCCAGGCGTGGAAAAAGTCGTTCAGGCCGTAGGTGGGCAGGGTGAGCTCGTAGATAAAAATGACGATGTTGAGCACAATCAGCCCGTAGGTGACGTAGGGCGTGCGCTGACCTGGGTTGTAGTCTTTGATAGGTACCACCGGTTACCTCTCTATTACTGGGGACAAAGATACTGAAAACAGTGACTGGAGACAGCCCCACTATTGCAGAGTGTTTAAAAAAATAAAATCCTCCCCGGGTGGGCCTTTGGCTAAAGCGATCGCCCGCTGGCGGCCCATTATCTTTGCTTTCGCTCAACATATTCAAGGAAACAGGAGGTCGGCCTGCTTTTCATCGGGCCTGCTCGGTGCGATGCGCTCTGGCGATGCAACCGGCGATCGCAGCCCTTGAAAGACAGCGTCCTAACGGTGGGCTCCAGCGCTGGTTGGTTCCGCAACCTGGCAGCGCAATTTTCTAGACTGTAGCTGGGGCGTATCGTCACAAACTAACCGGCTTCAGCCAGAACTCTTTATTACCCGCGCCCTGATTACTGCCATGACTTATCTCCTCACCTCTCGGGGTGGGCTAACGGCATCGCTAATGTTGGGCGTTTTGCTCACCTGCTGCGCCGGACGTTCTAGCCCCCTGCCCACCAGTACCAGTCCGACGAACGCGGCGATCGCGGCCCCGATGGCGGGCAGTGACCCCTGGCACCAGGCGGTTGGCGAAGCCAGCCAGGCCGCCCAGCTGGCTGCCACCGCCACTACCGCGGCCCAGTGGCATCAGGTGGCCGGGAGCTGGGGTCGGGCGATCGCCTTAATTCAGGATCTGCCTACCGATGACCCGCGCCAAGTGTTTAGCCAGCGCAAGGCGCGCGAGTACCAGCGCAATCTCTACCTGGCCCAGCAGCAGGCGGCGCAGCAGGGGTTGCCCCGCGCGTTTCCGGCCCTGGGCAGCGATGTGCTCGACGAGCAGGTCAGCCTGTACCGCGCCTATGTGGCAGCCCAGGGGCCGCCGGATGTGCTGATTGTCGGCAGCTCGCGAGCGCTACAGGGGGTCGATCCGCAGGTGCTGCAGCAGGCGCTGGCCGTGCAGGGCCACCCCGGCCTGCGGGTCTACAACTTCAGCGTTAACGGAGCCACTGCCCAGGTAGTGAGCTTTTTGACGCGGCAGCTGTTGGCCCCCGACCTGCACCCCCGCCTGGTGATCTGGGCCGAGGGGTCCCGCGCCTTCAACAGCGGTCGCTTCGATCGCACCTTTGCCGAAATTCTCGCTTCCCCAGGCTATGCCGCCGTTCGCGATGGGGCCGCGTTGACCCTACAAGCTCGCGAAAAATCGCCTGCCCCAGCGACCTTAACCGAGGCCACCAGGGCCGACTCGGGTTCCGACGCTGAGGCCACTGCGCCAGCCGAGACCTCAGAACCTGAGCATGGCACGGTTCCCCCCAGCCCCATCAATGCCCAGGGCTTTCTCGCCGTCAACGACCAGTTCAACCCAGGGGTTTATTACCGCAGTTTTCCTCGGGTGCGGGGGGTATACGACAACGCCTATCGCCCCTTTCGCCTGGAAGGTGTGCAGACGGTCTCCTTTGATGCCCTGACCCAGTTTCTCAGGAGCGAAAACATCCCCCTGGTGTTTGTGAACCTGCCCCTCAGCAGCGACTATCTCGACGGGGTGCGGCTGGGCTACGAACGCCAGTTTCAGCGATTTTTACAGGACAGAGCCAACCAGGGCACCCTCACCCTGGTCGATTTGCTGGAAGAATGGCGCTGGCAGTCGCACCTGTTTGCCGACCCCAGCCACGTCAACCGCTACGGGGCACGGGAAGTGGCTCGCCTGATTGCCGCCGACCCGCGCATTCCGTGGCCCAGTAACGCACCCCAGGCGCCGGACCCAGCCGTCGATGAGGCAACGAATGCAGAGCCTGATGCCGCACCCGAAGCCGGTCCGACGAACTCTGCGCCTGAAGCGGACGGTTAGAGCCAGTGGCGGCCTGCCAACACGGCCCGATCGACCCTAAAGGATTTGACTCTCATACTGGATCCGCTCTGCCTACCCTCCGGTTGGGCTGGGCAAACACCGTTTGCCCCTACGCAAGCTGCCTGGTGAAAACTGGGGCTACCAAGTCGGCTTTGGTAGCAGGCTAGATCGATGGCTTTGCCGTTTGCTGCCACTGCTGCAGCTCAGCGGGGGTGTTGAGGTTGGCCAGCAGGGCTTCATCTACTAACGGTATGGGCATCACCGGGTGCTGGTTGAGCCAGCCCTGCAGCGATCGCTTTTGGGATGCGATCGCGTACTGCCGCAGCGACTCCAGCGCCGCCGTGCGGTAAAACCCACACAGCGGCTCCCAACGGTGCTGGCGCTGGGGCAGGTAGGCCAGGTAGGGCAGGGAAATGCTGGCGAGTTCGCTGCGCCAGGTGCTCAGGGCTGCCGCCGACAGGTTGGGCATGTCGCAGGCCAGCACCAGTACCCATTCGGGGTTATGCTCGGGCTGCGATCGGAGCCAGGTCAGCGCCTGCGCCAGCGCCACCAGCGGCCCCTGGCAGGTTTCGCTCGGGTCTGGCCGCTCGACGATAAACTGCACCTCGGGCGACAGCAAGGAGCGGTAGCGATCGCCCCAGGGCGTCACCACGTACACCGCATCGGCACAGGCGATCGCCACTCGACAGGTGCGCTGAATGAGCGTCTCGGTACCTAGCGAAATCAGCGCCTTGTCGTGGCCCATGCGAGAGCTGCGGCCTCCGGCGAGCACCACAGCGCTCAGGGATGTCATCGCTTTACCGCAGTGCCCTGGGCCAGCCTGCGGAGCCGGGCCGCGTCGGCCTCGGCCAGCCCCTTAAAGAAGTAGATCACCCCAGTCAAAAAGGCCAAGGCCATGTAAAACAGGCGAATGCCCCAGCCAGCACCATCAAAAATCATTGAGAACACGCCGGGCTCAATGCCGCTGAAGCGGGTTAGCTCGGAGCGAAACCACTTCTGGTCTTCGGCCATGCGCTCCAGCTCGTCCACGGTGGCGGGCAGAATGGGCATGCGGGTAGTGGTGGTGTAGTACCCCCAAAACCCTTGGCCACCTCCCTCGCGGCTGAGGGCCTGGTTGGCCAGGGCGGTAATTTGCTGGCGGGTCAGGGTCGACTCGGCGGTGAGCTGGCTGAGCCACAGCTGGTGCCGCAGCCAGTAGCTGCTAAAGAAGACCAGCGGCAGGGCCACCAGCAGGGCAATTGACTTCAGCCCCAGTGAGGTTTTAGCCGGGAGATGGTGGGTAGCGCTACCCAGCCCAAAGCCCAGCACCGCAAACAGCACAATGACGCTCAGCTCAATAATTTCGAGGCTTTTGAGCCAGCCACCCAAAATGGGAATGGGGTGCAAAAATACCTCGGCGGCCCAGGTGACCAAAAACCTTACCCCAATTACAGCGGCGGTTACGGCAAAAACCGTCAGCAAATACCTGGAGACAGGGGCTGGGGGGCGCAGGGTAGGCATGGCTGGGGCTATTGAAACGGAGATTTGGGGGCAGCGATCCTCCTAATCATAATGATGTGGCGCAAAGGAGCGGCATTTGCTCTAGAAAAATCAATGGTCTGAGTTTGTTACTTCGCCTGCAGCTCGCCCAGCTGGTGTGGAGAAAAGGCCCCCCGCTCGGTCACGATCGCGGTGATCAGGCGGGCCGGAGTGACATCAGAGGCGGGGTTATAGAACTCGGCCCCGTTGGGAGAAGTCACCCGCTGGCCTCCCTGAATTGCGCTTTGGGAGTCGCCCAGCTGATAAATTTCCTCGGGGGCATGCTCGGCGATCGCCATGCCCTCCCCCGTTGCCACCGCAAAGTCGACGGTCGATACCGGGGCCGCCACCACAAAGGGAATGCCGTGGGCCTGAGCCACCAGAGCCAGGCTGTAGGTGCCGATTTTGCTGATCGTGTCGCCGTTGGCCGCAATGCGATCGGCCCCGGCCAGCACGGCGTGAATGAGTCCCCGCTGCATGCAGTGGGCCGCCATGCTGTCGGTAATCACCGTCACCGGAATGCCCTCCTGCACGCATTCCCAGGCGGTCAGCCGCGACCCCTGAAAGGTGGGGCGAGTTTCAGCGGCATAGACCCGCTCTAGTCGGCCCGCTTTCCACAGCGATCGCATAATGCCCAGCGACGTACCGTAGCCCGAGGTGGCCAGCGCTCCGTGGTTGCAGTGGGTGAGCACCGTCAGCTTAGTCGGGTGCTGCGGCAGTACGTCAATCCCATAGTCACCGATCGCGTGACAGAGGCGAAAATCTTCGGCCTGGATGGCCTGGGCCTGGGCCAGTAGCTGCGCCCTCACCTCTTCTATGGAGGCGCTGGAGTGGTGCACCACCCGCAGCATGGTATCGACGGCCCACTGCAGATGGGCCTTGTCGGGCCGGGTCTGCTTAAACTGGTCGCCGATCGCTTCAATTCGCTCCCAAAAGGCGGTGGGGTCGTCGGTGTGAATTTCGGTGGCCCCCAGGTACAGGCCGTAGGCCGCCGCAATCCCCATGGCCGAGCCGCCCTGGACTATGCCCGAACGCAGCGATCGCACCACGTCGTCGCAGCGGTGAATCGACACAATGTTGTAGCGCTCCGGCAGCTGCCTCTGGTCAATCAGCACCAGGTGGTCGTCTTGCCAGATCACAGGGTAAACGTGGGTATCGCTGGTGGCAATCATGGCGACTTGGGAAAATACGGGGGCAGCACGTTCTATGACTCTCAGTATGGAGGTTTCCTCGCCCCTGTCAATTCATTCCTGTGCCCTGAGCGTCACTACTGTCCCCTAGCTCCTTTAGGGCGGCTTCGCCAACGACTCGGCTCAGGGGACAGGTCAACAAAAGGGAAGACAGCTCTGGCGATCGCAGCCCCGCTGATCACGATCACAAGTCTCTGTCCGGAGCCCAGTTGATCCCCACTGGAGGTTAAAGCGACACCCCAGGAGAGCCACCATGTTTACCCTTCGCTTCGCCACCGCCGACTACCGCCCCGATCGCCAGATCACCATCCGCACCAACCTCGACAACTGGGCCAAAGACATCCCCGGCCTCTACGAAAACGGGGCCTGGCGCTTCGAGCTGCCCGCTGCCCGCTACGGCGGCGGCTTCACCTTTAAGTTTGTGCTGGAGCGCACCTACTGGCAAAACGGCCCCGACCTGTTTCTGCAGCCCGTCTCCGGCGGCGACTACCTCTACCAGGCCCCTGCCGTCACCTTTCCGCCCATGACCGAGGTCGTGGTCGAAAACACCAATATCCAGCAAGAGTTCTTTCCGCCCAACCTCGACGAAAACCGGCTTTACGACGTGATTGTGGTCGGCTCCGGCATCGGCGGCGGCATTCTGGCCGACCAACTCTCTGACCTGGATCTGGATGTGCTGGTGCTGGAGGCGGGCAGCTACCTGTTCCCCACCCACACCGCCAACCTGCCGCGCCAGCACCGCGTCGGCCAGTTCGACAAACACGTTTGGAACCTCTACGAACGCTTCAAAGTACAGAACTTTGCCAACGGCTTTGGCTCCGCCTTCGACGGTGGTCAGGCCTTTAACCTGGGCGGCAAATCGCTCTTCTGGGGCGGCCTGATTCCCCGGATGGCCTGGTGGGAACTCGATCGCTGGCCCCGCAGCCTGCGCTGGTTTCTGGAAGGCGGCGGATACCAGCAGGCCGAAGACCTGATGAACCGCGTACCCCTGCCCCCCACCCCTTACCGCCGCCGCGTGAAGCAGTTTTTGCGCCAAAACCTGGCCGAGTTCACCGCCTTCGATGCCCCGATGGCGGTGCAGTACTCCAACCCTCAAGACCTCAGCACGGTGCCCACCGGCATGTTCTCCACCGTCGACCTGCTCACCGAGTCGATGCTGACCAACGGCCCCCAGGGTAACCAGCACCTGTTCATCAACCTCAACCACCCCGTCAGCCGGGTCGAAACCCAAGGCAACCGAGCTACCCGCGTGGTAGCCTACGACCTGATCGCCCAGCAGGAGCGCAGCTACCAGGCCAAGGCAGTGGTGCTGGCGGCGGGCACCGTCGAGAGCGCTAAAATTGCTCAGCTCAGCGGCCTGGCTGACCCCACCGACAAAATTGGCGTCGGCATTACCGACCACCCCATCTACTTCACCCACTTTGCTCTGCCCGTCACCGCCGACCTCTACGACCCCAACAGCACCAGTAAAGTGCTGCTTCAGCCCAATGACGGCACCACCCGGCCTTACAACATCGTGCTGGAGTTTGGGGCCGACTTTAACCAGGGCCGCTATGTCGATCTCGACCTGCTCGATCGCCACCGCCGCGAAAAAGGCAACGTCATGCTCTGCGAAATTGTATTTCTGATGGATGCCCCGCTGATTGAAGCCAACACTGTGCAGCAGTTTGGCCCCGCCTACGCCAAACCCGTTGTGCAAATGCAGCCCAGCCCCCTCGGCGGCCAGTACTACGGCGAAATGAGCGCCATTAAAGATCAGCTAATTGCCGCCCTGGGCGGGCAACCCCTGGTCAACAACGACCTCAGCCTCAAGGGCGCAGGTCTGGGCGGGGTGGCCCACGAAGTCGGCAGCCTGCGGATGAGCGGCGAAACTGAGGATGGCCAGTCGCTTAATGACGGAGTAGTGGACACGAACCTTAAGTTTTTGGCCTACGACAACCTCTACGCCTGCGATCTGTCGGTGTTCCCATCATCGCCAGCGGCCAACCCCACCCTGACTCTGGCTGCCCTCGCGATTCGCCTGGCCGATCACCTGCGGGAGGTTGTCGCGTAAACAGCGCAGCTGTAACACTTAGCACGCTAGTTCAATGTTCCCCGTCCCTCGTTCCAATGCTCTGCTTTGGAATGCCCATCGGAGGCTCTGCCTCCTAAAATGAGCGGCGGAGCCGCAAAAGCAGGGTGCCCAGGCTGAGCTAGGGCACCAGGGTAGGGCTGTTACTTAACCACTGCACCGATGCTCTAGGGTATCGGTGCAGTTAAATTTAGCGAGAAGCTCGGCATCGAGAACGGTGGATTGCTCATTTCTGCGCTGGGTTGTTGTCTGTTGTGCGTATTGACGCTAAGATTAGAATCTTTGGAAATTGTTCGGAGAGTAAACGTTTATGGCGCGATACAGAGGCGCTCGCCTGCGGGTTGTACGCCGCTTGGGTGAGCTACCGGGTCTGTCCCGCAAATCCCCCCGCAAGGCTTATCCGCCTGGGCAGCACGGCCAAGACCGCAAGAAAAAGTCTGAGTACGCGGTGCGGCTAGAAGAAAAGCAGAAGCTGCGCTTCAACTACGGCCTGACTGAAAAGCAGCTGCTGCGCTACGTGAAGAAAGCCCGTCGTGCCGGTGGTTCGACCGGTTTGGTCATTCTTCAGCTGCTTGAGATGCGGCTCGACAATACCGTCTTTCGCCTTGGGTTTGGGCCGACCATTCCTTCGGCCCGGCAGGTGGTCAACCACGGCCACATCTGCGTCAACGGCCGCGTGGTCTCGATTCCGAGCTACCAGTGCCGTCCTGGCGACGTGATCACCGTGCGCGATCGCGATGCCTCTAAAAAACTAGTCGAAGCCAACCTGGAGTTTCCTGGTCTGGCCAACGTGCCCGCTCACCTCGACCTCGACAAAGCCAAGCTGACCGCCAGGGTCACTGGCATCATCGAGCGCGAGTGGGTGGCCCTCAACATCAATGAGCTGCTGGTGGTTGAGTACTACTCCCGTAAGGCCTAAGGCTGCAGGCTCTTACTGGATTGTATTTTGCTGGCCGATCAGGCTCATCGCTTACCGCCCATAACGCATTACTCTGAATAGCTTGATTTTTGGTCCCTGGCCCGTCAGCCAGGGGCCATTTATTTTGCTCAATTCGCGAGAATAAAAGAGCCTTTTGTAGACAATTCTCTATGCCTTGCCAGCTGTGCCACCGTCCCACCGAGCTAACCGAACATCACCTGGTGCCGCGCCAGTACACCCGACGGCGCAAGCTACCCCCCAGCGACACGGTGCTGCTGTGCCGCCCCTGCCACAAACACATTCACACCCTGTTCGACAACCACACCCTGGCCCGTGAGTTGAACACTCTAGACCGTTTGCAAGCCGAACCCAGGCTACAGCGGTTTGTTGCCTGGGTGAGCAAACAGCAGCCCGATAAGCGAGTTAGAAGCTATCGGTAGGGCTCAGACCGTGGCGCTGGCCACTGCGGGGGCAGAGGTAGCCATTGGGTCTGAAGTGCCGTGCACCACCAGCACCGAGCACTCAGCGTGGTGCATAACGTAATTGCTGACGCTGCCCAGCAGCAGCTCGCTGAGACCCCGGCGACCGTGACTACCCACCATGATCAAATCAGCCTGCCACGAGTTAGCCACGCTGCAAATCATGGCGGCGGGTTCACCGGCTACCTGGGTAAACTCAGCGCTTACCCCAGCGCTGCGGGCCGTTTCTAGCTCTTGGCGTAGTTGGGCAATACCCTGGGCCTCAAATTCTTCCCAGCGCTTTTGGTACAGCCGCCAGGTCGAGTCTTCGAGCACCGGGTAGTAGGCCTGGTACGACCGAATAGGAATGCCGGGGCTGCCTTCTTCGTAAGCGGAGAGCACGTGGCACAGCATGAGTTCGGCCCCGGTAGCGCTGGCTAAGTCAAGCGCTTTTTCGAAGACGGCTGGGCGATGGGTCGAGTTGTCGAGAGCGACCAAAATTTTCTTAAACATGGCGGTGAATCTCCTGGAGTACAGGCCCGCGTTTTAGGCTCTCTGAGAATTCAGCGCTAGAGACAGTGGAGGAGCCAGGCCAGCGGCGTTCGGCTACACCTCCATTATAAAAAGTCGGTCAGCCCAATTTCGCTGACCGTAACAATGTCTTACGGTGGGCCGTCACGGGCACGATCGCCCAGCCGTGATGGCCGATGAGGTTAAACCCACTGGCCTATAGCTGCGCACTGCCGCGATCGCAGCTGCCCCCCAGAGCCTCTACCACCGTGCAGGTGTTGGCCACCAGCATCGCCTGAACGGTTTCGGCCTCGCTACCCGGCTCGCCGGGGCCTTCGACATACAGGGGCTGCTCGGGCACCGTCACGCCAGCATCTTTGGCCACCGATTCGATCAGCTGCGGGTTGGTGGTGTTTTCGGCAAAAATGGCGGGTACCTGCGCTTCTTTTACCTGATCGACCAGGGCCGTCAGCGCCCCAGGGGTGGGTTTTTCGTCGGTAGATAGACCGCTGAGCGCCCCTTTGACCTCAAAGCCGTAGGCATCGGCGAAGTAGCCAAACGCCTCATGGGTGGTCACCAGCTGGCGCTGGTCGGCTGGCACCGTTGCCACCTGGGTTTGAATCCAGGCATCGATGTCGGCAAACTGGCTGGCCAGGCGATCGGCATTCTCGGTGTAGAACGTGGCCTGGTCGGGGTTAACCTGGGCCAGCGCTTCAGCAATGACGGTTACCATAGCGGCGTTGTGGGTGGCGTTGTGCCAGACGTGCGGATCAGGCACTAGCTCCGCCGTAGCGCCCTGGCCATCCCCATGGTCGTGGTCATGGTCGTGGGCGGCCTCGGCCCCGTGATCATGACCACGACCATGACCATGATCATGACTGTGATCCTCCCCGTCGGCGTGGGTCGCTGCGGCCCCGTGGTCGTGGTCATGGGCCGCACCCATGAGCGGATTGGGCACCGCCGCCTCATAGACCGCCAACCGCTCAGCGCCGGTCGCGCTGTCTTGGACCAGGGCAATCAGGCTAGGAGCAGCATCGTAGCCGTCGTAGAGAATGAGATCGGCCTGCTCAATCGCCTGACGATCGGAGGGCTTGACCTGATAGGTGTGGGGGTCAACTCCGGGCTCTAGCAGGCAGGTGAGTGCCACCGTTGTCTCAGCAATCTGCTCTGTCAAATCGCAGATCACGCTGGTGGTTGCCACCACGACAGGGGCGTCGGCCGGAGCCACCGCAGCTTCTCCATTGGGCGATGTGACGGCAGCGTCGTCACCACTGCAGCCAATCAGGCCCAGCACGAGCACCAGTCCCAGGCGCCCAGGCCAGCGAGCCACCGCCGTCCCTGTGTTTAAAAGCATCACTTTTTACTCCCGAAATTAGCCAGAAATGGTCAACTCCACTATGATGATAGTGATAATAGTTATCATTTCATGGGTGCCATGCTAGAGGTTCAAAACCTGTCTGTCAACTACCGGGGTGTCACGGCCCTGGAGGATGTTTCGCTGACGCTGGGGGCAGGGGAACTGGTGGGGTTGATTGGCCCTAACGGGGCTGGCAAGAGCACCCTCATTCAGGCCATGCTGGGGCTGGTGCCCAGTCGAGGGCAGGTGCTGTTTCAGGGCGTACCGCTGCGGCGACGGCGGCAGTCGATCGCCTACGTTCCTCAGCGATCGCGCATCGACTGGGACTACCCGATCACCGCCGGGCAGGTGGCGATGATGGCCCAGTCAGCCCTGGCGGGCTGGTTTCGTCGCCCCAGTCAAAGCGCCAAACAGCGCGTTACCGTCGCCCTGGAGCGGGTGGATATGCTACACCTGTGCGATCGCCCCATCGGCCAGCTTTCCGGCGGCCAGCAGCAGCGCGTGTTTCTGGCCCGCGCCCTGGCCCAGGGCGCCGACCTGCTCCTGTTAGACGAACCCTTCACCGGCATCGACAAAAAAACTGAGGCCCTTATGCTGGGCATTTTCGCCGAGCTGCAGGCCGAGGGCAAAACCCTGATGGTGTGCAGCCACGAGTGGGGCGACGCGCTGCACCGCTACGATCGCCTGCTGCTGCTCAACCGCCGCCTGCTTGCCAACAACACCCCCGCCGCCGTCATGACCCTCGACAACATTCAGCGAGCCTATGGTCAGGGACCACAGCTAAGTCACCCCAGCAGCGCCTACGCTGACTTTTTTTGCTAGCTGAGGCGGGCGAGCCGAGCGCGGTTCTGACTCAGAGCCAAGTATCTCTGTCCTGCTGAAGCTTTTGCTCCAGCAGCGCTTCGACTGCCCTCAGCAGCTCCGGCTGGCCCCAGGTTTGGTAGAGAGAGGCTGCGATCGCACAGCCC
>PYER01000537.1 GCA_003017855.1 filamentous cyanobacterium CCT1
ACTTTTTCGTCAGATGATTCAGTGGGTCACTGATGCTCGATGGCATCAACCGCTGGGCTAAAGTGGGAGGATGAACTGTCAGAAGACTATGGGCTGGGCTGTTTTACTCCGGCAACCTCAAACCTATCTGCTGCTTGTCGGCATCGGTTTAGGGTTTGCCCTATTAGTGGGGTTAGCTGGTTGGCGGCCCTGGGTGTGGATAGGGGGCGGGACGATCGCGGCCATCATGCTGTTCACGTGGATGACTGGGTTTCGTAGCACTCCATCGGTGCTCGTGGCAGGGGATTTACTGAATGGACAAGTCCTTCAGCAAGAACTGGATACCCTTGCCCAGAAGGTGCCCCAGCCTCGCCAAAAGCCCTGGCCTCAGGTGCGGACCTGGGCCGAAGATGCCCAGCGGTTTGCGGAGCGGATCTGCGATCGTGATCCTCTGATGCGGGCAGATTTGCTCGAAGCCCTCCACACCGTCTTAGACCTGGCCCGGCAGGTGGCCGAAGCCCTCCAGGTGCTCGACCATATCGAGACTCCTGCCTACCAGGCGTTAGCCCAGAAGCGTCTGCGGGCAAGCTGCGATCGCATGGCAGCGACCCACGCCCAGCTTCAGCAGCTACAGGATCAGGTGGCGCTGTCGGCTCTGGATTCGGGGCAGTCCGCCGACAAGGCCCTGCCCCAGCGGCTGCAAACCCTGGTGGCGGCCAATCGCCAAATTCTCAATGACATTGACTCTGAATCAAAAGGATGAAAATATTTAGCTCCCGCCGCTACCGGCTCCTCGCCGCCTTTCTGTTAGGACTCTGTTTGGCACTGCTAGGGAGCTGTGGTGACGGCAATCCTCTGTCCTCCGTCGCTGGGGTGGATTCTGTGGAGTCAGCCCGCAGCGCTCTCGAGTCGTCCATCATGCCCCGGATTGACGTGGGCTCCAGTCTCGTGGCGGACGAAGTGGCGGCTCGATACACCGTGGATGCCGTCGAAGAACCGCTGCCGCCGGTAGAGCAGTTTCCCCTATATGCCGCTCAGCCCGGTTCTGGCGGCAACCAGGTCTACATCGAAATTTTTAGCTCCTCCGAAAAGGCTAATATTGATCGCCAAAATGAACGCTGGCTGGTGGAGGTGGCCGACGCCTTTAACGCCCAGAATGAAACCCTGCCTTCCGGGGAAACCATTCAGGTCGGCATCCGCCAGATTGCCTCTGGTACCGCCGCTCGACTGCTCCAGGCGGGAACCGCCCAGCCCAATGGCTACAGCCCCTCCAACGATCTCTGGGTGGCGATGGTGCAGTCCCAGGGGGTGAATACGGTGCCCGTGGTCGATCGCCTAGCGCCCAACACGGCAGGCTGGGTGCTGCCCGGTGCTGTCTATGACCAGCTCGCTGAGTCGGGGGAAGTAAATTTTGAACGGCTGCTGAATGCGATCGCCTCTGGTCAAATCAGCGTGGCCTATCCCAACCCCTACTCCAGCTCAACAGCCCTAAACCTGCTCTACACCCTATATTGGCGGGCGGCAGGCCCACAGGAGTACGGCGGTGAGCTGACGGTGAGCGAACTGCAAACCCCCCAGGTGAACTCAGTATTCGAGCAGTTCCAGTCCCAGGTGCTGATCACCACCCCCACCACCCTCGATTTGCAAGAGCTGTTTCTGCGGGATCAGGATAAGCTCCAGGCGTTCCCTCTGGAGTATCAAAACTACCTCAGCCTGAAGGAAGTCCCCGGTTTCGAAGACACCGAATTCATTCCTTTCGGCATTCCCCACAACAACCCCATGGTGGGCTTTGCCTGGAACTCACCGGCCCAGCAGGCGGCCCTGGAGCGCTTCGCCCAGTTCGCCACCACTAGCGAAATGCAGACCCTAGCGGAGCAGCAGGGGTTCGTCGAAACGGACTACCTGAAGACGGCCAAAACGCCCCCCGTGCCTTCCGGGGAGGTGCTGCTGGCGGCTCAATCTAACTGGAAACTCCGCAAAGACGCGGGCCGTACTGTCTATATGGAAATGGTGATCGACACTAGCGGTTCGATGGACGGCCAGCCCCTCCAGGCGGTGCAGGATGCCCTGCGAATTGCGGCGGGG
>PYER01000538.1 GCA_003017855.1 filamentous cyanobacterium CCT1
ATGCGGGTCAAGGCCGATCCCCAAACGATTGTGGTGGATGCCTCTAAAACCGCCCTGCTAGTGGTCGATATGCAGAATGATTTTTGCACTCAGGGCGGCTGGTTAGATGTCATCGGGGTTGACTACAGGCTTGATCGCACCCCGATTGAGCCCCTAAGCCAGCTGGTGCCCAAGTTTCGCGCTAGCCATATCCCGATTATCTGGCTCAACTGGGGTGTCCGTCCCGATCTGCTCAACATTGCCCCCTCGGTGCTGCATGCCCACAGTCCCAAAGGCGAACGGGTCGGGCTCAACGAATTGACGCCTGCCCATCAGTCACACGTGTTGCGTAAAGGAGATTGGGGGGCGGCGATCGTCGATGAGCTGAATCCTGGCGATCGGGACATTCAGGTTACCAAGCATCGGTTTAGCGGGTTTTGGGATACCGAACTGGATAGCATTCTGCGTAATCTGGGGATTACGACCCTATTGATGGGGGGCGTGAATATGGATCAGTGCGTCCTGTCTACGTTTCAAGATGCAACATTCCTGGGATACGACTGCATTCTGGTGCAGGACTGTTCCGCCACCACCTCTCCGGATTTCTGCATCGAATCATCCCTTTACAACGTCAAGCTCCTCTACGGCTTTATCACCCAGTCAGCCGATCTGCTAACGGCCCTCGCTCAACTTTAAAATCCATCTCGATATTCATCACAGCACCGCTATGACAACCCCGACTTTTCACATGGTGGACGGAGCGCCCACTCCCACCGGCCCTTTTTGCCATGCCGCTGAAATCGACGGCTGGGTCTTCCTTACTGGCCAAACCCCTCTCGATCCCGGTGATCCAACCGCCTCAATTCCAGACGGCATCGAGGCTCAAACCCATCTGGTCTTGCAGCATCTCAAAACGGTACTCAGCGAGTTGGGCTTGGGCCTTGAGCACGTGGTGCGAGTGGGGGTCTATCTGACCCATCTCGAAGAAGACTTTGCCCAGTTCAACCAGGTGTACAAATCCTATTTCCCTGAAGGTAGCCTACCGGCCCGTACCTGCGTAGGGGTTTCCAGCCTAGTGCGCGGCCCCCGGGTCGAAGTTGACTGTGTTGCCCGTCGTCCCGCCTAGCAGTATGGCTGTTCATCTGCGCAATATATCCAAACGCTTTGGCCATCTTGTAGCCAATGACCGGGTTGATTTAGATATTCGATCCGGGGAAGTCCTGGCTTTGCTGGGTGAAAATGGGGCGGGCAAAAGTACCTTGATGAAAATCCTCTACGGCTTCTACCAGGCGGATGCCGGCACAATTACCCTCGACGATCGCCCGGTTACTATCGACTCGCCCCAAACCGCCATGGGGCTGGGCATCGGTATGGTATTTCAGCAGTTCAGTCTGATTGAAAACCTCACCGTTGCTGAGAACCTGCTACTGGCCTCAGCTCAAGCCCCTCGCTGGCAGTGGGGCGATCGCCAAACCTGGGTCAAAGCCAACTCCTGCCTAAAGACCCTTGGGCCATCGATTCACCCTCAAACGCTCGTGCGAGATCTAAGCATCGGGGAAAAGCAGCTGCTGGAGTTGGTAAAAGTGCTCGATGCCCAGGCCAGAGTGGTCATCTTAGATGAACCCACATCCGTATTGACGCCGCTGGAAACTCAGCAGTTCTGGCAGTTGGTGCGTCAGCTTGCCGAGCAGGGCCACGCTGTGGTTTTAATTACCCATAAGCTCGCTGATGTCTTTGCCTGCGCCGATCACATTGCGGTGATGAGGAAGGGACAAGTAGTCGATGTCAGCTCGGCTAAGGCTAGAACCACAGCGGACCTGGTGCATCTCATGATGGGAGAGGCGGTATCTTCTACCCTAACGGTGATTTCGCCCCCGACGGCAACTCCCAAGCTGGAACTGTGCAACCTCTCGGCGGGTAGCTCCCTGGCCCTGAAGAATATCCAGCTCACGCTCTCCCCTGGGGAAATTCTAGGGGTGGCAGGCGTCGCTGGGAACGGCCAGAGCATCTTGGCCGAGGCGCTAGCGGGTACGCTTCCCCTGACCCAAGGGGAAGTGCGGCTAAATGGACAGGTACTGCAC
>PYER01000211.1 GCA_003017855.1 filamentous cyanobacterium CCT1
GGGGCGAGGGGCCGCGAGGGGGCAAAGTGACCGGCCTCACTGCGATTTTCGATCGCTTCACCGTTCAGCAATACCGGCTGGTCGGGTGCGCCCGTGCCAATGAAAAAGATCTGTGCTGCCGTAGTCTGGTGGTCGTTTGGGGGGTATACCACCTGAAGGGATGATTGGGCACTGGCCAGCGTGGTGATGCTGACGGTGCTGAGCCCGGCGAGGGCGGCTGCGCCCCAAACCCACTGCGCCATAGAGGTTAGTCCAATGCGATCGCTACCCAGCCAGTCTACGCCCTTGGGTAGCGTTCTCAAATCCGTAGGGTGTCAAAACCTGGGGTTGGCTACAGCGACTCGCCTAAGCCCTGGTTCCAGTCTTGCCCCAGCTGAATGGTGATATCGGAGTTGAGGGCGCCCGTGCTTTCGACTCGCACTTCCCCAATACCCAAAAATCGATGCACCATTTCGGCGGTGGCGCCGTCGCCTCGCTGAGCCACAATGCGGCTAATCGGCAGCGGATCGTTGAGAGATTTATCGACAAACACGTTGGAGTAGCCGCTTTCGCGCAGGGCATTGGTGAGGGCCTGCACCGCCACCGGGTTGTCAGTACTGTCTTGAATCGCCACCCGCACGCGGCTGGGGTCGCTAGTGGTGGTCACGGTCTGGGTGCCAAACCCGAAGTATTGATCAACCATGCCGTCGATGTCGTTGTAGCTGGGTAGCCAGTAGCTCGCCTGATAGTCTTGAGGGCGGCTAAAGGTGCCGGGCAGCATCAGCATTTGCACGTTGGAGCGATTGATCTGCGCACCGTAGCCCACCAGGGCCAGCAGCTCCTCGACGGTGAGATTGGTATCGACGTTAGACTGCACTACCGAGAGAATCTTGGGCAATCGGGTAATGGTGGCCGGGTTGAGGGCCTGCTCGGCCAGGGCGCGCATAAACATTTGCTGGCGCTGAACGCGGCCAATATCGCCCTGAGAGTCGTAGCGGAAGCGCAAAAACTGGAGCGCTTTGTCGCCGTCCAGGGTTTGTTCGCCCGCCTTGAGGTTGATATAGAGGTGCTGGCTGTCGTCCTGGTACTTCATGTCCTGGGGCACGTTGACCGTCACCCCGCCCAGGGCATCGATCAGCTTTTCGACCCCCTGCACATTGATGCGCACGTAGCGATCGATCGCTACCCCGCCCAGCAGGTCGCTCACCGACTCTGCCGCCAGGGCCGGGCCACCATCGCGGTTGGCCTCGTTGAGCTTGGTCAGCCGACCGCGCACGTAGGTACGGGTGTCTCTGGGCAGCGACAGCACCACCAGCTGCTCAGTCTGGGGGTTAAACCGCAGCAGCAGCATGGAGTCTGACAGGCCATCAAAGGAGTTCACCAGGGCGTGGTAGCCCAGGTCTTGCAGCTCGGGTGGCACGTCATTGACATCGGTGGTCAGTACCTTAACGCCCAACACCAGAATGTTGACCGGACGGGTCAGGCGCGGCAAACGCAGGCTACCGCTCGATGAAATGGGCGTCTCCTGGCTAAATGCCCCAGCTTCGTCAGCACTGAGCTGCTGCTGCTGTAGCGGGGCCGCCGACAGGGAAACCGCCAGGAACGCGCCCGCTACGCCAGAGACCGCCGCAACGCCAGCCAGGGCAATACCGACACCCAGCATGCGTGGAATGCGCCGCCGCTTTTGAGTCGGCTTTTTGTGAGGATGACCCTGGGATGAATGGGCTTTGAGATGTTGCGGGTTACGTTTGGACACCAGGGACCTCAGAGGGCGATAGAAGTGAACGCTGTGAAGCTTACAGGCTCGCCCAGTGGCGCAAGAGCCTGCAAAATTTTTAGCTGCATAGTAGCAGCAATTTAGAAAACCGACCTACGTAATCTAAGCCAGCATCGAGAAAATTACGTGAAAAGCGCGATTATCCAGCGATCGCCCCTAGATCAACCCAACGCCTGAGTGGGGTTCCACAGGAACACGGCCCTAGGGCAACCGCCTGCTCAATCGACTGAACCCAGGCAGGTTAACCGATTTTCCCTGGAGTAGACGCACCATGAGCACCAGGTTCGTGAGGGTATAGCCCGTCGTCACCAGGGTATTGGTAATCAGCAGCCGCAGCGAAAGCCCTGGGGCCAGATGGCTGCCCGCGCTCAGCAAACCGTAGGTAACAACCCAGGTTAAGGCCAGGGTCACCACCAACCGACTGACGGCCAGTTCCTGACGACTACCTTGTTTCTGCCACAGGCTGTAGGCCGCTGGCAACAGTCCAAAGATAGGTACCAGGTAGATCGTCAGCTTGAGGCGTTCCAGGGTTTCCCCCGAGGCGGGACTAGCTTTTTTCATAGACCTTAGCTCTGGACAGATGGAATGGAGAATTCGCGGCAGCTTATGCCCAGATTATGCCCCACACCATCGGCTCAAGTGTACTCACCCTGTGCAGAATGCCAAGTTGACCATTGGCCAAGGTGAACAGTAACTCTGATTGGCAGCAGTGACGTACCGGAGCGCTGTGAGTGAACGGCGGAATTAAACAGCCCTGGCGATCAAGGTGCGATGGCGGGGGCTGTTAAAGGTTATCGTCGGTGGCTCAAATCCGGCGGCGGCAAAGGCGGCCTCAAGATCCAGGGTGAAGTAATCGTCTAGATAGGGCTCGGTGCTCTTCAGCAGGGTAAAGACAAAGGGCGGCAGGTTTTGAATGGCTGGCGATCGCGGGTTCATATCCATAATCGCCAGGTGCCCACCGGGGCGCAGCAGCCGACGCGCCTCGTGAACAATGGCTACAGCCGCCGACTGGGGCAGTTCGTGAAAGATCAAGCAGGCCGAAACCAGGTCACAGGAAGCCGCCGGCAGCCCGGTGGCCTCGCCTGCGGCATGGTGCCAGGTGATGGGAGTAGCCGGTGCGGGCTCGCCGTTCTCGCGCCGCTCGTGCTGCCGATACTGGGCCACGGCAAGAAAGTAGGGCGACAGATCGACCCCGGTCAGGCGGGCCTGGGGAAACGTTGTTTGGAATGCCTCGGTGCTCATGCCAATGCCGCAGCCGATATCGACAATGGCCTCTGGAGCCTGGGGCAGCTGGGCGGTCAGCACGTCGTGGTAGCTCTGGCGCAGGCGATCGTCGCCAGCGGCCCCGGCCTCTGGCCAGATTTTGGCATGTACGGCCTGAGCCGCCACCTCGACCTCCATCGCAGGTTGCCAGCCCAGGTTGCCCTCGTCGTAGGCGTGAAAGCTGGTGGTGTAGTAATCGGGGTAGACGAGGTTGGGGTTTTGCACCGATTCCAGCTCAGCCTGCCAGAGGGGCGATAGTTCCTCCGTCTCCCCCGCAGATAGCGCAGCATCGGAATTAGAGGCAATGTGGCGACTGCGCAGCGCCTGAACTCGCTCTCGCCAGGGCACGCCAATGGCCTCGGCGCGGGTGACCATCATGTGGCGGGCGCGTCCTTTGGCAAAATTCCACAGGGGCTTAATGGCGAGCACCTGGTTAACTACGCTAGAGAGCAGGTTAGGCGCAGGGGTGGCAGTCATAGCAACCAGCAGATTTAGAACAGCCCCTATTGTAGAGGTTCACGGATGGCCGCATGAACAGGGTAGCCGTCTTAAAATGCGGCGCTTAGCAGAGCATCCCAGAGCTGGTGAGCCAGGGACAGCTTGGTGCAGGGGGGAATGACGAGTTTGTCGCCCGCCTTAGTCAGCAAAACCGCCTGGTTGCGATCGCCCCCAAACCCGCTCCCGGCCACATCGATCGGGTTCGCCACGATCGCATCTAGCCCCTTGCGCTGGAGCTTGTCGAGCGCAGGCGGCACAATATCGCCGGTTTGGGCGGCAAAGCCAATCAGGCGCTGTTGAGGCGATCGCCGCTGAGCCAGGTCGGCCACAATGTCGGGCACCTGGGCTAGGGGCAGCGACTCTGGCAGATCGGCCTTGGCAAGTTTGGTGGCGGCCTGGGTAGCCGGTTTTACATCCGCCACCGCTGCGACCATCACCACCCAATCGGCCTGGGGCAGGTGGGTGAGCATAGCCCCGTGCATCTCCTCTGCGGTGGTGACGCCTACGGCCTGAACGCCTCCCAGGCGATCCTTGAGGGAGTCGTTTAGAGGGCCGTGAACGAGGGTGACGGTCGCCCCTCGATGCAGAGCCGCCTGGGCCAGAGCTACGCCCATTTTGCCGCTGGCGGGGTTACCGATAAAGCGCACCGGGTCGAGGTGTTCGCGGGTGCTGCCGGTGCTGATTAGAACATGCTGACCCGCCAGGTCGCGCCTGCCCCCGCTGTGCAGCAGCGAGTGAATGTGGGTGAGAATATCCTCCGGTTCGGCCATGCGCCCAGTGCCAATGCGATCGCAGGCCAGCACCCCACTGCCAGGGGCAAGGTTGTGGTAGCGATCGTCCTGCAAAAGCTGGTGCCAGTTGCGCTGCACTGCCTGCTGCTGCCACATGTCGGTATTCATAGCTGGGGCCAGCAGTACCGGGCAGGTGGAGGCCAGCACTGTGTTGGTCAGCAAATTGTCGGCCAGGCCGTGGGCCAGTTTGCCCAGGGTATTGGCGCTCAGGGGCGCAATCATCAGCAGTTCGGCCCATTCGCCGAGGTCAATGTGCAGCGGGCGACCCTGAGTGGCCTGCCAGAACATTTCATCGGTGTAGGCAGGGTGGCGCGACAGGGTAGCCACCGTCAGCGGCGGTATAAAGGCCTGCCCCTGCTGAGTCAGCACCACCCGCACCGCCACGCCTGCTTTAGCAAGCGATGAGATCACGGAGCACACCTTGTAGGCAGCAATGCCGCCGCTGATGCCCACCAATACCCGACGAGCTTCCACAGTTGTAGACCTGTCCGTCATGCCCAGCCCGAATGCAGAAACCTCGATTTAACTACAGGCAATTTAGGGCGAACACCGTTCATCCCCGCCAGTTGACCATAGGCAAGCTGGGCGTGCGCCATTCGCCCCTATGGAGCAGGACAGGCAGCTAGGAATTGGGGCTAGACCCGCTACGACTCGTCGTAGGGTTCGAGGTCAAGCAGATAGACGTAGGACTCCACCAGCTCGGGCCGCTGAAACGCGATCGCCCGCAGCAGGTGCCAGTCTTGCAGCCCCTCAAAGGCGTTGTCGTAGGCGTCGGTCTCAAGGCGACGGGCCAGCTCAGCCACCGTATCCGGTGTCATATCTGAGACAGCCTGCTGCGAAACATGTAGGCTCAGCATAGTCTTTTCCCCCTTAGCGACATCTGCCCTGCTGCTGTGCGATTGCCCCTAGGGGCCGGTCCTCGACCATCACAGTCTGGGGTCAGTTCACCTTCCTTTATCCTAAAGGGTTGGTCAGGGTATTCTCGCGGCCCTGCCTCAAATCTTCGCAAAACCCGGCAATTAAACCCATTACCTGAGGCGAAATTTCATGCCCCATCGCCATTTCGTGCCAGGTTACAGGCTGGCCCAGAGCCGTCAAAGCATCTTTAGCCTGCTCAGCCAGCGCGATCGGCACCACGGGGTCAAACGTGCCGTGGACCATTACCACCGGGCGGGGACTGACGGGAACCTGGGCCGGGCTATGAAGATAGCCACTAAGCACAATCTGCCCCGCCAGGGGCAGCTGCGGCCCCACATCGAGCGTCATCGCACCTCCCTGAGAGAACCCAGCCAGAATGGTGCGTTCTAGGGAAATCTGGGTTGTTTTGGCCAGATTCAGCAGCCATGTTCTCAACCGCTCCTGACTGGCTTGCAGATCGGCCTGAACCGTAAAATCGTGGGGACGGCGAAAGTCATACCCAGCCGGAAAGCTATACCACATGCGGCCTCCCGGCGCTTGGGGATGGGGCCAGGGCGCGTCGGGGAAGACCATCATGATCCCATCTAGGCCCAGATAGGGCGCTAGCCCCACCAAATCAGCAGCATTGGCCCCCCAGCCGTGGAGCGCCACCAGGCACCAGTCGGCGGTGCCATCGGTGGGGCCGTAGGTGAGCGCTTGCAGGGATGGGTTGGTGGATGACATGAATTTTGGACTGGCGATTTTGGATTGGGGGAGGCTTTAGCAAATCTGGGAAGAGCGGCAGGGGCGGGTTAGCGATGGCGTTGACGGGCTTCTAAGCGCGATCGCTTCTCTGGGGTCAGCTCAGCATAGCAGTGGGGGCAGGAAATGCCTGCCTCGTACTCGAGAGACGCCTGTTCGGCGGGGCTGACGGGGTGGCCGCAGCCCAGGCAAAGCTCGTGGTCGGTGGGGTTGAGCTGGTGATCCACGGCAACGCGATCGTCAAAGACAAAGCAGTCGCCCTGCCACAGGCTGTCGGCTTCAGGCACGGTTTTGAGGTAGTTCAAAATGCCGCCCTTCAGGTGGTAGACCTGCTCAAAGCCCTGCGATCGCAAATAGGCAGTCGCTTTTTCGCAGCGAATGCCGCCGGTACAAAACATCGCTACTTTCTTGTGCTGGGCTGGGTCGAGGTGGGTGGCTACGTAGTCGGGTAATTCTCGAAAGGCGTGGGTGTGGGGATTTTCTGCGCCCTTAAAAGTGCCGAGCTCTACCTCAAAGTCATTGCGGGCGTCGATTAGAACAACTTCAGGATCAGCGATGACCTGGTTCCAATCCTGAGGCTGAATATAGGTGCCTACCTCCTGCCAACCGGGGTTGACCTCGGGCCGCCCCAGGGTAACAATCTCCCGCTTGAGCTTCACCTTCATGCGCTCAAAGGGAGCCTGCTCAGCAGTGGATTCTTGATAGGTGAACGGCCCAATCTCGGCATGCTGATGAAGCCATGCTAGAAGCTGGTCAATGCCCTGGCGATCGCCTGCCACCGTAGCATTCAGCCCCTCGCTAGCCAGCAGAATTGTACCCCGCAGCCCCCAGCCCAGGCAGCGTTCCAATAGCTCGACTCGCAGCGATGCTGGCTCGCTTAGTGGCACAAATTTATAGAAGGTGGCGATCACCCAAATCATCGTTCGACCCAGCCGCAAAGCCTCAATTATAAGCCCTGCGCCCGGCATACCTCAGCAGCAGCCCGGTGCAGCAACGAGTGGCGAAAGATCAGGTCATCCATCGATTTGCCGTAGCCGCCGCCGATGACGCAGGCGACGGGGTAGCCCGCCTTGACGCAGGTTTCTAGCACGTAGCGATCGCGCCCAAAAATCCCCGCATTGCTCAGCGCCAGTTTGCCCAGCAGGTCATCTTTGTGGGGGTCAGCTCCGGCATCGTAGAGCACCAGGTCGGGCCGCACCTGGGTCAGCAAATCGGGAATGTACTGTGCTAGACAATCCAGGTAAGCCTCATCCTCCATGCCCAAAGCCAGGGGCACGTCGAGATCGCTGGCCTGCTTGCGAGCGGGAAAGTTCTCATGACAGTGCATCGAGAAAGTGAACACGCTGGGATCGTCGCGAAAGATCCAGGCGGTACCGTCGCCCTGGTGGACGTCTAGATCGAGAATCAGCACCCGGTTGACCCGACCCTGTTTCTGGAGGACGCGGGTGGCGATCGCCAGATCGTTAAAGATACAAAAGCCAGAACCGTAATCGGGGAAGGCGTGGTGGGTGCCTCCGGCGGTGTTGCAGGCCAGCCCCCGCTCCAGGGCGAGCTTGGCGGTGAGAATGGTGCCCCCCACCGCCGTACAGGTACGCTTTACCAGGGCGCGGCTCCAGGGCAGACCGATGCGGCGCTGGGCTTTGGCATCCAGGGTGCCCTGGCAGTAAGCGTTGACGTAGGCCGAGTGGTGGACAAACTCAAGCCAGTTTTGGGGCGGTTCGCCAGGCTGATAGATCTGGTCGGGGGTAATGACGCCGTCGTGCAGCAAGCGATCGCGCAGCAGCCGAAACTTAGGCATCGGAAACCGATGCCCGTCGGGCAGGGGGGCCACGTAGTCGGGGTGGTAAATGACGGGAAGCTGACTCAAAGCCCCTACAGGAAAGCGCCTACATAAAGGATGACAGCGATCGCCGCTGGCGCACATCCAGAGCGTGGGCCACGCTGCCCTCTGGCCAGTCTAAAGCCAGGTCGGCCTCATCAGGCACTACCGCCGGGTTACGGGAGGGCAGCGCCGTCTGCAAACCGGGCTGAGGGGAAGGATTTGGCCGTGGCATCGGTCTGGGGTCTACCTGTAGTCTCTTCACCGCCAGCTTGGGCACCGTATGAGCCTGAGGTGCGCCCTGGGATAACCGAGCATGGGGAGCAGGGAGCGCTACAGGGGCCGATAACGTGGGGGCTGGAGCCTCCACAACTCTGTGCCCCGGCACAACCACCCCATCGCGCTGGGGCGAGTAGGGAGCAAGGCGCTTGGGCTGGGGTGGGGGTGCAGGGGCCTTGACCACCGGACGAGGACGAGGCTTTTTGCGCTTGGTCGGTCGGGCCGATGCCCGAATCTGCTGCGTCAGGGCAAAACAGCCAAAGCCGCACAGCCCTACCAGGCTAAACAGCGCCCATAGCGCAATCGAGCCAGACTTAAGTGGGCCAGCCCCGGAGGCAGCAGCAGCAAGGGCAGCCTCCTCAGTGGGGACATCCTCAACTGAGGATGTCGGTAGAGACTGGGGCATTGCTTCAACCACAGTGAGCGGCGCTTCGGTGTAGGCCGCCTCTTCGACCGGCTCATTAAACATGAGGCCGTGGTAGGCGATCGCAGAAACGCAGACCAGGGCCAGCCACAGCCCGCCCAGCAAAAACAGCGGGCGGTAGGTGAGCAGCCGCGCCCAAAACAGGCCCGAGGTCAGAGTCGGGTCCTGGACTTCAGAAAAGGGCGTCGGGGGAGTACGCAAAGGCTGCTTAGAAAAATGCTGTGTCATGACGTCCACCTGGGGTCACTGGTTCACCTACTGGACCGCGACCCATGCTCTGCTACGGCCAATTGTAGGCGGTCTTACCCGCTCGCGCCAGCCGTAACTGGCCAAGCCGTGGTCAATATACTGCCCAGACCGGCCATCCCCCTAACGCAGCACCATAGCGGGCACAAAATCCTGGGGATCTTGAGCCACCCAGCCCATGGCAGAATTGAGCCGCACCTCAAAAAACAGGAACGATTCATCTTCACTGGCCTGGGCAGCGATCGGACCCAGGCGATCGCCCTGGCGCACCGTCTGCCCAGCCCGCACCTCGAGGGTATCTAAGTTGGCGTAGCGGGTTTGCAAGCCCTGGGAATGATTGATGACCACTAAGTTGCCATAAACCGAGTCGCTACCAGCAAAAGCTACGGTGCCAGGGCCGACCGCCAACACCGGCGTGCTGGCCGGACTGGCCAGCGCCACCCCAGTGTTAAACACCAGCTTGCCCTGGGCCGGGTCGGGCTGCCAGCCATAGTTAACAATCACCTGCGATCGCTGGGGCAGCGGATACCCCTGGAGCGGGGTCTGGCGAGCGGCCGGAGCCGGAGCCGCCGTAGTCCGCACTCCCGGAAACCAGTTCACCCCCGGCACAAAAATCGCTGAGGGCACTGTCCCCACGCAGCCGTTGACCTCAAACAGCACATCGGCCCGGCTGTTGTAGGCCTGAGCCACCTGCTCCCAGGTTTGCCCTGGGGTGACAGCCACGCGAATGCCGTTGTAGGGCGGAATCAGCAGCTCTTGCCCGGGGCTAACGCTGCCCCCCTGGGTAGAGGCGTTGAGGCCCATGACAGTGGCGGGCAAAAGGCCGTAGCGCTGGGCGATCGCGGCCAGGGTTTCGCCAGGGGCGACCCGGTGGCGAGTCAGCCGCGATAGCACCGGCTGGGGGCAGGCGGGGCTGGTTTGAGCGATCGCCTGAGGCGACAGTCCCGCTGGCGTTAAGCCAGTCATCATCAGCCCGGCGATCAGGCCGGGTACCGTGGGCCTGCGCCCTGCCCTCAAGGCTAAACCTGCGACCCGGCGCAGCCTCCAACTCCTACCTAAAGCGTGCAACACCATACAATTTCTGCGTTTTAGCCCAATCTAATGCTGGCCCCACAGGCGATCGAACGTCTCCCAGGGGGTACAGCCTCTATAATAGGCAAGACAGGCTAAATTGCTCAGGGGTGGGGTGTTCAGGGAAAATTTCTGGTTGAGGCGTCAGCTTGGCCAGTTATTTTTCCATAGAGAATATTCGTTAAAGTATGATCGTCCCCGACCCTAGCCATCTGTGGCCGGGCTGGGTTAGCACAGGCATAGTAGCAGAGGTCATCGGAATGGATTCCTTGCCAAAGCAGTTTTCTTCGCCAGTCGCGTGGGTAGCCGCAGCCCTGGTCGTTGGCGGCGGCGCAGGCTGGGCAGGTCACTACTATGTCTCTCAGGCGGGCTCAGAAGGCACTGCCGACGCCCCTGGCGAGGTCGTCGAAGAGACACCTTCAACCCTCACGACCGCGCTGGCGCAGGCAGCCGAACCGGCCCCAGGCTCACCGGCTGTCGGTCAATTCGGGGGCGAAGACCAGAATTTCATTGCCCTGGCGGTCGAGCAGGTCGGGCCAGCAGTGGTGCGCATTGATGCCGAGCGCACCGTACCCAGCCTGAGCCCCGACGCCTTTAATAACCCCTTCTTCCGCCGTTTCTTTGAGGAAGAAGGCGAAATACCGCCCTCTGAGCTGCCCGACCGCCTGGAGCAGGGCACCGGGTCGGGGTTTATTCTCTCCGACGATGGGCGCATTATTACCAATGCCCACGTCGTTGAGGGCGCTAAAACCGTGCAGGTCACCCTGCGCGACGGGCGCGACTTCGTAGGCCAGGTGGTGGGGACAGACTCGGTGACCGATGTCGCTGTGATCAAAATTGAGGCGGCCGACCTGCCATCGGTGCAGTTGGGCAGCACTCAAGATTTGGCTCCTGGCCAGTGGGCGATCGCCATTGGCAACCCCCTCGGCCTCGACAACACTGTCACCGCCGGCATCATCAGCGCCCTGGGCCGCAGCAGCAATCAGGTGGGCATTCCCGACAAGCGGGTGCAGTTCATTCAAACCGATGCCGCCATTAACCCTGGCAACTCCGGTGGCCCCCTGCTCAACGATCGCGGCGAAGTAATCGGCATGAACACCGCCATTCGCGCCAATGCCCAAGGGCTCGGGTTCGCTATCCCCATCGAAACCGCCAAACGCATCGCCGACCAGCTGTTTGCCACGGGCGAAGTGCAGCACCCCTTCCTGGGCATTCAGATGGTAGAGCTGTCGGCGGAAATGGTGGAGCGCATCAACGAAGAGGAGCAGCTCAACCTCAAGCTTGAGGACGACGAGCCCGGCGTGCTGATTGTCGGCGTACTGCCCAACAGTCCGGCTCAGGCCGCTGGCCTGGAGATTGGCGACGTTATCCGCTCCATCGAAGGTGCCCCCGTCGAAAGCCCTCCCGAGGTACAGGCCAGGGTAGAGGCCAGCGCCATCGGCGACACCCTCAATCTCGACATTCACCGCGACGGCCGCGATCAAACCATTGCCGTCAGGCCAGCCGCCCTCCCCAACGACCTACAGTAGAGCAGCAAAAGCCCATCCTCTCCCCATCAGCTTATTCATCTACTCGCCCCCTTTCGCTCTGCGAGAGACGCTAGCGCGTTGGCAAAGCCTGTCCACAGGACAAACGACTCCGCTCAGGGACCGCCACCCACCTACCCACTTACTCACCTACCCACCTACTCCCCCACTCTCCTACCGCCCAGCC
>PYER01000212.1 GCA_003017855.1 filamentous cyanobacterium CCT1
GGCCACCACCTGACGCAGCCGCTGAGCTAAAACCTCTGCCTCAATCGGCACGTCATTCACAGTAATGCGCTCTCGCCAGCTCACCAGGTGGGGCGAGGTGTAACGCCCTACCCGATAGCCCGCCGCCCCCAGCACCGCCGCCAGATAGGCACACACCGAGCCCTTGCCGTTGGTCCCCGCCACATGCACGATGGGCACTCGCGCTTGAGGGTTACCCAGAGACTTCAGCAGCCGCTGAATGCGCTCTAGCCCCAGCTCTACTCCAAACCGCCCAAAGGGGTCTAGCAGAGCTTGTATTGCTTGATCTGACGGGACTGGGGATTGGACCACGGGCATCAATTTTTGACCTGGAGTAGAGAGTTTACCAAATCTATCCTCAACAACTCGATGCAAAGGGGCAAACGCCAGTTACCTGCATCCTCACAACGGCGTTACTAAATTGAGGCATGGATCTGGGTAGGGGCAAACGGCCGTTTGCCCCTACGGGACGCCTTGACTTGTTGATTCATACCTATGTTCAGCAATCCCCTCATGAAAAAGGCGCAGCGGGGGGCTGCGCCTGAGGTGAAGTTCTCAAAGAGTTGGACTGGATCAGCCGGGCTAGACCGCCTCGGTATTTTTCTCGCCGGTACGAATGCGGACAATTTCGTCTACGGGGCTGACAAAGATTTTGCCGTCGCCAATTTCGCCAGTGCGGGCAGCGGAGATGATTTTGTCGACCACGATGTCGACTTGGGCCTCTTCGACCACAATTTCAATCTTGAGCTTTTGCAAAAACTCAACGGTGTACTCTGAGCCACGGTAGCGCTCGGTCTGTCCCTTTTGGCGACCAAAGCCGCGCACCTCCGAAACAGTCATGCCGACAATACCAGCGTTGACCAGGGCAATTTTGACCTCGTCGAGCTTAAAGGGGCGAATAATAGCTTCTATTTTTTTCATAGATCAAACTGGGTGCTTCAGCGGTTTTTGTTTAGCTTCGGTCTATGTGTATCGGGCTTGCCCCCTAGAATACTGCATCGCTCGCTACAAAAAAGCAGGAGAGACGGCGGTGGCTGGGGTCAACGCTCTGTCTACTCAGCGAGAAAGCCCTGGCGATCGCGCTTAGCGAGAGGTATTGAGCAGCGGCTTCATAATCAGAAAACCGGCCCCAAAGGCGCTGACGACAATCAGCAAAATGGTGGCGGCCAGCCACAGCCCACTCAGGTCTGAGGGCCGCTGGCTGAGCTGTCCAGGGCGGTTGGGGTCGAGACGCTCCTCGGTATAGAGCCGCTGGGGCACGCCAGCCTGAGGGCGCTGGGGCGGCTTTTTAGACGACTTTTTGGCCTTGGGCTTCTTCACGATTTGGGTAATCTGGCTGGCCAGGTTAGATACCCCTTCACCCACCGATTCAGAAAGCCGCTCCGGTAAAGACGCTGTGGCCTCGTCGTCGCTGGGCATTGAGGGTAGGGGCATGGCGTAGGCCGTGGCCTGGGCTTCGGCACTGAAGTGGGCTTCCAGGGGCGATCGCCCGCCGTTTGCCATTCCATTTGCCATATCGAGCGGCTGGGGCTGGCTGACCTCAATGGCCTGCTTGAGTCGGGCAGCTGAGTCAGCAAAGCGAATCATTTCCTGGCGCAGCACCTGGTTTTGCTGGGTGAGCTGCTGATTTTGCTGATTGAGCGAATCGACCATAGCCTGGGTCGCCCGCAGTTCTGTGGCCAGTTCGCGGTACACCGAAATGGGTACCGATGGAGCCTGCCGGTTGCCCTGGGGTACCTCTGGGGCAACCGCCCCTGGATAAGCCGATTCGGGAGAATAAGGTGCGTTCATGATGACGGTAGAAGGGGCGTTGAAGACTAAAAAACTGGGCTGAGAATTGGTCTGCCCAAGGGTAGTTCAAATTGGCGCGAGTGCACCAGCTAAATCAAAAAAAATTGCCGCTGGGCCTAAAGATAGGGCTGCCTATCAGGGCAAGCACCGCTATTTGGGCAACTATCGAAGCAGAAGTCAGAAAAGAGCCAATCTGGCCCCTTCCCTGCTCTATAGTTTACGTGTATTACCTAAAAATTGCGCTGTCGCTGACGGTTTTGTCAACCTGTTTGAGCCATGAGCGCTGACTAGCCGACCTCTAAAGCAGCGGCGATCGCGGTGCTGTCAGCCACAAAGCCAAAGCACTGGTTAACGTTGTAGACAGTGGCTTGGGCACAGTAGTCGGGCGAGGTGGTGGCGCTACAGTCGCGCAGCAAAATGCAGTCGTAACCGAGAAAATTGGCGTCCTGCAGGGTAGCCATTACGCACTGGTCCATGTTCACCCCGGCAAAGAGCAAGGTGGTTTTACCCAGGTTGCGCAAAATACTGTCGAGGGGCGTATCCCAGAAACCGCTCATCCGGTACTTGTCGACCCAAATATCCTGGGGCTCGGCCTTGAGCTCATCGACTACCGCCGCCGCCCAGCTGCCCTTGGTCAAAACAGGGGCACCGTTGGCAGGCAGTGGATCGCCCAGACCGATCCCCGTCCCCGTCGGGTTGTAAACGTGTCGCAGCCCGGCGCTGATGTTCAGCAGGTCGGCGCGGTTGCCCCAATTAAGCCATACCACCGGTATCCGGGCCGATCGCAGCTGAGGTAGCAGGGTTTGCAGTGGCCCAATTGCCTGACGGGCGGGGGTGACATCGACCCCAATGCTGGCCAACCAGCCGTCGGGGTGGCAAAAGTCGTTCTGCATGTCGACCACCAGGCAGGCGGTTTTGCTGAGGTCAAACCGCACCTGCTTGGTGTCGGTGGTGAGGTTGACCAACCGAGGCTGTAGCTCCTGGCGACTGATATCAGCAAGCTGGTCATTGACCCACCAGGCGTTGGGAGGGTTGCCCAGGGGGCGCAAGTTCGAGATATCCATGTCAACCTTAGGGGTCAGCCGCAGAGGGGCGGCCTATGGAGCGGTGAAACGCGGCTATCTGACCTGTAGGGCGAGCAGCGCCAGCCCAGACGTCACAGCGTAGGCCACTGCCACCACCTGAATTTCAGACCAGCCCGACAGCTCAAAGTGGTGATGCAGGGGAGCCATCTTAAAGAAGCGCTTGCCCACGCCATCAGGGCCTTTGGTAGCCTTAAAGTATGCCACTTGAATAATCACCGACAGGGTTTCGGCAAAGAACAGCAGGGTGAGTACCAGCAGGGCAAACAGGTTGCCGCTGAGAATGCCCACCGCGCCGAGGGCCGCCCCCAGCGCCAGCGATCCGGTGTCGCCCATGAAGACGCGGGCGGGGTTGTGGTTGTGCAGCAAAAAGCCCAGGCAGGCCCCGGCCATGGCGGCGCAAAAGACCATTAAATCGGGGTGAGTGGGGGCCACGATAGCCGCCAGACCGATAAAGGCGATCGCGCCTGTACCGCCCATTAGCCCATCAAGGCCATCGGTGAGATTGGTGGCATTGCTCTCGGCCACCAGCACAAACCCGGCCAGCGGCCAGAACAGAAACCCCAGGGGCAGACCCAGGCCCAGGGGCAGGGCGACGGTGGTCAAGCTGACAGGCTGGCTGGTCAGCACCCACAGGCAAAACAGCACGGCCACCGCAATCTGCAGGCCCAGCTTGGCACGGGGGGAAATGCCCTTGTTCGAGCGGCGCTGAATCACCTGCCAGTCGTCAACCCAGCCGATGGCGCCGTAGGCCAGCGTCAGCAGCGACACAGCGACGGCATCGCGGGCAAACCCTGTTGCCAACAGCGCTACCGCGATCGCGACCGGCACAAAGAAGGCACCCCCCATCGTGGGTGTGCCCGCCTTCTTGAGGTGCCCCTGGGGGCCTTCCTGGCGAATAAACTGCCCGGTTTTAAGGGCGCGCAGCAGGGGCACAGCTGTGAACCCCAGCAGGCTGCTGCCCAGAGCCGCCACGATAAACGGCACAGTAATTGACGCCCCCAGGCTGACAGCGTTCCCTAAAACGCCGTCTAGCCCGACGGCGGCGGCGCTGAGACCCAGGCCCAGCAGCCAAAATAGCGTTTGGCCGTTTAAAGACAGCCGCTTCGATGCTAAAAACTTCGCATCCACGAACAATTCCTCAATTGCATCACACCACACACCAACAGGAGTCTACTGGATGATCTTCCGATTGACTACGACTGGCGGCAGGAAATAGTCAGGAAGTCTAAATGAATGGTCTCACTAAGACGCGAAGTTTAACAACACTTAACGACAAATTTGCCTGAAGTCCAAAGCCCGTCATCAATTTCGGCCACGACAGGCGATCTCACTGGCGCTATCATGCTCAAACCCAAGAATGAGCCAGAGCCTATAGCCGCTAATTCCTAGGCCCTCAGCCGCTAATTGAAGACGGCACCCAGTCGGGGCGGCGGCTAGTCGTCGTCATCGTCGAGGGCGAGATCGGTGTCGTCATCGTCTTCGAAGCTGTCATCATTGCCCATCAGGTCTGAAATCTCTTCGTTTTCGGCCTCGTCGGGAATGTTTTCAACGACATCGCGGCTGCGCAGACGGCCAATGTCCTCTAGCCAGTGCAGAATTGAGGAGTCGCCCGAGGACGGCAGAATGGGTGCCTTGGCGCTGCGGGGCACCTGGCGCAGAGAGGGGTTGTAATACTTTTCAGACATAGCAGTGGCCTATAGCAAGACGCCGACATTCCATCCTAGCAGAGACGCCATGTCTGCCGCGCTTTCTGTCGCCGCTTCTGTCGCTCCTCGGGTTTTGCCGTATCATGCCTCTGGAATCGCTGCGGAAATAGGACTGGAGCCATGTTGGGCAAAGCTGAGCTACTGGATGCCGTCGCTGGAGCCAATCGAGGCATCAACAGCGGCCCCGGCGATCGCGCCGCGATTCAGGCCGCCGCCACTACTCTGGAGGGTCGCAACCCCACGCCTGATCCGCTCCAGGCCCGCGATCGCCTCAACGGCGACTGGCGCTTGCTCTACACCACCAGCCGCGAATTGTTGAATATCGATCGCGTGCCGCTGGCGTCCCTTGGCCCCATCTACCAATCTGTTCGCCTGGCCGAAAACCGCATCTACAACATTGCCGAGGTCAATGGCCCACCCCTGCTGTCGGGCCTGGTGGCGGTGGCGGCCACCCTGGAGCCGGTATCTAACCAACGGGTGAATGTGCGCTTTGTGCGGGGCGTGGTAGGCCTGCGGCAGGCGCTGGGCTACCAATCGGTGGCCCAGTTCATTGAGGAAATGCAAACCACCCCGAAGTTTTCGCTGCTGCAGGGCATCGATTTCAGCATTAACCCCGATCGTCAGTCGGGCTGGCTGGAGGTCACCTACCTGGACGATGACCTGCGGATTGGGCGCGGCAACCAGGGCAGCCTGTTTGTGCTGCAAAAGGTGTAGAGGTGGGCTAAGCCGCCTCTAGCGGGGCGCGGTGCTGCTCGATCAGGGCACGGCAGTCGGCTACGGGAGTGCGTTCGCCCATGGCGGTTACCAGCGCGTCGAAGGCGTCGCGGTGCTTTTCGAGCAGGGTTTTGGCCTGGAGGGCGGCCCAGCGCTGCTTGAGGGGGGCTTCGCTGGGCGATCGGCCTAGGGCTTGCCAAAACAGGCTGAGGGTAGCGGTGTCGTTGCCGCCACCCTGGGCGTCGCCGTAGATCATTTGCTCGGCAGCGATGCCCGCCATCCACACCTGGCAGTAGCGATCGATGCTTTGGGGCGTCAGGCGCGCCAGGGCCGCCGGGTCGCTAGGGCCAAACACCACACCGCCCTGACCGGGAATGCCCTGCTTCCAGGCCTCCCAGGTGTTGAGGGTGTAGGCTTCGACCGGAATGTCGAGCAGCACCGCCGCCAAAAAGTGCCCCGCCTCGTGGTGCAGCACCCGCTGACGGTGTTCGGGCGAGGCCCAGGCCACCGCATCCATCAAAATGTCGCCAATGCGGCCGCCCAGCCCCACCTGGTCAAGGCTAAACACCCCCAGCCCCACGGCGGCAAACACCGCCACCACCGCTGGCGACAGGTCGATAATCGGCCCCAGCAGGCTGGCCATCGTCACCCCAAAGATGACTACGGCAATGGTATTGAGGGTGGTGTCGCGCATATTGTCTCCCGTCACTCCATCAATCAATTAATCAATCAATCAATCAATCAATACATATAGATAGCCCCGCCAGCAGGTGCCGGGCGGCGTTGCTCTATGGTAGCGAGGATGGGGGGCCAGGGCCAGGAACTCAGAAGATACCGGCTTCCAGCTGTTTGGCGGTTTGCAGGCTAGTCTGGAGGCGATCGCGGCCCGCCTCGGAGTGTTCAATTGGCACGCTCTCCAGCAAGGCCGGGAAGAACAGCGCCGTCCACCCCTCGGGTAGGGGGCAGCGGGTACTGCCCCGCCGCAGGATTACTCGTTGGGCCCCAGCATCCCAAACGAAGGCGCTGGCGGCCCCAAGAGCGATCGCGGCCACGTAGGGCTCGCTCAGGCAGCTGGCCGAGTCGGCACCATTAAGGGAGGGAGCCCGGTAGCCGGGGCGCGCCACCGGCTGAAACCCGACCCGGTAGTCGTGGGACTGCACCCCCAGCCGGGTCGCCTCCACCTGAATGCCCTCTACCCCTACCGCAAACAGCAGGTTGCGACGAAACTCGGAGCTGGGAAACCCCACCTCTCGCAGGGGCGTCGGCAGGGCAGGCCGCTCGACCCCCGCCGCCAGCAGCGCCCCCGTTAGCAAAATGCGCTGGAAGCCTGCCGTATCCCATTCTGTAATTAGGCCGCTGGTAAGGGCCTCCTGGTACAGACGGGACAGCGCTCGCAGGCGCGGGGCATCGGCGACATCGACAGCTACCAGCTCTTGCACATTTAGAGTTTCCTGGCCGTAGGCGCGCAGGGCCGCTTCGGTGCCACCGTAGACCGAAATGTCGGGGGCTTCTCTGAGATAGATGGCCAGGCTGCGGCGAAAGCTGCGGTAGCGCGGGTCGCTGGGGTTGGCGGGGGCGAAGGCCTGGTCGATGAGACGGGCCAGATGGGCCTGAAACCCCACCGCCTGCTTGAGCGTAGCGCTGACGCCAATATCTTGATCGGCGGCGACAAATTCGGCATAGAACGATTCGTGCAGGGATGCTCCCTGCTGGGCCAGCTGCCGGTAGGCGTCAATATCGGCGGTGATGGCCCCCAGCTGAGGAGCCAAAAACGGCTCTTTCTGCGCCAAAATCTGCCAGAAGCGCGGGCTAAAGGCGTGGTCCTTGAGCACCGCAAACAGAATGCGATCGCCCCCCGTTTCCTGGTCCGCTCCGTGCAGCAGCTCCAGCAGCAGCAGGCGGCTGTTCTGGTAGGCCGATTCTAAACTGTAGCCCGCTTTCTCCTGGCGAGAGACCATTACCGACAGGGTGTTGCCACCGTTGAGCTGGGCTGCCCCACCGGGGAACAGGCGCCTGCCCATGCCCACGGCGGCCCAGTCGCGATCGCTGAACTGGAGCAGGGCAAACCCCAGATCATCCCGCTGCTCGGTGGCCAGCTGCTCCATACGGTCGGTGACGGTGGTTCTCAGGGCGTGCTTGTCAAGCTCGTTCTGCTCAATGGAAGCGGCCAGCGATCGCAGCGACTCGGGGTAGATGCCCTCGCCGTCAAACCGCATCATGCCCAGGGCCAGAGCGATCGCCCCCTCCTCGGCGCCAAAGGTGACGTTGGGAATTTTGGACATCAGCTCGGGGGTGCTCGACAGCCGCCGACTCTCCAGTGAGGTAGAGGCATCGAGCTGCTTGAGCACGGCCAGTCGGGCCAGCTGTCCGGTCGGCCCCGTCCTGGCCAGCAGCGGCCGGGTCAGCAACTGCTGCATCGCCAGCACCTGCTCCCCCGCCCAAAACGAGCCCACGGTGCCCGACCCGCTGGTGATGGGGCGAGCGTCGGGGTGGCGCAGCAGCGGGTCGTGCAGGGTGCGCAGGGAGTGATCGAGCATCCACAGGGCCTCGCCAGGGTCGAGGCCCGCCGCCCGACTCGACTCGACGTAGACCGGCACAAAATACTCTAAAAAGAAGCGATCGGTGTCGAAGCGGCTGCCCTGGCGGTAGCCCAGCAGCCTGCCCTTAGCTAGGTCGGCGGCGATCGCGGTGACGTAGGGGTTGGTCTGCAAAAACCAGAAAAACTTGCGATCGAGGGCCGGGCGCAGGTCGCTGCCCAGTACCCCACTAGCTCGCTGGTAGGCCGCCTCCGACAATGGCGGTACCACGGTGCCATCGCTGAGCGTAAACCAGGCCCCATCGGCCCCAAACTGGTAGGTCGCGCCTTCGATTGGGCCAATCCAGTCGCGGGAGGGCAGCCCCTGGGCCCGCAGCCCCTGGGCCAGACCCAGGAACCCCAGATCCAGCACAAACTGCCCCGGCGAGGCGAGGGCCAGGCTGGGCTGCAAGTCAACCACTGGCTCTCGCCCAGCCCCTGTAATCTGGGCCAGCCCCTGCCAGGGTTGAGCATCGTCCAGGGGAAGGCGATCGCCCACCATAGTGCGCAGCTCAGCTGCAGTCATGGGCGCTGTCTGGAGCGTCAGGTCGTAGCCCGCCTGCCGATCAAGATGGCCCGCTACCGTAAGCGCCATGGGTCCTACCTGCAGGCGGGTATCGGCCAGGGTCAGGCGCTGATTGTCAAAGCTCAAATGGCTCTGCAGGTGGTCGAGCGATGCCGGTGCCTGACCCAGCTGCATCTGCCCCGACTGGGCGGCGATCGTACCCGAAACCTGCAGGGCCTCGTCTCCCTGGGCGCTTAGCGATAGGGTGCCGTCGAGACTGCCCGCCCGCAAAACGGCGATGGATGGCAGCATCAGGTTGAGGCTCGTCAGCGGCAGATTTTGGGTTGTGGCCGTAGCTTGCAGCGATCGCCGCTCGGGCTCCACGGTGCCTTCGGCCTGAAAGCGCCCCTGACCCAATCGTCCTACAGCCGCAAAGGTCATTGGTGCAGACCCAGGATGGTAAACGGTCGCCTGCAGGTCGCTCACCACGAGCGTTGGGCGATCGCCACCCTGCTCGGCGGCGGTTCGCAGGGTCAGGGTCCCCGCTTCGACCTGGAGGCGACTCAGGGGAGCGATCGCTCCGGTTTGTGGCAGTCCACTAGGCGGAGGCCAAAGGGCATCGACCACCGGCAGCTCCAGAAAAACATGCGGTCGTACCAGAGTGACCGTAGCCTGCAGGTGGCGCTGCCGCAGCATCGCTCCCCAGTCCAGGCCAATCACGACAGCCTCGACATACCCGCTCGATTCTGAGAACCCAGCCGCAGGAATTACTGTTTGCCCCAGCCAAACGCCACGGTGGGAAACGCCGCGCACCTCCCCTAACAAAACCGATCGCTCCAGGGTTTTTGAGATCGTTTGTTCTACTTTTTCATGAATATGCTGCAGGGCTAGTACAGTGCCCAGTACAACACCTGCCAGGGCACCGGGGATTGCCACCTTTGTCGCTATTTTGAACCAGGGAACAGGTCGATAGCCGGGCAGGCGACGGGAGGCAAGAGACATAGGGCTGACGCTAAGCGAACAGCCGACAAGGGTATCAGCAACATCTCAATAAAGCCGTAAAGTTATTTGAATTCTGGTTGGTCGCCCGGAATGCTGGAGGGCAAGGCAATCGTGAGGCAGGATGGATTTGCTTGGCTTTCTTCTGGAAAATGTCATCAAATCGTAGTTTTCTATCTATCGAATTGAAATTTGTCCGAGCACGGATCAAGCGCTGAAGCACCGTTTTGGTTATGCAAACTACCTAGCAGTATCCATCTAGCCGTCGGGGTTTGACAGCCTTATGATACTCTTGATCTAGTTTTTAAGACTGCGTGGAAACCTGCTGACCTGAGATTTCTGAACGATAAGTTTCCGGCCAAAGCGGCCTTGGCACCAAGATTTAGCAAACTCAGCCTGGTTGAAAAGAAAGGCTTTCTGGGATAGAGAAGCAGAGTTATTCTGATTTTCTTAAGGCGACATGATTTCGCTTAGAGAAAAAATCATGTAATGTTACCTCAGTGTTTGTTCCCTGAACTAGAAGATGCCTATTAAGGCATTCTCAAGACTTTTCTTTACTTCAAAAGTCAACACTGAGGTAATCATGAAATTTACGCTTTCGAAACAATCAGGGTATTTAATGGTAGGCTGCCTGGCTGGCTTTTTGGCCTCTATGGCCTTTACGCCAATCGTCTCGGTTCTGGCTCAAAATGCCGAGAATGGTCGGAATCCACTGACCTCGCGCACTGATCTGTCCGAAGTGCAGGCCTATATTCGGCAATGCCGAAAAGTTATTCCGGTCAATCGATCGGTCGAGGTCTACGACAACACTGAGCTTGGTGCTAAGACTGCGAACCGCATCGGGACTATTAATGTAGGGACACCAATGTACCTGACTGGTGTGATTCGAGAGGTAAACGGTAGCCCTACCGCCGCTCAAATCTATATGAACAACCGTGGATTGCCAAGGGCTCAACCTGTGGGCTGGGTCGATGCAAGCCGGATTACAACGTGCTAGTCACCCATCTATAGCGATCTTTACCGTCAGGGCCAACTATAGTGCAGATCTAAACAGTTCAGGTGCCGCTTAGAAAGCAGTACCTGGACTGTTTGGTTCTTACAAAATAGGGGCTACTCGCTGTAGAAAGTCTCTAGGCTGATGCGATCGCCCACAAAGCGCCAGTGCCAGGGCTCGAAGGCTACTCCCTGAAAGTTGTCGGGCGGAAACGACAGCTCATAGCCGTACTGTACGGCGTTGGTCTCCAGCCACTCATAGGCTCGGGTATTCTCGAAGTCGGTATTGAGGTTGGTGCCCGCCTGGTTGCCGTCGCCGATATCGACGGCGTAGCCAGTATGGTGCTCGCTGTAGCCCGGTGGGGCGCTTACCTCGGCGCGGGTTTCGGCATCCTGGCCGCGCTCGGCCTTAAGACCAAAGAAAATTTGTTCCTGCTCAACTTGGGAGCGAAAGCCCGACAGCGGCACCAGTCGCACCCCCTGGCGGGCGGCGGCCCGAGCCATGGCCTCGTACTCGGTCGCGGCGGCGGCGCGCAGGCGTATGCTGGCGTTGGCAGACAGCGCAACGAGTTCTTCGGCAGGGGCTTCGTCGTAGGCGCGATGGTTGAGCAGGGTGCGGCTAGAGGGGGCCAGCTGCGTGGCGACGGCGCGGTTCTCATCCAGGTCGCTGACCTCAGGGGCGGCTCCGTCTGCCTCGGCGACCGAGCGATTGATCATGGTTTCAAAGGGCTGAGCAAACTCAGCGGCAGAAAACCCGTTGGTCTGATACCAGGCCACCAGCCCGCCTGCGGCCAGGGCCAGCAGAGCCAGGCCCAGGGTCCGGCGCAGCAGCCGAGTGCGCCGCAGCCAGGAGGGTTGATCGGACCCCGTAGAGTGTAGAGGTACGTCGCGGGCCGCTTGGGGAATATCGTCGAGGGGAGACATGGTCATTCGCTTCCGGCAAAGCTCTACCCATTATGGCCCGCAACGCCGCGATCGCAACCTTTTAACCCCGGCTGACGCCAGGTT
This sequence comes from filamentous cyanobacterium CCT1, assembly GCA_003017855.1. Taxonomy (GTDB): domain Bacteria; phylum Cyanobacteriota; class Cyanobacteriia; order Phormidesmidales; family Phormidesmidaceae; genus Nodosilinea. The sequence continues at coordinate 11,395 of PYER01000212.1, forward strand.
CTGTCTCGCCTGTCACAATTGCAGGGCAGAGTGTAGGTACAGAGCAGGGGCTGTCTCTTATACACATCT
>PYER01000213.1 GCA_003017855.1 filamentous cyanobacterium CCT1
TACCAGACGCTCCTAAATTACGGGGTTATAGCCGCTTAAACGGTCGCTAGGGCTCCTGCATTCTGTCCGAAGTATTGGCATTGAAGGACTTGAGTTTGAATGGGACGAGAATAAGGCAAAAAGCAACGTTGAAAAGCATGGCGTTCGGTTTGAAGAGGCCGCTGAAGCTTTCCTTGACCCCTTTTACCAAGTTGGCGATGCATCGAGGCAAGACGAAAATCGCAGCTTTATCTTGGGCTACTCGTAGACCCCCAGATTATTACTAGTGGTTTATGTTGAAAGGGGAAGCAGAACACGGATCATTTCAGCCCGAACAGCTACTCGTTCTGAGAGATACCTGTATGAGCAGTCCTGACGAAACTTTTGAGTTAAAAGTCAATGTCCGTCCTTCTGAGGCGGTGACGATAAAGATACCCATTGATACGCTGGCAGATTTGCGGGCGATTGCAGGCAAAAAAGACATGTCACTAGAGGGACTAATCAAGTTCTATGTTGGTCAGGGTTTAAGGACTGATCTGACCCAGCTGCGGGCCGATCAAACCCTAAACGCTTCCCAACAGGTTCTCTCTGAACATCTCAAATCCGGTGAAGCCGCAACCAGAATTGTCAACGAAATTCGCCAGCGAAGCATATCCGGTACGGTTGAATAGAAATTCACTCTGCTAATCTTGACCCTGTCATTGATAGGGCTGGAATCAAAATCTGACTCTTCTAAAAAACTATTTGAAAAATTCGATCAGCCTTAACAACACATGGGCATCTCAGAAAAACACAAAGCTTATTGGGGATAGCAATGAGATTCAGATGTTTCTGTTCTCCAAAAAATTGCAACAAGACGACAACTAATTCAGGTGCTCATAATAGAGACTTGCCTTATGTCTTTAAAGACCCTAAAAGCAATTGAAATTTGAGTAACATGTGATTTCAATAATGCTTTTTAATTGTTCACAGATTGGTGCTAAAGCCAATGTTTGTTTGGTCAGCCATACAGCAGACAGCGATGAATTCAAAGATTGCGTTTGGTTGGTTGCTGGTTGAAATGCCTTCATTTGGTACAAGCGCATTGCTTACGGCAACAGCTACTTTGACTGCAGCCATATTTATGGGAATTGTACAACTGTCAATTAACCGCGTGAATCGAAAGCAGGAAAAGAAATTCCATGAGGAACGCAGAGAAGATGCAGAAAAGATGCAAAATTTAAGCTTTGAAAAAGCTCGAAAACTTGAAAATGAAAAAGAACAACGAGAAGCAAAGCGTAAATTAATTGACGAGCTTCAAAAATCGTTTCAAGAGAATAATATCTCCCCGCATCAACTAGTTTTGTTGTCCCAAAGTTTTCCTGAAAGTTCAAGAAAGCGATTTCAATCGTACATAATCGCAATCCAAAGTTGCGAGGAAGCCAAGCGTTTAGCAAGGCCGAATAAGATGGCTGAACTTAAAAATCACAGTAATCTCGAATCTTGTTGCTCCATAATGAGAGACGAACTCGCAAAACTGAAGCGAGAATGGAATCTTCTTTAAAGGAGTCGGATTACTTCTACCACTCCCATAGTTGATCACCAGAAAAGCCCAATTTCTTAAGAAATTGGGCTTTTAGTTGGCTCGCTAACAGTTATTCCACCCCTTCAATCCGGTCTTCGACTTCCTGGTACAGCTCTTGCAGCTTCTCCAGATTTTCGTCGCTGGTTTCCCAGTAGCCGCGCCCGTTTACCTCCAGCAGGGTCGAGACCATGCGGCGGAAGGAGTTGGGGTTGAGATCCATCAGGCGCTTGCACATTTCTGGGTCTTGAATGAAGGTGGTGTTCACATCTTCGTAGACCCAGTTATCGACCGCGCCAGCGGTAGCCGACCAGCCCATGGTATTCACCAGGCGCTTCGATAGTTCGCGCACCCCTTCGTAGCCGTGGGAGAGCATACCCTCGTACCACTTGGGGTTGAGCATTTTAGTGCGGGCATCCAGCCGAACCGTTTCGGACAGGGTGCGGACCTGGGCGTTGGCGGTGGTGGTATCGGCGATGTAGGCGGCCGGGGCTTTACCGTCTTCGCGCAGGCTGGCCACCAGTTTGGTGGGGTCTGAGTCGAAGTAGTGCGACACGTCGGTAAGGGAAATCTCCGACGAATCCAGGTTTTGGAAGGTGGCCTCCGCCGTCTTCAGGGCCGACTCAAACAGGCCCCGGTTGCTGTCCATAACGCCGGGGTTGTCGGAGTTGAAGGCAAAGGACTTGCGCTTCAAGTACATCTCCTGGAGTTCGGCCTCGTTCTCCCAGGTGCTGTTCTCCACCGCCAGGTTGATGTTGGAGGAGTAGGAGCCCGAAGCATTGGAGAAGATGCGGGTGGCGGCTTCGCGCACCGAGAGGCCCATCTCCGCCGCCTGCTCTAGGGCGTGCTTGCGGACGAAGTTCATCTCCAGGGGCTCGTCGGCTTCGGCGGCCATTTTGACGGCGCGATCGAGCAGGGCCATCTGGTTGATGAACAGGTCTCGGAAGACGCCGGAGCAGTTGACCACGATGTCGACGCGGGGGCGGCCCAGCTCTTCGAGGGACAGCAGCTCCAGTTTATTCACCCGGCCCAGGGAGTCAGGCACGGGTTTGACGCCGACAAACCACATCATTTGAGCGAGGGATTCGCCGTAGGTCTTGATGTTGTCGGTGCCCCAGAGCACGGTGGCGATGGTTTCGGGGTAAGCACCGCCGTTTTCCTGCCGCTGACGCTCTAGCAATCTATCCACCACGATTTTGGCCGACTGTACGGCGGCGGTGGTGGGGATCGACTGGGGGTCGAGGGCGTGGATGTTTTTGCCGGTGGGCAGCACGTCGGGGTTGCGGATCGGGTCGCCGCCGGGGCCGGGGAGCAGGTATTCCCCTTCGAGGGCTTGCAGCAGGGCACCCAGCTCGTTGTCGGCGCAGACCTGCTCCAGGCAGAACTCCAGGTACTCCATCAGCGGCTTAATGGCTTCGCCGTCAACCTTGGTATAGCCCGCTTCGTGGAGGGCACGAATCCAGGGTTCTTTGCGGCCAATGTTGAGGAAATTGAGCCGCGATACCATGGAAACGCGACCCTCGGCGTCGATCTGCTCGTGGACGAGGGCGGAGATGGCGGCCCGAACGCCCTGGTTGATGTCGTATAGGAGTTGGACGTCGGCGAGGTGGCCGCGATCGCTGTTCCCATAGATATCATCAATATCCCGGCCAATGCTCTCGGCAATGATCCGCTGGAGGCTCTTGATGCCGTCTTCTTCGCGATCGAGGCTGCCGATATTAACTAGGGTGGCGATCGCCTCCTCAGCGGTAGGCGGCTTGCCCACCACGTGCAGCCCGCAGGGCAGCAGCCGCGACTCGATCTCCATCAGCTTGATGTAGATCTTGCCCACCAGGCCGTCGCGCTCTTCGTTAGAGAGTTCGCCGGTGTCGCCCTCGGGCAGGGCCACGTCCTTATCCAAGTTGCAGATCCGCGCCGTTTCGATGATCGCGTTGACGATCTGCACCGCCCGACCGCTCTCCTTGTTGCCCTGGTAGGAGCCGATCAGCTCGCTCAGCTCCTTCAGACCCTTGTACAGGCCCGCATTCTCGGCAGGAGGGGTGAGGTAGCTGATGGTCTCGGCGTAGCCCCGGCGCTTGGCGATCGTGGCTTCCGAAGGATTGTTGGCCGCGTAGTAGTAGAGGTTGGGGATGCTGCCGATCAGGTTGTCGGGGTAGCAGGTGCCCGACATGCCCATCTGCTTACCGGGCATAAACTCCAGCGAGCCGTGGGTACCAAAGTGCAGCACCGCGTCGGCACCCCAGATTTTGTTGAGGAACGTGTAGTAGGCGGCAAAGCCGTGGTGGGGGCTGGCGGAGCGAGAGAACAGCAGCCGCATGGGGTCGCCCTCGTAGCCAAAGGTGGGCTGCACGCCAATGAACACGTTGCCGAAGGCCTTGCCGTAGACCAGCATGTTCTCGCCGTCGGTGTTTAGGTTGCCCGGCGGTGGGCCCCAGTTTTCTTCCAGGCGTTCAGCATACGGAGTGAGGGCCTGGTACTCGCGCACCGGCATGCGGTAGGCGATGTTGAGCTCGGGGCTGGCGTACTGGGCCTGGGCGTCGTGGATCACCTCTTGCAGCAGGGCTTCGGGCGACTCGGGCAGATCCTGCACGTCGTAGCCATTCTGCTTCATCGCCTCCAGCACTTTATAAATAGAGCCGAACACGTCTAGATAGGCGGCGGTGCCCACGTTGCCCTTGTCGGGGGGGAAGCTGAACACGGTGATCGCCAGCTTTTTGTCGAGCTTGGGCTTGCGGCGCAGGTTGGCCCACTTCATCGCCCGCTGGGTGATCGATTCGATCCGGTCTTGGAGCGAAATTGCCCGTCCGGTCAAGCCGTCCCGCCCGGAGAGCACGATCGGCTCGATCGCCCCATCCAGCTCGGGAATCGCCATCTGTAGCGCTACCTGAATCGGGTGCAGGCCCAGGTCGCTGTCTTCCCACTCTTCGGTGGTTTGGAACACCAGCGGCAGGGCCACCATGTAGGGGCGGTTGAGCCGCTTCAGGGTTTCGATCGCCTTGGGGTGATCTTGCCGGGCGGGGCCACCCACCAGGGCAAAGCCGGTGAGAGACACAACTGCATCGACGATCGCTCGATCCTTATCCACCGGGTCGAAGAAATAGGCATCCACGGGTTTGGAGAAATCTAGCCCTCCTGCAAACACGGGGATCACCTTCGCGCCCAGGTACTCAAACTCCTGCACCATAGCTACATAGTGAGCCTCATCGCCGGTCACCAGGTGGGTGCGCTGCAGCACCAGACCAATGGTGGGAGCCAGGGGATCTCTAAGATCCTCAGAAATGTCGCGGCGGGAGCTGTGCCAGTTGAGGTATTCTTTGATGTCCTCAAACATGTGGGGGGCCATGGGGTGCCAGATGCCCATGTCGGGGTAGGTGACGGGCTCCTGATAGTCCAGGCTTTCGGCCTGGGGGGCACCTTCGATTTGGCTATCGGTGATCACATAGCGATCGGCCAACATGAGAAAGAAGTTTTCCAGGTTCTCTGGCGACCCGCCCAGCCAGTACTGGAAGCTGAGCATGAAGTTACGGGCGTCCTGGGCCTTTTCGACCGGCAGGTACTTGAGCACCGTGGGCAGGGTGCGCAGCAGCTTCAGCATGGCGTCTTGGAAACCTGAGCCCGACTTCTCCTTCCGCTTTTTCATGAAGGAGGCGATCATGCTCTTCGACTGGCCGAGCTGGGCCATCGAGAAGCTGCCCATTTTGTTGAGGCGCATCACCTGGGGCATAGAGGGGAAGCACACGGCCACGTCGAGCTGGTCACGCACGGGGGCGACGGCCTCGACCACCTTGTCGGCCAGGTCTTCAATAAAGATCAGCGAGGCGATGAAGACGTTGGCCTCGGCCACATCTTGCTTAAAGGCCGCGTAGTTGTTGGCGTCGCGCAGCTCTTCAATCAGGTAGCCGTTGACTTCAAAGGCCACCTGAGAGTTGCGGGCATTGATCGACCGGATGGCCGAGGACAAAGAGCTCTGGTATTGAGGCTCTAGAACCACATAGACCACCTTTACCAGACGCCGCCCGTTGAGGTCATCGGGGGCAATGTGGCGGACAGTGGGCTTGACGTGGGTGAACATGCAGTAAAACTCCTTTCGCGGCTAAGGCTGGGGGTTGAGAGGGCTAAGGGGCAGGGTCAGAGGCACTGACCGGGGCCGCCACAGGCGATCTCTAGGGATATTACAGAAAATATTTCGTAACGAAAGCAAAATCAAAGATGTCTTTCATGTTTGTATCAGAAAACCTTGTCAGATAAGGCTTAGGGCGATTAGGTGACACAATTTGAAATAAATTAGACTCGGCTTTGTTAACAAAATTTACAGTACAGCGCGATCGCCCCTCTCACCTTCGTAACAAAAACTTAACTAAGTCTGGGTGTTGCTGAATAGCTTGGGGCTCCCCTGTATATGCGATGGCTATATTTGTCGACGTGACGGTATCAAGAGCTACATCGATAGCCAGACCGTTAGCTACGCCTGCTAAAAACTAGACGTGCCAGCATGAGGCGAACCCATAATTATAGGTGGCAGGGTATGGGTGTCCCTTATGAAAACAACGGTCGAAATTAACGACGCGCTGCTGCTGCGGGCAAGGCAGGTTGCCGCTGCCCGTCAGCAGACCCTCAAAAGCATTTTGGAAGCGGCTCTGCGCCAGTATTTAGATGACAACGCGCCGTCGCAAACTCCCTTTAAGCTACGCAAGCACACCTTTGAGGGCCGGGGCCTGCAGTCTGCGGCTCAAGGCGACTGGCCTATGGTGCGAGAGCAGATTTATGAGGGTCGCGGCGGATGATTGCGGTTGATGCCAATATCCTCGTTTATGCCCACCGCAAAGATTCAGAGTGGCACGAACTGGCCGATCGCTGTCTGACACAGCTAGCTGAATCTAAAGCCCCGTGGGCTATTCCTTGGCCCTGCATTCATGAATTCATTGCCATTGCCACCCACCCTCGCATCTATGACCCACCAACCCCGCTGGCAGATGCGCTACAGCAGGTTAGCTGCTGACTAGAGTTTCCCAGCCTGGTTTTGCTGAGTGAGACGCCAAGCTATTAGAGCGCTTTGGAAGTGCTCTTAATCAATAGCCGAGTTGTGGGACCGCAGGTTCACGATGCCCGGATTGCAGCCCTATGCCAACACCATAGCGTGACGGCGCTATGGACGGCCGATCGCGACTTTAACCGCTTCCCCAGCCTGCGGGCGGTTAATCCACTAGTTTTGTAGCGAGTTGGGTTCGAGGTTCATATGCTGGGGGATAGTCTAAAACTTGTCCGTAAAAAGCGAACGCATCCCTTGACGCTCTAGCTTACTGGAGTGTGTACCCTAGATTGGTAACGCGGTTTGGATACTGACTATGCGCCTCAATCGGTCTCTAGCTACGGTTTTTGCCATTGCTGCGCTGGTGCCGCTGACGGCTTGCGGCAGCAGCACGATGGAAGCTATGCACGCCGGTCACTCAGCCGGAGACGTAGCAGACGGCGACAGCATGCACGCCGGCCATAGTGCAGCGGGGCACCAGATGGATCTAGGCCCCGCCGATGCCACCTACGATCTGCGCTTTATTGACGGCATGATTCCCCACCACGAGGGGGCGCTGGTGATGGCCGAAGCGGCCCTGGCCCATTCGCAGCGGCCCGAAATCCGCCAGCTGGCCGAAAACATTATCGCGGCTCAGCAGGTGGAAATTGCTCAAATGCAGGAGTGGCGGGCAGCCTGGTACCCCGATGCCCCCACCGTGCCCATGATGTACCACGCCGAAATGAACCACGACATGCCTATGAGCGAAGAAATGATTGCCGCCATGCGCATGGATATGGATTTGGGTAAGGCCGATGACGAGTTTGACCAGCGCTTTATAGACGCTATGATTCCTCACCACGAGGGCGCGGTGACGATGGCGGAGGATTTAAAGGTCAAGAGCACTCGACCTGAACTGCTGACCTTAGCCGACGAAATTATTGCCTCCCAGCAGGCCGAGATCGACCAGATGAAGCAGTGGCGACAGGACTGGTACGGGCAGTAGAGTCATTTAGCAGAACGAGTAGCCAGTTGGGAACGGTGCGATCGCACTGTTCTCAGCCGACGAGTTAAAGCCGGTCTTGCCAAGATTGTGGGTTGCGTTTGCCATGAAAACAGGCCACAACCACAATCAGCTCTTGCTCAACGACAAACAGCAATCCATAGGGAAAACGCCGTATCAGTGCTCGCCGTGCTTGTTTGTAGACCTTAGGATAGCCAAACGGACTGCGCCCGATGCCTGACAAGCTAGCATCCACAGCCCGGATAAACTCAGACCCTAAACCAGGGGTTTGGGTTTCGTACCATTCAAAAGCAGCTTGAATATCTAGCTCTGCCTGGGGACGAATAATGAGACGGTAGCTCACTGAGAGAATCCTAGGCGTTGCTTCACCTCTTCCCAGGTTGAACCAGCGGTTGGATCTTGTTGATACTGCTCTAATCGTCGATCCAGCTCTTGTTCTTGAACTTTGCTTAACGGCAATTCCTCCTGACGGTCCAGAATGCTATCCCAAAGGTCTTCAGCCAGTTGGATCCGCTCAGCAATACTTAGCTCTGAGATTTCAAGCTTCAGAAGAGGATGACTACTCATCAGTAGGTACACAGTAAAGTTGTGCGTTTTACCTACTCTAGCGTAGGGCGCACAACCTAAGGTTCAGCCAGGGATGAGTTAATCTACTACTGATGTCTAGCAGCAGAGATCGCTAGGAAAATCGTCTAGAAGTGTTTCAGCCAAAACTTATCTAGAATTTACGGGGAAACAGACCCATCAGGCCGAAATTGACCAGATGAAGCAGTGGCGACAGGACTGGTACGGGCAGTAGATAAAAGCAAGAAACCGAGTTTCTGCTGCGCCAGTTCACAGTTGACTAGCGATCGCAACGAAGAAACCCGGTTTCTACGACGAAAGCTCTACTCTAGCCACTGTTTGACGCGGGCCAGACTCTTCCAGTCGGGCTTGCGGGTGAGGCCCTCGTCGATACTGCCCATGACTTCCTGTTTCAGGTCATCGGCTACCGACATGACCTGGCTAGCAATCTCGACATGCTCGCGCACGCCGGGCTTACCGGCGTCGAGCATGGCCACCGCCAGATTGACGCGACCCTGCGGATCTTGGGGATTGAGCTTGACGGCTTTTTGGGCGGCTTTGAGGCCGGAGTTGGGTTTGTCGGTGAGCAGGTAGAGCCAGGCCAGGCAGGCCCAGGAGGCACTGCTCTTGGGGGCGCGATCGCACACCTCTTTGAACAGCGGAATCAGCTCAGCCGCGTCTTCGCCCTTTTTGTAGCGCTCGATGCCCTCATCAAACAGGGCTTCTACAGTTTGAGTCATGGTCTACAGATATCTAAGCCGCTATCTAGCAAAGCACAGAATGGAGCTTTGTAGAATGAGCAAAGCCAGTCTGCCCATTCTAAATGGGGCAAAATCTTAGCGATAGGCGGGGCCAAAAAAGCCCTTTGCCTATCTACGCGCCGAAGGATTTGCCACAGCCGCAGGTTTGCACCGCATTGGGGTTGGTGAACTGGAAGCCACCACCAATCAGCGCATCGCTATAGTCGAGCATGAGGCCGTAGAGGTAGAGCAGGCTCTTTTTATCGCAGATCACTCGAAAGCCGTCGTAGTCGTAGACTTCGTCGTGCTCATTGATATTGGCCGGATCTTCAAAATCCATGGTGTAGGACATGCCAGAACAGCCCCCCTGGCGCACCCCCACCCGCAGGCAAAGCTCTTTGTTGCCCTGCTGCTGCTGGAGTGCCTGGACGTGCCGCAGGGCCGTCTCTGACATTAAGATTCCTCGGGTTTGTTCAGTGGCTTGGGCCATTGCAACCTTGTAGTTTTAGTACGACAACATACCCTAATGATAAACAGACTCACCCCTAACCAGAGCAAGACCGCTCAAATTGTTTTGAAATCTAACACTTTCCCTGTCTGGGCTTAGCCGTTGCCGCCAGGAATTTCTATAGTTTATAGCAGTCATTGAAGGCTTTGCGAAGGCTGAGCCCGTCCAGGGGATGCCCCCCAACCCGCCCACCACTGGGCTAAGGAGCGGCCTACAGACCAGACGATCGCCCAAAAGCCCACGGGCAACGCAGGCGTTTGGCGATTAAACTTGTCTATGCTGAGCACAGCTGCGCTCTAGAGTTAGCTAACTCCAAGAAGTCATCCGGCAACAGCTCACCGCCTGTTTCTACTATTCTGGTTTCGCGACCTCTGTTTTTACTACGACCTGGTTACCCTTAGCCCATGACCCGACTGAACCGCATCACCCTAGATCGCCTGAAGCGGCTGCCTCGCGTGGCCAGCGTGTGGGAGGGCGATCGCCGTTCGGTGGGCGGGTTGATGGATGACGAGGGCGGCCTCAGACAGCGCCACACCGAAAGCAGCGACTGTATTCTCTGGGTCGACAGCAGCCACGGTGCGGTGCGGGGGCTGACCATTGTGCCCACCACCTGCGGCTACGAGCCCGTGGTGCGGACCCTGCTACAGGCGATCGAGTCACCCCAGGGCAACTTAGCCCCGGCCCGACCGCAGAAGATTGTGGTCAGCGATCGCGAGATTCAGTTTTACCTGCGCGGTGCTCTGCAGGGGCTCGACATTGCAATCGACTACGCCCCCGAGCTGCCCCTGATTGACGAGCTGTTTAACGCTCTGCAGCAGTCGGCGGAGATGAGCGAAGCCGAGCTACCCCCCCGCTACGCCGAGGCCATGATCGACAAGGCCATGGAAATGTGGGAGTTAGCCCCCTGGAACATTCTCAATGAGCAGCAGGTGCTGGCGGTCGAGCTCAACGCCTGGGATATCGACACCCTCTACGTGTCGATGCTGGGCATGGGGGGTGTCGAGTACGGCCTGCTGATGTATCGCTCGCTCGACTCGCTGAAGCAGTTTCGCCAGCGGGTGCTGATGGGGCAGCAGTCGCCCAAGCAAATGCAGGAAGCTTTCTTAGAGCAGGACTGCCTGTATCTCAACTTTGAACTGTTTGACGATGAACCCTTTGACAACGGGTTTCAGCCCGCGGGCTGGCTGGGAACCGCTCCGGAGGCCGTGCAGCCCGACTTTGGCAGCATTCACCCCCTGGAGGGCATGCGCAGCCAGCTCGCCGACGAGGAGGGGGCCACCTTTTTGGTGGCGATGGAGGCTATTGGCCGCTTTGTCACCCGCTACCGCAACCAGCTCGAAAAGCCCTCCCTCAAAGCCCTTAAAAGCAGCTACAAAATTCCTAACCCGCAAAAGAACGGCAGCCGATCGCCGCTGCAGGTCACCGTTCGCACCCTGCCGGAGGTGACTGAAGAACTGGTAGCCGAAACGGATGAGGCTTTGGGCGATGGGGTCGGCCCTACCGGTCTGGTCAATTTTCCGGTGCTACGCGACGACTACGTGCCCGAAGGGGCCATTATCATTCTCACCCAGTTTCAGCGACGGATGCTCGACGACCTGCGCCACGACTCAGCCGTAGCGTTTCAGGCCCAGGCCTGGCCAAAGGCGCTGAATGGAACGGCGACCAACTCGCCCGATCTGCCGGTGGTGCTGATTCAGACCTCGCGGCCCAAGGCCAAGACCCTGATTCAGCAACTGCAGCAGGCCCAGGGTGTGCAGGCGGTGTGCTTTAACCCCGGCAGCGACCCCTTCAGCGGCGAGGCCTTTGAGCTGGGTCTGCTGCAAACTGGCGACGGCGAACTGCACCTGTTTGCCGAATACGAAACCAACGGCAGCGCCGATCGCCACCTGCTGGAGCGCTGGAACCAGTGGCAAAACGACTGTAGCGGGGCCTGCGCTGTAGTGATTGCCAGCGGCATTACCGGCAACAGTAAGGGTAAACCTGGGGTAAAAGACATTTTGGCGGTTTTTGAGGCGCGCTGTAAGACGCCCAAGGAACTGCATTTGCCGCCGCTGATGTTGCAGTATGCGGCGGAGTGGGAGATGGATTAGGGGAGTGGATGGG
>PYER01000214.1 GCA_003017855.1 filamentous cyanobacterium CCT1
ACCCTATGGCACCACCTGCCCGCCAACACCGCCCTGGTCATGCTGTTCGACACCACCGAAAACACCTGGAGCCAGCTCAGCCAGTTTCAGCTCTTTGACCTGTTAGCAACCGAACAAGGACTCACGCCCGGACTGCCTGGCCTGCCCTACCTGCCCTATGGGTTCAACTTCGAAAGCGACATTGCCCCCTGGGTAGGCGAAACAGCGATCGTTGCCCTGCTGCCCGCCTCGCCCGAAGCGGCAGCTGCGATCGCCGACTACGCCGTGATGGTCGCCCCGATCGCCAACGCCAACGCCTTCGAAGACTTTCGCACCACCTTTTTTGAACTGCAGGAAGTTGACCCCGAAGTCACCTCTGCCCAGGGCACCGACATCTACTACTGGCCCACCCCCGAACCCGAGGAATGGATCGAGGAATGGCCCGAGAGCGAGACTGATCCAGCTTGTGGTTCTGCCGAGGTAGAGGCAGAATCTTGCGTCGATGAAACTTCAGCCGTGCCAACTCCTCTAGACGACGGAGAAACCGACTTTCAGGGAGAAGAGTTGCCCAAAGAGCACAATGAAATCTGGCGATTTGGCGGCGGCGGCGTAGGTTTGCCGCTTACCGTCAGCCCACTGCATGACGAGGTCGAAATGGAACTAGAGGTGCCTATGCCCCTGCCTAGCTTTGGCCCCAGCGGGTTAGCCGTCGCCTTTTTGCCCGACGAACTGGTCACCGCTGAGAGCCCCGCCGCCATTGAGCAATACCTGCGCCTGCGGCAGACAAGCGACACCGCGCCACTCGCCACCAGTCGAGAGTTTCAGCGCACACTGGCCAACCGTCAGCAAAGCCGCGCCCTGTTTGCGCTCTACGGCAACGCCCTGGAACTGCTGAACTACGATTTGACCCCGGCAGACTTACCCGAGCTGGGGCTGCCGCTGCCGCCTGCCCCCGAGATTGATGCCGACACCCTACAAACCCTGCGATCGCTCAACTTTGGCGGCACACTGGAGGCTCTGGTCTATCCTCTAACAACCGGCCTACAGTTTCGCGGTCGCTACTACTACGATGCGGTGCCCTTCACCTTTGGCCTCACCCCCAGCCTGGCCAACGCCGACAGCCCCCTGACGCTGCTGCCCGCCTCCACCTTTTTGCTGATGAGCGGTCGCGATGTGGCCGGATTCTGGCGCGGCCTCACCCGAATTTTGGAGAACGCCAGCGACTTTACCCACGAGGGACTGGACACGGCCCGATCGTTCTTTACCCTGACCACCGGGCTCGACCTCGACCAGGATGTCTTTGGCTGGATGGATGGGGAAGTGGCGATCGCGGCCTTTCCCACCGAGGGTGGCCCTTTGCAGTACGTAGGGCTAGGGCTGCTGCTGCAAACCAGCGATCGCCCCACCGCCGAAACTACCCTGGCCGTTGTCGATGAGCTTCTGCCCAGCCTGGGGCTTGCCACCAATCCCCGCACCGTCAACCAGCAGCCCGCCGTCAGCTGGGAGCTGCTCTCCGGCGGAAACGGCAATGACTACAGCCCCGAACTCAGCATTGGTAGTCACAGCTGGGTCGCCGAAGATACCCTGGCCATCACCTCCGGGGCCGTGCCGATGGCCAGCCTTTTAGCCCCCTCTCCCCACGATCCCCTGGCCGATTTCTTCTTGTTTGACCAAGCCATGGCGGCGTTTCCTACTCGCAACAATGGCTACTTTTACCTCAACGTGGGAGCGACCCTGGCCCTGGCCTACCAGGTCTTTGACCTCCACAGCGACCCCAGCTTTGACGCCACCAAACCCTACCTCGGCAGCGTGCGCAGCCTCAGCGCCACCACTGCTCAAACCCCTAACTACATGGAGTTCCAGGGCCAGCTTGGGCTAGCACCCCGTCGCGATTAGGCAATCGCGGCCGATCACAAGGGGGTAGAGGTGATGCGGGTGGGGAAGAGTTCAAAATTCAAAGTTCAAAATTTTTAATTCTCAATTTTGAATTTTGAATTCACACCATCCCCTACCCGTAAGAAACCCTATTACGCAACGGCTGAGGCGACTCGACGGTGCCGACGGCAACCTCCACAACCACGGCGCTCTGAGGCTGGTAGTCGCGGATAAAGGCTTCAAACTGGCTCATCAGGGCCGAGTCGCGCCAGCCTCGCTCCACCTCCTGCCACATAATGCTCAGCGACTCTTGTAGGGAAAAGGCGGGCTTGTAGGGGCGATCGTGGGTGAGGGCATCAAAGATATCGATCAGCTGAAAAATCTGCGCCAGCCGAGGAATCGCAGCCCCGGCCAACCCGTCGGGGTAGCCGCTGCCGTTCCAGCGCTCGTGGTGGTGGCGGATGATGGGCACTACCCCCTGCATAGTGCGCAGCGGTCGGCAAATCTTTTCGCCAATCGCGACATGCTGTTCCATAATGGCGCGCTCGGCCTCGGTCAGCGGCCCCGTCTTGAGCAGCACCGCATCAGGAATGCCCACCTTGCCAATGTCGTGCAGATAGCCCGCCCAGGTTAGATCGCGAATGTGGGTCGGGGCCAGACCCAGGTATTCGCCAAAGCTGCGGGCCAGAATGACCAGGCGATCGCAGTGGTCGCCGGTATTGGGGTCGCGGCTCTCGATCGTGCGGGCGATCGAAAACAACACCTGTTCGGCGTGGTCGAGGTCTTCGTTGAGCCGCTTCTGGTGAATTAGCGATTTGACCCTGGCCGATAGCTCTAGCTGATCGAAGGGCTTGGTCAAAAAGTCGTCGCCGCCCGCCTCAATGCCGCGCAGGCGGGCCTCGCGATCGCCCAGAGCCGTCACAAACACCACCGGAATCAGCCGGGTATTTTCATTTTCTTTGAGCTGGCGGCACACCTCAAAACCATCCAGGCCAGGCATCATCACATCCAGCAGTATCAGATCGGGCTGGTGCTGATAAACGCGGCTCAGGGCATTTTGGCCACAGTCGGCCTGCTCTACCTGGTAGCCCTCCACCGACAGAAGCGCTACGGCGGTCATTCGGCTGGGGGCGTGGTCATCGACCACAAGCACACGGGGCGGCAAAGAGTTTTGGTAGAGCACAGCAACAACCTGACAGCGACAACCTGAAAATGGCAACAATCGGGCACAGAACGTGGATCTTTAGCCTATCGAGGGAGGGGAACTTTTTGATGCGGGGGCAGCCACCGCTTGCGCCAGCGCGACGTTGGTACTAGGTCTGAAGTCGCCTGTTCTTGCTGGCGCCGCTGCCGAATGGCGTCGGCACTGTCGCTGAGGGTTGGATCGCGGTAGGGCACCGCCGCCCGAGTCAGTAAATGCTCCTGCTCTTGCTGCGACAGCGGGGCCAGCCCCAGTGAACTTACCTGAGCCAGGGTACCCGGCCAGCGACGACCCGCAGCATTCACCGGGCCGATCGATAGCTCAGCTAACTGAAACGCCGTGCGCACTGCCGCCGCGCAGGAATAGGTAACCAGTTTTCCCTCAGAATGCAGGCAGGCCGCCACCTGCCGAATAAATTCCACCGTCCACAGCTCAGGACAGTGGGGCGGCGAAAAGGGGTCAAAGAAAATAACGTCGGCCTGAAAGCTTAACGCTTTTACGGCCTGAATATGCTGCCGGGCGTCGCCCCACAGCAGAGTGGCCTCCAGCCAAGGGCGCTGGGCCTGCCCGGTGCTGGCCAGATCTCGCAGACAGGCCTGTACCGGTGCGGGCCAGCCGTCAATTAAGCCGTTCTCAACCGCCTGACGCGGCACGCGGGGGTCTAGCTCCAGAGCCACCAGCCGCACCCGACAGGCCGGGTTCACCCGCAGAATGGTGTCTAGGGCTGCTGCGGTGTTGTAGCCCAGACCGTAGCACACGTCCAGCAGGGTCAGCGTGGGTGCCTGGGCTAGACGGGCTAGGTCACTGGCTTCGACGTAGGTGGCATAGGCTTCGGCGTAGGCCCCCTGTCGGCTGTGAAACCACTCGCCAAAATCCTCCGAAAACAGCGTCATCGACCCATCGGCGGTGAGTTCTAAAACCAGGGCTCCGGTCGGGGCTGATGTCGGGGCTGACATAGGCAGTTTGGCATTGAAAGACAGTGACGCACTGCATCCCCTCAGGATGCCCTTCAGAATGCCTAGCTAAGAGGCCTAGCTAGCCCCCTTACCCAGTGTTCTACACTGGTAGAACGGTCCTGGGGTGGCTGACAATCTATCATTAACTATTTTCAATGGTTACCGATCGCAATCAAAGCGATAAGGGATTTTAACCCCCAGCCATCGGGTTTAAAGCGAGAATACGGATATTAAGAAACGTTTTGGTTGCTAAACTCAGAATTTACATTGGGCCTTGGGTTAGCAGCACCTAATTTGCAGGAGGTTCTCCATGGTTGTAGCGGCACCAGCACAAAAGCGCCTTACCATTCAGGTCGAAGCGGTGGCAGAAGATACCACCACCATTCGCTCCCTCGACTGGGATCGCGATCGCTTCGACATTGAGTTTGGCCTGCAAAACGGCACCACCTACAACTCCTTCATCATTCGCGGCGAAAAGGTGGCCCTGGTGGACACCTCCCACGCCAAGTTTCGCGAGCTGTACCTGAAGACGCTGACCGGCGAAATCGACCCCAAAACCATTGACTACCTGGTGATCAGCCACACCGAGCCCGACCATAGCGGCCTGGTGCGCGATGTGCTAGAGCTGGCCCCGCAGGCGGTGGTGGTGGGCGCTAAGGTGGCGATCGCCTTTCTCGAAGACCTGGTGCACCGCCCCTTTGAGCGGATGATCGTCAAAAACGGTGACACCCTGGATTTGGGCAACGGGCACACCCTGGAGTTTGTCAGCGCCCCCAACCTGCACTGGCCCGACACCATCTTTACCTACGATCACAAAACCGGCGTGCTGTTTACCTGCGACGCCTTTGGCCTGCACTTTTGCAGCGATGCTACCTACGACGAAAATTTAGAGCTGATTTCCCCCGATTTTCGTTTTTACTACGAGTGCCTGATGGCCCCCAACGCGCGATCGGTGCTCGGCGCAATGAAGCGCATGGATGCCCTGCCCCCAGTAAACATGGTGGCCACCGGCCACGGCCCCCTGCTGCGCTACAACGTGGCCGAGCTGACCGGGCGCTACCAGCGCTGGAGCCAGGAGAAGGCAAAGGCCGAAGACCTGGTGGCGGTGTTCTACGTGTCTGACTACGGGTTTAGCGATCGCCTCTCGCAATCGCTTGCTCGCGGCATCACCAAAACCGGCGTCGCGGTCGAAATGATGGACATGCGATCGGCTGACCCTCAGGAGGTCACCGAACTGGTGGGCCGCGCTAAGGGCTTAGTCATCGGCATGCCCCCCGCCTCTGGGGTGGGAGCCCAAGAAACCCAAGCCATATTGGGCACTATTCTGGCGGCGGTACACGGTAAGCAAACCATTGGGCTATACGAGTCCTACGGCGGCGACGACGAGCCGATCGACCCCCTGGCCAACAAGTTTCAAGACCTGGAGTTGATTCAGTCTTTTGCGCCCATTCGCATTAAAGACACCCCCACCGAGGGGACATACCAGTCGTGCGAAGAAGCGGGTACTGACCTGGGGCAGGGTCTGGCCAAGGCAGGCAAGCTGAAGAAACTCAAGTCCCTCGATGCCGACCTGGAGAAGGCCCTGGGCCGCATCAGCAGCGGGCTGTACATCATCACCGCGAAAAAGGGTGAGCTGTCTAGCGCCATGCTGGCTTCCTGGGTATCCCAGGCCAGCTTCCAGCCCCTGGGCTTTACGGTGGCGGTGGCCAAAGACCGCGCCATTGAGTCGCTGATGCAGGTGGGCGATACCTTTGTGCTCAACATCCTTGAAGAGGGTAAGCACCTGGGCCTGATGAAACACTTTCTGAAGCGGTTTGCCCCCGGTGCCGATCGCTTTGCCGGCGTCCGCACCCGCCCCGCCAACAACGGTTCGCCCCTGCTGGCCGATGCCCTGGCCTATCTGGAGTGCGAAGTCACCAGCCGCATGGAGGTCAGCGACCACTGGATCGTGTACTGCACCGTGCAGGACGGCAAGGTGTCTGACCCCGAGGGCCAAACCGCCGTTCACCACCGCAAGGTTGGGAACTACTACTAGGCACAACAACCGGTGGCAAGTTGCCACCGGTCATGTAGTTCAACTCAATTTCCCTCATCCCCTATTGTGAAAATTCTGGCCATTGGGGCAACAGGTTTTGTGGGTTCACGTGTCACTCGTCAACTAATGGCGCAGGGTCATCAGGTTGCCCTGTTTCACCGAGGCAGCACCACGGCTAGTGGCTTAGACTCAGTCCTACATTTCTATGGCACACGCCATAGGCTCCCCAACTTCAAAGCTGAATTTGAACGATTTGCTCCCGATGTTGTCCTAGACATAATCCCTTATACCGAAGCACAGGCCCAGGATGTAATTCAGGTGTTCAACGGCTGCGCTCAGCGCATCGTTGCCATTAGTAGTGGAGATGTCTACCGCAACTATGAAGGGTTGCAGGGTCAGGGCAGCCATCCTCCTGACCCTGTTCCCCTGACGGAAGACGCCCCGCTGCGGGAAACGCGATATCCATATCGAGATCTAAAGGGATTAGATTTCGAATTTAAGCAAAATTACGAAAAAATTTTGGTGGAACAGGTGCTGACCAGCCAGCCAGCCCTCCCTGGCACAGTTCTCCGATTGCCAGCAATGTATGGTCCTGGCGATCGGCAGCATCGATTTCTTACCTATCTGCAGCAGATGTTTGGCCAGCAACCCATTTTATTGGATGAGGAACAGGCCCACTGGCGGTTTTCTCAGGGTTATGTGGATAACATTGCAGCAGCGATCGCACTAGCCGTTACAGACGATCGCGCTGCCGGACGGGTTTACAACTTGGGCGAATTAGAAACTCCAACTCTGGTGGAGCGAATTCAACTGTTAGGAAATTTGGTGAACTGGCCTAGCGAGACAGTAATCCTTCCCAAAGACCAACTCCCCTCCCATTTGCAGACAAACTTACAGTGGCAGTATCATTTGGCGATGGATACAACGCGGTTCCGAGAAGAGTTGGGCTACATCGAAGCGATCGCTGAGTCGGAAGCATTGGGGCAGACGATCGCCTGGGAGCAGGAAAACCTGGCTGCCTTCCATTCCAAATAGCCGTGCATGATTGAGCAAAAGCCGAACAGGTGGCTCAAATCAATGTGGTCCTCAAATTCAAAGAGTAGCTCACTGAGGCTGACAATGCCTCGATTGCAGCTACCGCCTTGCAATATGCCTTGATACGACTACAGCAAGCAAACGAGAGTTTAAGCAACTTCCTGGTTGACAGGCCAAAAATTGGCGACAATCCTAAGACCAGTCTGCACTGATCATTTTTGAGGCTTACCTTTGTCGTCCCTTGCTGCGATCGCCCTTACCCCCGCCGGGCTCAAAACTCTGCTGCCCCTGATCGCTGGTCTTCCCGCCGAGCTGTGGGTTCCCTCCAGTCTGGTTGCCGATGCGAAGACCTGGGCGGTCAAGGTCCAAGTCTACGATCGCCCCCTTAAAGCCATCCTCCCTGAGCTGTGGAGGGTCCACGACGGCCTCATCTTTGCCCTGGCTACCGGGGCGGTGGTGCGCCTGATCGCGCCCTTGCTGACGGACAAGACCAGCGACCCCGCCGTGGTCGTGGTGAGCGAATTGGGGGAGCAGGCGATTAGCCTCTGCGGTGGCCACCAGGGCGGCGGGGACAAGCTGACCCGCCAGGTCGCCCATTTGCTCAATGCAGAGCCAGTCATTACCGGATCATCGCAAGCCCACGGTCTGCCGGGGGTGGATGTACTGGGGGTGCCCTTTGGCTGGAGCCGGGGCAGCGGTGACTGGACGGGGGTGAGTGCAGCGGTGGCCCACGGCAAACCCGTCGAGGTCTTACAGGATGCTGGTTGTACTCTCTGGCAAGACCACCTGCCTCCAGGCCATCCCCTGGTGTTTGAGGCGGTGAGATCCCCAGCGGCAAGACTGTGGATTAGCCCCATCCAGCGGCGCTTTGACCCCGATAGCGGCTTCCCAAAGGTCCAGTGGCACCCGCGCGTGCTGTGGGTAGGCATCGGCTGCGAACGGGGCACGCCCCAGACGGTGATTGAGGCGGCAATTGAGCGGATTTTTCGGGCGGGGCATTTTGCTCAAGGGGCGATCGCAGGCATTGCCAGTCTCGACCTCAAGGCCGACGAGGTGGGGTTAGTCGCCCTCTGTGCCGAGCGTCAGTGGCCCCTGCGGTGCTTTACCGCTGAGGAACTGAAGGCGATCGCGGTGCCTAACCCGTCCATAGTTGTGGAACAGGCGGTGCGGACCCCCAGCGTAGCCGAGGCGGCGGCAATTTTGGCCTCAGGCGGCCAGCTGCGAGTGGCTAAGCAGGTGGTGCGGGTGGAGGGGCAGCCCGGTGCGGTGACGGTGGCGATCGCCCAATCCGAGCGAGAGTACATTCCCCACCCTGGCCACCTGGCGCTGGTGGGCACCGGCCCCGGCGACCTGAACCAGATCACCCCTGCGGCGAAAGGGGCAATTTCACAAGCTGACGTAGTGATCGGCTACGGCCTCTACATCGACCAGATTCGCCCCCTCTGCCGCCCGGGCCAGATTGTTGAGCCCTGGCCTATCACCCAGGAGCGGCAGCGGGCCGATCGCGCCATCGACCTGGCCCAGTGGGGGCTGAACGTAGCGGTGGTGTCGTCGGGTGACTGCGGCATCTACGGTATGGCGGGGCTGGTGCTGGAGCAGCTCCAGGGTGGTGGCTGGGATGGCAAAACGCCCTCGGTAGAAGTATTCCCCGGTATTTCGGCCCTGCAGGCGGCGGCGGCGCGGGTGGGGGCACCGCTGATGCACGACTTTTGCGCCATCAGCCTTAGCGACCTGCTCACCCCCTGGGAGGTGATTGTGAAACGGCTGCAGGCTGCCGCCGCCGCCGATTTTGTGGTGGCGCTCTACAACCCCAAGTCGAAAACGCGCACCGAGCAGATCGCGATCGCCCACCGCATTTTCATGGCCCAGCGCTCGCCCGATACCCCTGTGGCGGTAGTCAAGTCGGTCTACCGTGCCGACGAAGTCATTCATCGCACCACCCTGGCAGAGCTGCTAGAGGCCCCCATTGACATGCTGACGGTGGTGCTGATTGGTAACCAGAGCACCCGGCGACACGGTCCCTGGCTGATCACCCCCCGTGGCTACAACGGCAGCGGGGCAGATGTCATCAAAAGTGGCCCCAAAGGCCCCGGCTAGAACTTTACCCGCCAGGGTAAGGGTGTTGGGGCCAATCTGCGACTAGGATTGGGGAGGGTGCCGACGACAGCGTAGATAGGTTTTCCCTTTCCCTCATCGAGGAGGTTAACGATGCCACCCGAGGATCTGACCTCTGCTGCCCCTGAGGCCGCTGCTACACTGATCAGCGGCCTCAGTGCCTACGGCAGGCTCTACGGGCTGCCCAACTCTCCAGAGCAGGTGCAGGGCATTCTGAGCACGCTGCTGCGGCTTTATCAACCCGGTCTGCCCCCGGCCCTTGTCGATACCGTTGCCCAGCGAGTGCTCGACGGCCTCACCCCTGATGACCTCAAAAATGCCATTGTTGATCGCGCCAGCAGCGCCCTGGCCAAAGCCGCCCACCGCTGGCAGCAGCGGCTGAGCGACCAGGCCAAGGGCGTCTTAACCAGCTATGTACAGCGCTACAGGCCGACAGTCACGCCAGACACCCTGAGCAGTATGGCGACGTCGGTGATACCGCTGGTAAGCGACGGCGCGATCACGCGCTCAGAGGCTATGGGCCTGGTGAGTCTGGTGGTGCAAACCTTTGATTTAGATAGCGCCATGCGCGGGGTCGTTCCGGCAGGGCTGGCCGCCGTGGTCAACACCACCGCCGCCGCACTGGCTCAAACCCTCGCCATCGTGCTGGACCAAAAACCCATGGCCGAGGCCGTCAGCGAAACCGTCTCCGCCTACGTCGAAAAGTACGCCCCTGGCCTCGTCAACATCGGCTCTGATTTAATTGCTACAGCTCTTAGCGCCGTGCTCAAAAACCAGGTTGATTTCGACCTCGACCTCCAGCTCGCCGCCATCGATCAAGCCTTGCTGATTGAGCAGGTCAGCTTTCAGCTCAATGTTTTACGAGAGTCGCCGCCCCCCTCCAAGCCAGCCTGGGCGATCGCAGCCCAGGTCAACGCCGCCGTCGAGCAGTACCGGCAAGACCAGGGCGACAGAGTCGATATTACCGCTGGCCTGGTCAGCGACGACGGGCTCTCAATCTCGAGCCCATTTACCTCTACCCGTCGCCTGAGCGATCGGCTTCCCTCAGATTCCCCCGCCCTCGAATAGCTTAGCCTCGGATCGCAGCGCCTCCAGGCTTTGCCACAGATCGCCCGTGTGCAGCCATCCCACGTAGCCCGAATAGAGGCAATCGCCTTCAGCCGAGGCCAAAAACACGTGGTGAATGTCCATAGGGCTGCGCCACAGCCGAATGCTGGTGCCATCGGCAAAGGTGTGCCAGGGCGTAGCGCGGGCAAAATCGCGTCGGTGGGCATCGGTCATGCCCGGTATCTGGCGCAGCTGATCTACCAGGAAGTGGGGCAGCAGGGGTTCGCTGAGGCTGCTGCCGCCCCAAAACTGCTGAATTTGCTCGACGACGCGGGGATGGCAGCGCAGCGCGGCATGGCTGATACCCTCCAGGCAGACAAACTGCCCGTGGGGCACCTGTGTGCTCTCAACGGGAATGGTGCCGTCGCTGCCGCCATCGACATCGCCCGCAATGACCAGGGTAGGAATGGCAGCTGCAATGCGGGCCGCTAACGAGCGGCGATCGCGGCCCAGGTCGGCAGCAATGCCCACCCCTACCTGCAGCGGGTCGAGAATGCGGCCCAGATCTGCCCCGCCCACCGGAGAGCCGACCAGCACCAAAAAGTCTACTCGCGGCCACCATTCTGGGTGCCGGTTCAGCACCTCTAGCCAAATCAGCCCACCCATCGAGTGGCCCACAATGCGCATGGGCAAATTGGGCTGCCGCACCAGGGTGGCCGTGGCCAGAGCGTCTACCTCGTCTATCAAAGGCGTTATCCGCAGCCAGGTCATGGCGTAGTTCAGGCAGGGGGCCACAATTTGCGCCTCCCCTGCAGCTGGCTCGCCTGCGACCAGCGCCTCGGCCAGAGTCATCATCGACTGGTTGGTGTCGGCCCAGCCGTGCTGAGCAAAGAGAATGTAGGATTCAGGCATTTTTCCAAGCGGCTCTAGGCCCCTTGTTTACGCAGGGCAAGGGCCGCCCCCAGCAGCGAAGATCCAGTCAATATTAGGCTAACGCCCACGTATAAGCCAATCAGCCAGAGGGCGCTAAACGGCCAGCGATTGAAGGCCAAAATGCCCAAAATCAACGTAACGATGCCGTTGATCGCCACAAACCACGACATAGTGACTCCGGCCCGGTAGGTAAAGGCCATGGCAATGGTAAACACGCCCTCAGCCATAAGCAGCAGCCCAAACGCCAGGGTGAGTACCGCCGTGGCGTTGGCCAGGTTGAACAAAATGTACAGCCCTGCGA
>PYER01000215.1 GCA_003017855.1 filamentous cyanobacterium CCT1
AACCATAGGTCGTTTCAATAGTTGGTTAATACTTCTAAATGTTTAGTGGCTAATCCGTACAATCTCGGAGCTGCTCAACCAGCTTTACTGAAACTTGAAAGAGCATGAGTAGTGACTACTGCGGATGGACAGACACCATCTGCCTCACCACCTCCGGCATAGCAGACTTTGCCACCCAACCCAGCTGACGGTTAGCCTTGGCCGGGCTGCCCTGACTGTGGGCAATCTCGGTGGGGCGATACAGGCTTTGATCGATCACCACATGGGCTTGCCAATCGAGATCTAGGGCAGCAAAAGCCTGGGCCACAAACTCTTGTAGCGAGTAGGCCTGACCAGTGGCAATGACATAATCGTCGGGCTGCGCCTGTTGCAGCATCAGGTACATGGCCTCAACGTATTCCGGTGCCCAGCCCCAGTCGCGCCGAATGGCGGTGTTGCCCAGGTGCAGCATTTCGCGGCTGCCAGCAGCAATGCGCTTTGCCGTCGCAATAATTTTTTGGGTGACAAACCTTTGAGGTCGCAGGGGCGACTCGTGGTTAAACAAAATGCCCGATGCGGCAAAAATGCTGTACGCCTCGCGGTAGTTGGCAACCTCCCAAAAGGCAGTGGCCTTGGCTACCCCGTATGGGCTACGGGGGCGAAAGGGGGTATTTTCGTCGGCGGGTGCGCCCTGGGTATCGCCAAAGCACTCGCTAGACCCGGCGTTGTAGAGCTTGATGGGTTTGACTAAAAACCGAATGGCTTCTAGCAGGTTGAGAGTGCCGGTGGCGATACTCTCAAGGGTTTCAACTGGCAGCTCAAACGACAGCCCCACCGAACTTTGCCCCGCCAGGTTGTAGATTTCATCGGGGTCTACTTTGGTAAGCACCTGCAGCACGCTGCGAAAGTCGGTCAGCGCCATCGACTCTAACTTCACCTGGTCACGAATGCCCAGGCGGGTCAGGTTGCTAAACGCAGATATCTGAGCATCCCGCGAGGTGCCGCAAACGCTGTAGCCCTTTTCTAGCAAAAGTTTGGCCAGATAGGCACCATCCTGTCCAGAAATACCGCAAATCAAAGCTTTTTTCATGGGTAGTGCCTTATAAGTATTTTCCCAAAACGATATAGCTCTCGTTCCTCAGTTGCAGTAATTTGGGTGTAACGGAATGGAACCCAATAATAGCTAAGTTCATGGGTTCCGCTGGCGTCTTCTCTTAAGCTATATAGTTAACTGGTGAGCGAGCCCACCCTACAGCTACTTAGGCCACAGTTTGCAGTAAGCTAAGCATTTTTTGAGACGCCACGGACCAGGTAAACGATTGACTAAAGGTTTCGAAAGCCGACAGGGCCAGTTGGTGGTATTGCTGGGGTGAATCCATCAAGGATTTAATGTAACGGGCATAGGCTTCCGGTGGGTCTTCTAAAGAGAAGGTTTGACCGGTTTTTCCATCCTGATTAACGGTCGGAATTCCCCCCGTATTTGACGAAACCGAGGGCAAACCAAAGGAAGCAGCTTCGGCAAAGACCACGCCAAAACACTCGGCTCTAGAAGGCAAAATTAAAAAATGAGCTTCTGAGAAAAGCTGATCGAGCTGCTTCCGGCCTTCCTCAGTCTTTTTTGAGACAAAGCCATACACCTTGACGAAGTCGGGTACCTCGTGGGGAGGTTCACAGCCCACGACCTGGAGTTCTGTGGGCAGCCCCATCTGATTAAGCGCTTTGGCCACATTGAGGGCCGTGTCTCCGCCTTTGCGGAACCAATCTACGCCACAAAACAGCAGCTTGCAAGTGCTGAAGTCTTTGGCTTTAAGCAGGTTGTTGATGTTGTGGAGGGTGCGATCGGATTTAATATTTGCCCCGAAAGGTAAAACTTTTACTTTTTGGGGGTCAACTTTGTATTGAGCAACAGCTGTTTGGGCCGCCCATTGGGAGGCATATATAGCCAAGTGAGCTTTACTTAAAGCCTGCTGTTCCATTCTGTTACCAGCCCTGATCGTTTCTTGGCAAAGCCCTGAGAAAGATGGATAGTAATTAACCATGCCAGCAAACGTAGAATCTGTCCAAAAAACGATGGGGAAATTTGTCTTTAAATAGGCAATTGGGATAGTACCTGGGCTAAAAATTAGATCTGGTTGAATGTGTTGTAACTGCTTTTCAACCTGGCGAGCATAGGCTTGAAGAATTGATGGATCTCGATTGAGAAGGTATTGCCTGGAAAGTTTCCGGTAAAACCGTTGTTTAAAGGTTGTTAGCTTATTGGGTAGCTGCTGGAGCCCTCCGATGCCTACAACTGAGCATCCAGCTTCTTCAAGGCAGTCTCTAATATGGCGACCTAAACCAGACCAGGCATGGATATCCGAAGAATCATAGGTTGTTACGTAAGCTATTTTCATGGGGGCTTAAGTTGAAATTTAGCCTTAGCAATGCTCAGCGTCAGGGGCAGGGCATGACGGCTCAAGTAAGAGGCTTTGCTTTGCCAAATGGTGAGAGCCGCATGGGCAGAGCCGCGCCCTTGGCGCTATGCACCCTACGCCTCATCCTCTCCTGAGAGGGGATGAGGTGGGTCTCTAAATCAACGATGCTCCGACTATTTGGCGAATGATGGCATTTTCTCCTACCGAGCCAGGTTGTTCTCCATTCGGGTGGGTCTGGCCTACAGCGCGAATGTCGGCATTCACCATCAGCTTCACCAGCTCCTCAAAGGTGACCGAAGGTTCCCACCCCAGCTTCGTTTTGGCCTTAGTGGGGTCACCAATCAGCAGGTCTACCTCGGTAGGGCGCAGGTAGCGCTCATCGAAGGCAACATAGTCGTGCCAGTCGAGGTTGACATAGCCAAAGGCGATATCTAAAAACTCTTTAATGGAATGGGTTTCGCCCGTAGCAATAACGTAGTCGTCGGGCTGGTCTTGCTGCAGCATTAGCCACATAGCCCGCACGTAGTCTTTGGCGTAGCCCCAGTCGCGCTTGGCGTCGAGGTTGCCCATGTAGAGCTTTTTCTGCGTGCCAGCCAAAATGCGAGCCAATGCCCGGGTAATTTTTCGGGTGACAAAGGTTTCGCCGCGTCGCGGCGACTCGTGGTTAAACAAAATGCCATTGCAGGCAAACAGGCTATAAGACTCGCGGTAATTCACCGTTTGCCAGTGGGCATAGACCTTAGCACAGGCGTAGGGGCTGCGGGGGTAAAACGGGGTAGTTTCGCTCTGGGGCACGGCCTGCACCAGGCCAAACATTTCCGACGAGCCCGCCTGATAAAAGCGCACCTCGTTGCCGGTGCGGCTCTGGTAATCGCGGATAGCCTCCAGCAGGCGCAGCGTGCCCATACCCACCGCATCGACAGTGTACTCGGGTGAGTCAAAGCTCACCCGCACGTGAGATTGTGCGCCCAGATTGTAGATTTCGTGGGGCTCTACTTCCTCTAAAATGCGCCGTAGCGTAGTGCCATCGGTGAGGTCGCCATAGTGAAGAAAAAGTTTGGCTCCAGCTTGGTGGGGGTCTTCGTAAATATGGTCAATGCGATCGGTATTAAAGGTTGAGGTGCGACGAATAATGCCGTGTACTTCGTAGCCTTTTTCGAGCAATAGTTCGCTGAGATAAGAGCCGTCTTGGCCAGTAATTCCGGTAACCAGAGCACGTTTAGTCATAAAATTTCCTGTCTAGAGTTGTAGAAAGCAATTGTAATGAAAGAGAGCTAGTTGACCCCCTATCCTTTGAGCATCTGCACTACAGCCAATAGTCCAGTTTGGCTGTCGCTCCACAGCGTCCAGTTTTTTAAGTAAGTAACCTCCCGCTGACAAATAACTTTAATGTCTACGGCTGGAATATCTAAACCCAGGGGCCTGGGGCCGACAATACCCGGTAGAGCATTCAAACAAAACTGAAATTCAGGGGGCACTTTGATAGCCTCCTCGACCATCCAGGGCTTGGTACCGATCAGCGCCATTTCGCCGCGCACTACGTTGACGAACCGGGGCAAGCGGTCGAGACGGGAAACCTCGAGCCACTGGCCCAGACGCGTTTTTTGACCGGTGATAGTAGACTCGCGCCGAAACTGCGCCATTCGAAAAACACGCCCCCTCTGGCCGATGCACCAATAGTACGTCCAGGCTGGGCCATTGTCTTGCAGCTTAAGCGCGACCGTAAACACCAGCATTAATGGACTAAACAGCACCAGCAGTGCTAGCCCCATCAGTCGTTCTAAAAGGCATTTGGTGTACCATGCCCACACACTTTGCTTAGCGGGTAACATGCGCATGGTGGGCAGACGCAGATAAAGGGGTTTGCCAACTTTGTGGCAGGCGCTGGCCCAAAAAGTAATCACCTCGCTGCCCAACTGGGGGTCAATGACCACACCTTTGGTTTTAGAGCGCTCCAGGCAGGCCTGAAACCACTCTGGCTTGGCCAGAGCGGGTAGGGCTATATGTCGAGTAGACGTAGCTGGGGGTAGTACCCACAGTCGCCCCTGCCGCCACAGCAACCGACACAGGGTTTGACTACGAGCAGAGTTTGACAATTCTTGAGGCTGGGGTGGCAAACTCGACATCAAAGAGTGAACGTTAGAGTAAACCATAGGGCTTTGCTGATATATCAGCCATTGAATGACAACAAGAAAAGTAATCAACCCGTAGCTTGGTAGAAGCCCCACGGATGCGACACTGGGGTAGATGATCCTAAATCTGACAGATTTAAGAACTGGCCCCTGCTGGTAGTCGCTGACCATCGGCGGAGGGTAAGGAGTCGTAAACATATCGACTGGGCGACTGCCGAGCCCCGTTGGCAATTAGACCCATAACGTTCAGGTGGGTGAGCAGGGACATGGCTTCGGTAAGTTGAGATTGGGTAATGCGATCGAGCCGTGTAACCAACACGGTGCTATCGCAAACAGCCCCCACCTTTAGGGCATCGGCCATACCGATTAGCGGCGTTGTATCCACCAAAATCAGGTCGTACCGCTCTTTGCCGCGAGCCAGCAGTTGCCTAAACCGAGGCGAACTGAGCAGCGAAATTGGATCGTCGGGAATGGGGCCAGCGGGTAAAACATCTACAAAAACACTGCCGAAGTCGAGCCGATGGGGCCGATTCTGAGCGGGTTCGCCGGTCAGCAAACCCGATAGACCCTGCTCGGCAACCAGCCCCAGCCCGGCCTGAATCCCCGATCGCCGCAGGTCAGCATCGATCACCAGCACCCGCTGACCCATGCGAGCGAGGCTAAAGGCCAACCCCAGGGTTAGGGTCGTTTTTCCCTCGCCAGGTAGGGCAGACGTAATGGCGATCGCCTTAGAGGGATGGCTATTTTGCAGCAGCTGCAGGTTGTTGGCAATCAGGTCTAAAGAGTCTCTAAATTGCGGCCACATCACAGTTTTCATCAGGTCTGAGTCGGCTAGCTCAGGGTGTAGACCCCTGGCATCAGGCTCACTCCGGCGCAGGGGAGGCAGCGACGAGGGTCGGCGGGGCAGCATCCCCAGTAGAGGAAGAGGCACCTGCTTTTTCAGCTCGTCAGAGGTTCGCACCCGCTGGTCGATGCTCTCGACACCAAAGGCCAGAGCGCCTCCGACAAATAGGCCTGCCACAATGCCCAAAGCCAGCGGTCGTACCGGGTCTGGGCCAATGCGCTGACCCGGTAGCGGGGGCTCTACCACCTCCCATGAAAAGCCGCCGCGGCTTAGTTCGGCACTGATCTGTTCGCGCTGAATGAGCAGTTCTTGCAGGGTGCTGCGCTCAGTATCTACAGCGGGCTGCAGGCGATCGTATTCGGCCATCAGGCTGGGGTAGCGGTTGACCTCATCGCGTAAAATGCTCTCCAAACTGGCCAAGGTTTCCATACGAGCCTCCAGACTTTCAAGCGTGACATCGGCCTCAAGAATTTGGCTCACCAACCCAAAATCGATTCCCCCTAATTGCAGGTAAGACAGCAGTGTAGGGTCAAGCTCCGTAACGTTTTGGCGGCTGATGGCGCTAATCTCAGCCCGTAGCTGGGCGAGTTGATTTTCGCGCTGCTGTTTGAGCACCTGTACATTGGGGTCTTCGTCGGTAAATAGAATCTGGCGATCCGCCAGCGCTAGTTCGGCCTCCTGCAGACTGTTCAGCAGTGATTGAATGCGCGGCGACTGGCTGAGTCGAGCGGCGATTACCCCCGATTGGGGCGACAGGTTGAGCTGTTGTTCTAGCGTCGCGTACTGCTGTTCTAACCCGCTCAGCTCAACCATTAGCTGCTGCTGCTGAGTCTGTACCTGGTTTAGCGACTCGACGACAGATATGGCCTGGGAGTTGGGATCGATCAAGTTTTGGTTGATGCGAAATTGCTCGAGGGCAGATTGCGAGTCTCGCAGGTTTTGCTGGGTGTTGGCGAGTCGATTATTGACATTATCGAGTCCTCGACTGAGGCGCTGGGCCTGCTGCTCCTGGTTGTAGTTCAAATAAATATCTTGTAGCGCTGCCAGCACCCTTTGTGGTTGAGTTGGATCGTTTGCAGTATAGCTAGCCTGAAAGATGCGGGTACCAGTTCTACCCTCCGACAGCCTAGCCAGGGTAAACCCTGCCCTAAGTTCATCAACAGTAATTTCAGGATAGTCAGTCCTTAACACATCCACCGCCTCCTGCAAAAACTGGCCGCTGCGCATGAGGGCTAGCTGAGTTGCATAGTCTGCATCTCTGGGGTCTTGGTCGGCAAAGCTAGACAGGTCAGAGCTATTTAGCTCCTGCTGGTAGTTGGGCTCGACCAGAAGCTGCATGTTGCTTCGGTAGATGGGCTCTTGCCGTAGCGAGACAAAAACTGCGCCAGCAGTGGCCACACCTAGAGATGCAATAATCCAGGGCCAGCGGCGCAGCAAAATTTGAAACAGCTGACCGTAGCCAAACTCTTGATCGGTCGACGTTGGCAGGGTAGATGTAGATACCATTATTATCTCTGAGGTACGGGTTCACAACGAAGGCCAAGGGCAGCGGCCATGGGTGCTCCAACGGTGACGTTCAGAAACTCATCGAGTTTGCGAAAGAAAGCGGCCTGGGTGAAGTTGTCAATCGCGTGCTGGTGAATGCGGCGGTAGTCCCAGTCATAGTCCTGAGCTTTTAGTAAGGCGGCCTGCACAGAGTCAGGGGTTTGCCGCTCGAAGAAAACGCCAGTAATACCAGGAATCTGGGTATCGAGCACGCCCCCCGCCCCAAACGATACGACCGGCGTCCCGCTGAAGTTAGCCTCAATAGGTACCAGGCCGTAATCTTCCAGGGCAGCGACAATCACCATGCGGGCCTTGGCAAACAGGCGAGTGCGCTCCTCATCACTGATATGGCCAATAAAGGTAATGTTGTCCAAGGCAATTGACTCCAACCGTTCGCGTTCGGGGCCGTCGCCCATGACAATCAAGGGCCAGCCCAACCAGTTGAACGCCTCAACGATTATGTCTACGCGCTTGTAGCTGAGTAACCGGCAAGAAACGAGGTAGAAGTCGTCTTTTTTGTCAGAAAATTTAAATTGGCTGCCGTCGATCGGATAGTTGATAAAAGACGCCGGGCGGTTATAGATGCGCTGGATGCGCTCGGCCACGGTGCTGGAGTTGGCCACGTAGACATTTGGCTCGCTGGCGTAGTGCAGATCAAGTCGCCGCATCTGATGAAAGATGGGTTCTAGCAGGGGCGACAGCATCTGATACTCTTTGTAGCCCCGCAGGTAGGTTTGGGTATCCCACAAAAACCGGGTGATGTTGTGGCAGAAGCAAATGTGCAGGGCGTCTTCGCGGGTGCGTACAGCCTTGGCAAAGCTGGTAGTGCTGCTAAACACCAGGTCGTAGTCGTCTAGCTCCAGCAGGCGAAAAGCCGGAAAGTACAGCGGCGCAAACATGCGAAAGTGCCGGCTGGCACCAGGTATAGCTTGCAGCGCTGTCGTTTTGACAATGCGATCGCGCAGGTCGATGGTGCGCTCCGGGTCATAGAGCGATGTAAAAATATCGGCATCAGGGAACCGCTTACACAGCAGTTCAAAGACCCGTTCGGCTCCACCCCGCTGGGTGAGGTAATCGTGTACCAGCGCAATTTTCATTACAGCGCTTTCTCCTAAGCAGGTTTAGGGGCTTTGTGCAATCGGGTAGAAGCACCTGCTTGTTGGAGGGAGAATGCGATCGCTACTGTATAGCAGCACTCGATTTAATGGGGACAAATGGTGCAACAGCTATATCTGGAGAGTTTTTTGGGTAGATATAAGCTGTTAGCGATGTTTCCCTGAGACGAGAGCGGGATCTGGAGGTTCCCGAGGACGTTACTCAGTTCACGGGTGTGCACCGGTAACTCAACGCATTAAGTTACAGCACCCTAAGGAGAATACTAGGTTGCTAGCCCCCATCAGGAAAGTTTGTCGGTAAATATAAGGATTAAATTTACGAATAGTTGAAGTTTTCATACAAAAATCCGGGAATATGCGGGTATGGTTTAGTCTGGCGTGCAGAGGTTGACAGGGTCTTAGTCGTTGGTCGCCGTGGTGGTGGAACAACCTGGTAAACCCCTGGGTCGTAAGCTTGAACGGTGGTGCTCAACCTACAGATACCGTTTCAAACTTTCCGGATGACAGCTCAGAAGGTCTGTTAAAGACAAACAGCGGCCTGGAAATTATTAGACCATTATTGAATGAATAACCATGACACTACGTCAGTCTTTAATTAGGCCGGCTGGACTTACTGGCAGTGTTCTGGCTGGACTTGCAATCGCGACATCGATTCCTGTCTATGCTCAGTCAATGCAAGAGTCTATTCCCCTTCAACCTCCCTTAGCTCCCCCTAGTAGCGGGTCAATGGCTAGTCCGGATAGCGCGCAGCCGTTGCAATCTATGCCATTGCAGTCTATGGATGCTACTCTACCTACGGCTTTTGGGGGGGGCTCAGCGTATCGAGTCGGCGTTGGAGACGTCATCAGACTAAGCGTATTTGGCACCGAGGAATACGGTGGCGAGTTTATTATTTTGCAGGATGGCACTATCAATTTACCCCGGGTAGGCTCTGTCTTTGTACAAGGCTTAACATTTTCTGAAACAGAAAGAGCCGTAGCGTCGGTCTACGCCCGATTCATTCGACAGCCCATTGTCACCCTTTCCCCAGTTACATTAAGGCCCGTACGAGTTGCTATTTCTGGGGAGGTGCGCCGCCCAGGGGCCTATACGGTACAACGTCCCCAGGCTGAGGTACGCAGCAACAATTCCTTTGATGCCCGCTTTCCTACCCTGACTGAGGCAATTGCCCAGGCGGGGGGTATTACCGCCGATGCGAACATTAGTGAGGTGCTGCTGCGCCGATCGGTCGGCTACAACCAAAAGCAAGTCAGCACCTACAACCTTTGGGATCTAATCCAGTCGGGAGACTTAAGTAAAGATATTGTGCTGCAGGGAGGAGATGAAATCTTCATTCCCACCGCTGTAGCGCTGACCCCACAGCAGGCCAGCGATCTGGCTGACGCCAACTTCGCTCCCGATACTATTAGTGTTTTTGTCGCTGGCGAAGTTGATAATCCAGGTCAGATTCAAGTCCCGCTCAATACTTCATTGAATGAAGTGCTGCTTAATGCCGGTGGTTTTAACAACCGGGCTAACAATCGTAATGTTGATCTAATTCGGTTGGCGGCCGACGGTACAGCCGACAAACAACAAATCGCTGTAGATTTTACTCAGAATGTGAGCAGTGCAAACAATCCAATCTTGCGCGATCGCGATGTGATTGTAGTTGACCGCTCTGGCTTAGCCGTCTTTGGCGATACCACTAATACCTTGCTCAGCCCGTTCACCAGCATTATTAACAGCATTTTTGGCTTCCGGCGGCTGTTTGAGTAGGCTATTGGTCAGTCAATTTATCTATTGTTTAACTGCAATAAACCGAAAACCGTCATCGTACTGATGGCATACTGATGGCGACACTACAAACCCCCCAAGGGTGCATCTATTTCCTAACCGCTGCCTGTAATAGTAGAGCACCGCAAATCTTCAGGACTTTGAACCGAGACCAAATTAAAGTTCTGGTGGATCCAATGTTTTATTCTAAAATTTCTTATCTTGGGATCAAGTCAAATTTGACTGAAGCTAACATAGCGATTCCAGAAGGTATTTTTCCATCTCCTACTCATCCATCAGTCACTTCATTGCTTAAGCGGTGCCTGGATATTGTAGGTGCTCTAGCAGGAATAACAATTCTGTTGGTAATGCTGTTGCCGATCGTGATTGCTGTTCAGATCGACAATCCCGGTCCTGTCTTTTACAGCCAGATTCGCTGTGGCTACCGAGGGCAGCCCTTTCGGATCTGGAAGTTTCGCTCGATGGTGGCTAATGCCGACGAACTGCAACACCTAGTCGAAAACCAGGCTCAGGGGCTGATTTTTAAGAACGAAAACGACCCCCGGATTACTCGCGTTGGCCGCTTTTTGCGGCGTACTAGCCTCGACGAGTTTCCCCAGTTTTGGAATGTGCTCAAAGGCGACATGAGTCTGGTGGGCACCCGTCCCCCTACGGTGGCCGAGGTGCAACAGTACGAGGCTTACCACTGGCAGCGGCTGAACGTCAAGCCGGGGCTGACGGGTAAGTGGCAGGCCCAAGGGCGATCATCGATTAAAGATTTTGAGGCAATCGTGCAAATGGATCTCGACTACCAGTCTCAGTGGTCGCTGGGTCGGGATGTACGCTTAATCTTGGAGACAGTCAGTTCTGTAGTGCTCAGCCGGGGGGCTTGTTGACTGAGGACAATAGAGATGCAAAAGATGACTTGAACAGTTGTCTATGTAACTTATACCTCACTCTGCAAGCCATAAGCGTTTCTTTAGATGACTTAGTCATTCTAAAGAAACGCTCAAGCTGTGCAAAGAAAGCAGTAAGCATTTCAAAGGAAGGCTTATAGGTTGCAAAGAAAGCCATAAGCACTTTAAAGAAAGGCTGAAGCTGTACAAAGAAAGCTTTAATACTTCTTAGCAAAGGTTGATTGCCCTGAGGGAAGTTTCGGAACTTTTTGAAATTTGACCACAAAGTTTCTTTAAAGAGATCCTGGTTTGTACGGTGATGGCTGACATGGGCGTTTGGCTACAGTGTGGAGGTTGGAACTCCTACCAACACCATCTTTTATTAATGCCACGGGGGCATTTACAGATATGAGACGAAAAAGACTATCTGCTAAGTTAGAAAAAGCCGAGGTGCGGGCTGCATCGATGGGGTCGATTGAGCCTAAGCTAGATTTGGGGAATGGACAAACTCTAGAGATGTATTGGGAGGCGATTAACGCCATGCGGGCCAAGCAGCAGGAGTACAATATGCTGCTCTCAAAAGTGGATAACTTGTACAACGAGCTGCTGGCCGATGAGCGCGCCCTGGGCGAAATGTCGGACCACATGCTTAGAGCCTATCCGAAAACCTCAGCGGACCGGAACGTGATGACTGCGCTGGCGAACTGAAGGAGTGCCAAATAGTT
>PYER01000216.1 GCA_003017855.1 filamentous cyanobacterium CCT1
CTCTCACACCCCTCCCCTTAACCAACTCTTACCGAATAAAACTTCACAGCCTTGCCAGAGTATTGAATGATGGAGGTAGTGGAATTTGCTCTCCAACTTGAGCGGTGGACTAGCTCTTATATAAAACCTCGCCGCCTCTCTGTAACCAGCCTATAGGACGAAACACTATGACCAGCTTTCCCATTGACCTGGGCGCGTACCAGCGAATTTCTTTAGATGCGTCCAATCCCACCCTCACCGACGAGCAGCGCAGTGCCCTGAAGGCCAACATTCAGCTGTGTCGGGATGCGATCGTGTTCTTTACCGCCACTGGCGCGGCGCGGGGCGTGGGCGGTCACACTGGCGGCCCCTACGACACCGTGCCCGAGGTGATGATTCTCGACGCGCTGTTTCGCGGCGCGGGTGAGAAGTATGTGCCGATTTTCTTTGACGAAGCAGGCCACCGGGTGGCCACTCAGTATCTAATGTCGGTGCTCAACGGCGACATGCCCGCCGAGCAGCTGATGCAGTACCGCGCCGCTAACGAAAAGCTGCCCGGTCACCCCGAGCTGGGGCTGACCCCCGGCGTCAAGTTTAGCTCGGGTCGGCTGGGGCACATGTGGCCCTACGTCAACGGGGTGGCCTTAGCGAACCCCGGCAAAGTCGCGTTCTGCCTCGGGTCTGACGGTGCTCAGCAGGAGGGCGACGACGCCGAGGCGGCCCGCTTTGCGGTGGCCAACCACGTCAACGTCAAGATTTTGGTGGACGACAACGATGTGACTATCGCCGGCCACCCCTCCCAGTACATGGGCGGCTACAGCGTTAAAAAAACCCTGGAGGGCCACGGCCTGACGGTGCTCGAAGGCGACGGCGAAGACTTGGACGGCCTCTACGCCAACATCTGCAAGGCGATCAACACCCCCGGCCCGGTGGCGGTGGTCAACAAGCGGGCGATGGCGGTGGGCATCGAGGGCATTGAGGGCAGCACCCACGGCCACGATGTGATCTCGGTGAAAGCGGCGATCGCATACCTCAACGCCAAAGGCCACACCGCAGCGGTCGAAATTCTCGAAGGCATCGAGACCCCCAAGAACACCTACGAGTTCATGGGTTCGTCTAAGAACGTGGGCGCGAACCGCAACATGTTTGGCGACGCCATGGTGGAAGTGCTGGGCGAAATGGATGAAATGGCCCGCAAAGAGAGCGTGCTGGTGGTCGATAGCGACCTGGAGGGCTCCTGTGGCCTGGCCCAGATCCGCAAGGCCTACCCGGAGATCTTCATCAGCGGCGGCATTATGGAGCGGGGCAACCTGTCGGCGGCGGCGGGCTTTGGCATGGCCGAGGGCAAGCAGGGGGTATTCGCCACCTTCGCGGCCTTCTTAGAGATGTGCATTTCTGAAATCACGATGGCGCGGTTGAACTACTCCAACCTGCTGTGCCACTTCTCCCACTCGGGCATCGACGACATGGCCGACAACACCTGCCACTTCGGCCTCAACAACTTCTTTGCCGACAATGGCCTTAATGATGGCTACGACACCAAGCTCTACTTCCCCGCCGACCCCAACCAGATGAAGGCCTGCGTCAAGAAGGTGTTCCACGACCCCGGTCTGCGCTTTATCTTCTCGACCCGCTCGAAGGTGCCGATGATTCTCGACGCTGACGGCAACGAGATGTTTGGCGGTGACTACACCTTCACCCCTGGCAAAGACGAGGTGATTCGCGAGGGCAGCGCTGGCTACATTGTCACCTTCGGCGACTCGCTGTACCGGGCGCTGGATGCTGTGGAGCGGCTGAAGCAGGAGGGCATCGAGGTGGGCCTGATCAACAAGGCCACCCTCAACGTGGTGGACGAAGACACCATGGCTAAGGTGGGCAAGGCCCCCTTCGTGCTGGTGACGGAAGCCTTTAACCGCAAGACCGGCTTGGGCAGCCGCTTTGGTACCTGGTTGCTAGAGAGGGGCTACACGCCGAAGTTCGCCCACATTGGCACTCACCACGAGGGCAGCGGTGGCCTGTGGGAGCAGTTCATTCACCAGGGCATTGACCCCGATGGCATCATGGCCAAGGTGAAGGAACTGGTGGGCTAGAGCCCTTCGTCGCCTCCAGATCCCCGGTTTCTTCAAGAAACCGGGGATCTTTTGTTTCAGGAGATTCCCTACATGACCAAGACTGAGCGGGAGAAGATGCTGGCCAACGAGCTGTACCGGGCGGCGGATCCGGAGCTGGTGGCGCTGCGACGGCTGGCTCAAACTCAGCTGTATCGGTTCAACCAGTCGCAGCCGGAGGAGATTGAAGTGAGGGAAGGGGTGGTGCGATCGCTCTTTCACGCCATTGGCCCCAGCTTTGAGATTACGCCCCCCTTCTTCTGCGACTACGGCGGCCATATTCGCGCCGGTCAAAATCTCTACATCAACGCTTACTGCACCATTCTTGACTGCAACTGGGTGACGCTGGGCGATAATGTGTTGATTGCGCCCAATGTTCAGATCTACGCTGCGTACCACCCCACGGATCCGGCTGTGCGGCTAACCGGGTTAGAGCTAGCCGCCCCCATCACCATCGGCCACAACGTGTGGCTGGGCGGCGGCGTAATTGTCTGCCCCGGGGTGACCATTGGTGACAACAGCACCATCGGCGCAGGTAGCGTAGTGACAAAATCGATTCCGGCAAACGTGGTGGCGGTGGGCAATCCCTGCCGGGTGATTCGCAACGTTTAGTGGCGCTAAAGTGCCCTGGGTTTGCATCAGGATCCAGCAAGCAGTTGGGGCTGGATTGAAACGAGCGATCGCAAACTTTTTTGAAATAATTCAACTAAAATTAGGCCATTTAGCTCAACTCGTGACCCTGTTTGAATGGGGCTGGGAATACTAGGTTCGCTCGTCATGATTTCGGAACTTAGCTATGGGAATACCTGCCTCTAAAACATGTGCTTGTCATAATGTTGGTCGATGTCGAGCAGGAGAAGCCGGACGGCTGTTTCTTTGGTTTCCAGTTCCTCACACGTTAGCGAAGGTGGTTCCTTTCCTAAAGCAGGCATCCTTTGAATTTGAGCTTATGCAGGAGCGGCCAGGTCTAAGCGTGGCTTGCAAAGCCGGTCAGGCCCAAGAGGTTGCTCGCCAACTAGCTCAGCTCGTGGCCCCCAGGGAGCTGAAAGAAACCCAGGTTTTATTTGTGCGTGGTGCTGTTCAGCCGCAGCTACAAGACTTTAGCGATATTGCTTCGCTGCAGCGATTCATTAAGGTTAGCCAATCCGATTGGCTGGTAGATATGTTAACGAGCGATCGCTTTACCAGTCACTTTCAACCGATTGTTTCTATTCAAGACACGTCTCAAATTTATGGTCATGAATCACTTCTGCGAGGGCTGGACGAGCAGGGCAATTTGATCATGCCTGGGTCAATCTTTGAGCTGGCTACCGAAGCAGGTCTGCTGCCGCAGCTCGATCGGGCGGCGCGGTTGAGCACTATCGCCCAGGCCCATCAGCATCAGCTAGACGGGCGCATTTTTATCAACTTCACCCCTACGGCTCTGTATGACCCGGTGGCCTGTCTGCGAAGCACCGTAGAGGCGATCGACAAAGCCGGAATTTCTCACGATCAGGTGGTGTTTGAAGTTGTCGAGTCAGACAACCCGCAGGATTTAGGCCACCTGAAAACGGTGCTGAACTATTACCGGGAAGCTGGCTTTGCGGTGGCGCTGGACGATTTGGGGTCTGGCTATTCTGGCCTAAACTTGCTGCATCAGCTGCGTCCCGATTTCGTTAAGCTAGACATGGAGCTGATTCGCAACGTCCACGTCGATCCCTACAAAGCGTCTATTACCGAAAAGCTGTTGGAGATTGCCCAAAAGCTGAATATTCAAACCGTTGCGGAAGGGATTGAATGTGTTGAAGAATTGAATTGGCTTCAGGAGCGAGGGGCTAACTTTGCCCAGGGCTATTTGATTGCTAAACCCAGCGCCGTGCCAACCAAAACCACCCCTCGCTTTGCCCCCAAAGCCTCCACCCTAGACCTGGAGCCTTGGCTGCCAGAATCGCCGTCAGCCCAGCATCAAAGTGAGTCTGAGCGCATTGTGGCGGCTGTCACCCAGCGCATTCGACAGTCGCTAGATTTAAACGAAATTCTTCAAACCACCGCCGATGAAGTGCGGCAGCTGTTTGAGGTAGACCGAGTAGTGATCTATCGCTTTGAACCCGACTGGAGCGGGCTGGTGGCGGTGGAGTCTTTGGCGCCAGGAAACCCATCAATTCTGGGTTTTCACGTAATGGATACCTGCTTTCAGACTACCCATGCGGCCTACTATCAGCAGGGTAATACCCGAGCGATCGAAAACATTGAAACCTTTGGGCTCCAGCCGTGCCACGTTGACCTGCTGAAGAGCCTAAAAATTCAAGCCAATTTGATTGTGCCCATTTTGCAGAAGGAGCGGTTGTGGGGGCTTTTGATCGCGCACCAGTGCAGTCATCCCCGGCAGTGGCAGCAGTCTGAGGTGAACCTGTTCTATCAGCTGGCCAGTCAGGCGGCGATCGCCATTCAGCAGTCGGAGCTTTATCATCAGCTGCAAACGGCTAATCAGGAGCTGCAGCGGCTGGCTTCAGTAGATGGGTTGACCCAGGTGGCCAATCGCCGCTGCTTTGATGCTCGGCTGAGCGCCGAGTGGCAGCGGCTGACCCGCGAACAAGCGCCTTTATCGTTGATTTTGTGCGATATTGACGGCTTTAAGCTCTACAACGACAGCTGCGGTCACCTGGCCGGAGACGATGCGCTCCGGCAGGTGGCTCTGGCGATCGCGCAGGCCTGTAAGCGCCCCTCTGATCTGGTGGCTCGCTACGGGGGGGAAGAATTTGCAGTAATTTTACCCAATACCGACGCCGAGGGGGCGATCGCGGTTGCCGAAGCCATTCAAGCCAGTATTGCGGCACTGCAGCTACCCCATCCCCGCTCGCAGGACAGCCTGGTTACCCTGAGCTTTGGCATAGCAACACTTGTTCCCTCCAAACAGATCTCGTGTGAGACGTTGATTGCCCTGGCCGACCAGGGGCTCTACCGGGCCAAAGCCCAGGGCAAAAACTGTGTGGTGCAGGCAAGCGATGGAGAAATGGCTGAGATCACAGCCGTGAGATGATCAAGGTTCTTGGTAGCTGACGACCCGCACGGTAGCCGCCGAGGGCTCCTGACTGAAAATCAGTACGCCTTCGGCATCGGAGCGGGCGGGCACAAAGTCAAAGGTGGTGGTAGAGACTTCCTCAGGGCTGGTCGTCGTCAGCGTGCCTTCGACGGTGACCTCGGCGGCGGTGGCATCGCCTTCGTTTCTAATCGTCACGGGCAGGTAGTAGTGGTCATTGGCGGCTCTTACTTTGCCGGGTTCCACCGTAAATTCAGCCGGTTTGAGCGAAGGCTTGAGCCACAGCGAGGCTACTGTAGCAATCACCGCTGACAGCAGCGTGAGGGAAATAGCAAGGGAAAACCATTCGGCTGGATTGCGGATGGGCTTTTCTGACATGGAGCGTTTAGGGGTTACACAGCTAGGCGGCCAGCCGCACCGCCAATGGTGCAGGGCAGGCCCAATACGATGATATAGCTCACCCACTGGTTAACTGGGTCACCCACGCGAATCACTTGGAACAACCACAGCATAAGCGCTGAGG
Organism: filamentous cyanobacterium CCT1; assembly: GCA_003017855.1. Taxonomy (GTDB): domain Bacteria; phylum Cyanobacteriota; class Cyanobacteriia; order Phormidesmidales; family Phormidesmidaceae; genus Nodosilinea. The sequence continues at coordinate 5,630 of PYER01000216.1, forward strand.
CGGCCAGGGCAATCAGGTAGGCGGCCACAGTCTCGCTAATTGGGCTCTGGAACAGACCCGACTGCGATCGCCGCCGCCGCTGAGCGCCAAAGTTGGCCTCAAACACAATGACGTAGGACAGCAGCAGCGAACTGGCCATAATCAGCAGCAGGCGAGTGGGCTCCAGCGAGCTGGAGATCATGGGGATTTCATCGGTAGGGGCGATCGAAGAGCCGACGACGATCGCACCAAGGAGGGCAGCCCCAGCATCTGACAGCGTGCTGCGCCAGGGGTGGCCGCGCTTTTTGGCCAGGTTAGTGTCTTTGTCGTCAGGGGTTTTAAGCAAAAGGTTGTTGGCAATGCCAACCCCGATCGCATAGGGCAGCGATAGGGTGATCAGTCGACCCATAAGGGCATCGATGCCGGTCTCAATATGAAGGATGTCGAGCAGCGTCAGACTGAGGGTGGCGGTGAAGAGGGCGATCGCCAGTCCTTCGACACTTTCAGCCAAAATTTGGCCATAGCCACGCGGCTGCTGAGCCCGAAACCCACCCTTGATGTTTAGCAGCACCAGGGCCAGGTAAGCCATGGCCAAAATCAGCATCATCCGGGGCGGTGAGGTAAAGTTGCCCTTCCACCAAACCTCCATAGTGTAAAGAAAGGGCGCCCCAAACAGAAATGCCCCTGCGATACCACGCATGAGGTCATCCAGTTCGGTCCGCCATTCATGGGCTTTAGGTCGTGCCATTGATCACCTGAGTCGTACCTAATTTTAGCGAATTCGGGCCTCTGCTAAACGCTCAGTTAGTTGCTATAGCTACAGACAAAAGAACTAAAACTCGACTCTGAAGGCAGCCGTCATGGGATCCCGTTGCTTAAGGCTAGAGCATTCTGCCTGCTAAAGAACAGCGCTAATCCCACAGCAGGTTTGCGTAGATTATTTGGTAGATCAATACTTTTTTAACAGAGAAAAGTTGCGGAGGACGTTTCTTCAGTCGAGTTTAGAGCGGCCCTACGTCGCTCACCTATACCCAAAGACATGCTGCTTTAGACGCTCTATTACACTTGTACATAGCGTCAAAAAAATTGGCTAAACAATTAGGTATATGCCATTTGAGCTGCTGCCCTATTTGTCTTTAGGGCAATCTGGAGCTGTTGCCGCTGCCACTCTTCAACTGGACGCAAATCAAAAACAGAATCTTTTGCACCTGAGCCTAAAAAATCTATGGACTATCTCTTTAGAAGCATAGATTACCTCTTTTGAGTGGTTCTTGTAGCCAAAACCTCAATCTCTCTCTGAAGATAAACCCATAAACAACGCGAATAGACAATCCTGTAGGCAGCATTAATCGAAGTCAAAATCGATTGTTTTGCCGGGTCTGTCCACAGGTCCTTTGGAGCGGATTCAATTTCTATTTCACAATACGTTATTGACTAGCTGGCTAGTTTGAGAGGGTTTTATGCGAATAGCACAGGTTACCCCTTTATGGGAGCAAGTTCCACCATCAGCTTATGGCGGAACGGAGATGATTGCCAATTTATTGACTGAAGAACTGGTGCGGCGTGGGCACCAGGTAACGCTGTTTGCAACGGGCGATTCAGAGACAGCGGCGCGGCTGGTGCCCGGCTGCGATCGCGCCCTCAGACCGCTAGGCGTGCTACCCCCCGACTATGAGCGCTACGAGCAGCAGCAGCTCGCCAAGGTCTTTGCTATGGCCGACCAGTTTGACATTATTCACTCCCATATGGATGTGGCTGCCTTACCCCATGCCCAGAGCAGCCCAACCCCGGTGGTGCATACGCTGCATGGGGCGATGACCCCTGCGGCCGAAAAAATCTTTAGCCAGTATCGCCAGCAAAATCTAGTCAGCGTCTCTAAATCTCAGCAGCGGCCAGAGCTAGAGCTGAACTATGTGGCTGCGGTCTACAACGCGATCGCTCTAGAGCAGTTTAATTTTTATCCCCAGGCCCAGGAGCCGCCGTACCTGGCTTTTCTAGGTCGCATGTCGGAGGAAAAAGGCCCTCACCGAGCGATCGAAATCGCTAAACGCAGCGGCTGGCCACTCAAAATGGCGGGCAAAATCGACTTTGAGAACCAGCAGTTTTTCGAGCGTCAAGTCGCTCCTCACATCGACGGGCAGCACATCGAGTTCCTGGGAGAAGTGAGCCAGGCCCAGAAGAAAAACCTGATCGGTAACGCCACCGCCACCTTATTTCCCATTTCCTGGGCAGAACCCTTTGGGCTGGTGATGACCGAGTCAATGGCCAGCGGCACTCCGGTTATTGCTATGGCTTTGGGAGCTGCACCGGAAGTTGTGGCTGACGCTAAGACGGGCTTTCTGTGCCACAGCATTGACGATAGCGTAGAGGCGGTGGCGTGCATTCACCGCATTAGCCGTCAGGACTGCCGCGACCATGTCGCCCTTAATTTCAGCGTCGAGCGCATGGTAAATGGCTATGAGGCTATCTACCGACAGGTGCTGAGCGATCGCCATAACCTCACCTACAGGCCTCAGATTTTTAGGGCTGTTAAGCAACCTGGGCGACCCGAGCCAGTCAAGGCTACCCTGTAGACTCACTGGCGGACTTGCCTCTCGTGGGGCAAGCCTGATTGGAGATGGAGTGGGGCAGATTACGCGGTTGAACACCCATTTTTGATCTCCACGCAGCCACTGTATATAAGCACCATGACCATGAGTGACTCGTCTAATCAAAATCAGCTGGGGTCTGGCTTGTCAGAATCTCTCAACGCAGAATCTCTCCACATTGTGGAAGTAGGGGGGCGTACCTTTGCCCCCGCCCAGCAGGTGCCGGTGCCAGAATGGCCCTACACCACGATCAAGCGGCAGCAGCCCACGCTGACTCTGAAGGGCAACGACTTATTTCTGATTACCGATACCCTGGGTAACGTCGTCAATGCTGAGGATATGCAAGTCACCTCCAGCATGGGTTTGTTTTGCCGAGATACTCGGTTTCTGAGTCGGCTAGAACTCCAGTTTGAAGGGCAACCGCCGCTGTTGCTCAGCAGCACCGCGCAGGAAGGGTTTGCCCTCTCGGCCTTGTGCGCTAACCCCTACATTGCCAGCGACGACACCCACCACGAAATTCGCGCCGAGACGATCGGCATTCAGCGCGACATCGTGCTGCAGGGGGGACTGTTTGAAGAACTCACCCTGACCAACTACAGCACCGAACCCGTCGAGTTTGAGCTGAGCATTAGCTTCGATGCCGATTTCGCCGACCTGTTTGAAATTCGAGGCCAGGTGCGGGAGCAAACCGGCACGCTGCTGCGCCCGGTACGGCTGGCGGCGGAGTCGGGGCCTGTTTTTCAAAACGGCCAGGTCGGCGGCGATGGCAAGGAACTAACCCTGGCCTATCAGGGGGTCGACCGGCTGCTGATGGAGTCGAGAATTCAGTTTTATCAGCGGCCCCCCGATCGCTTTGAGGGCTACACGGCCGTCTGGCGAGTGGCGCTGTCACCCCATGTCAGCGAGGTGTTGGGCTACCGCCTGCAGCCCTTTCTAGACAATCAGCCCTGGTCGTCGGTCAACATTCCGGCCACCCTGGGCCAGGCCATGGCCGCAGAAACGATGGAAGAGCGGCGCTGGCGAGAGGGGGTGACCTCTATTCGCACTGACAATCGCGCCCTCAACCAGATTATTGAGCGGGCCGAGCAGGACACCTACCTGCTGGGGCAAACCTTTGGGGAGAACAAGGTGCTTTCGGCCGGGGTGCCCTGGTTTTCGACGCTGTTTGGCCGCGACTCGATCATTGCGGCTCTGCAGACCCTGATCTTTAACCCCGCCCTGGCCCATCAAACCCTGACCGTGCTAGCCCAGTACCAGGGGCAGCAGCACAACGACTGGCGCGAAGAAGAGCCGGGCAAAATTCTCCACGAGCTGCGGTTTGGCGAAATGTCGCGCAGCGGCGAGGTGCCCCACACCCCCTACTACGGCACGGTCGATGCCACCCCCCTCTGGCTGGTGCTCTACGCCGAGTACTACGCCTGGAAGGGCGATCGCGCCCTCTTAGAGCAGCTCTGGCCCAACGCTCTGGCCGCCATGGACTGGATCGATCGCAGCTGCGAAAAAACCGGCTACGTCACCTACTACTGCCAGTCGCCAGGGGGCCTGGTCAACCAGGGCTGGAAAGACTCGGGCGACTGCATCGTCGATGCGGCGGGTAAGCTGGCCGAAGGGGCGATCGCGCTGTCGGAGGTGCAGGGCTACGTCTACGCCGCCAAAACGCGCCTAGCCCCCCTGGCCGAAATCATGCAGCGCCCCGAACTGGGCGATCGCTGGCGGGCCGAGGCCCAGGATCTCAAAGAGCGCTTTGAGCGCGACTTTTGGCTGCCCGAGCAGGGCTACGTGGCCCTCGCCCTCGACGGCCAGGGCAAAGCGGTTGACAGCATTACCTCCAACCCGGGGCACTGCCTGGCCATGGGCATTCTTTCCCCTGACAAAGCCCACAGCGTGGCCGAACGGCTGCAGGCCCCGGACATGTTTTGCGGCTGGGGCATTCGCACTCTCAGCAGCTCATCCCCGGCCTATAACCCCATGGGCTACCACATCGGCTCGGTGTGGCCCCACGACACCGGCATTATCGCCGCCGGGCTGAGGTCGCTGGGCCACATCGACCAGGCCCTCGAAATTACCCAGGGCATTTTTGACATGACTGTTGTACAGCCCTATCAGCGCCCGCCGGAGCTATTCTGCGGCTTCGAGCGCACCCCCAACAGTCGGCCCGTGCGCTATCCGGTGGCCTGTTCGCCTCAGGCCTGGGCCACGGGCACCATGTTTCAGATGCTGCAGATTATGGTGAACCTGGTGCCCGATGCGGCCAATAATGTCCTGCGAATTGTGCAACCCACTCTGCCGGCCTCGGTGAGCTACATGGCAATCAACAACTTTAAGGTGGGGCAAACCCTGCTCGACCTGGAGTTTGAGCGATCGCAGGAAGCCACCGCCTGCCGGGTCGTGCGCAAGCGAGGCAACCTGCGGGTGGTGATTGAGGTGTAATCCCAATCGTCCATACCGTTAGTGCGGCACCCCCAACAATGGAATAGCTACAGCCGTTCCCTGAGCGGAGTCGAAGGGACGGCTATTCCTAGGGCAGATCCATGTGCTAGAGGTGCTTGTAGCCAATTAGCAGAGCCGCCACCCGCGATCGCTCTGGCATCGACGCCTGCGCCCCCGGCACCATCACCGAGGCGGCGGCGACGGCACCGGCAAACTGCACCGCCTCCTCCAAGTCCATACCCTCGCTCAGGGCCACGGCCAGGCCGCCGTTAAAGGCATCCCCCGCCGCCACGGTATCAACCGCTTTCACGGGCAGAGCAGACTGATGGAAGGTACGGTCTTCGGTAGCGACCACGGCTCCCAGGTTCCCCAGCTTGACGACCGCGATCGCGACCCCCCACTGAACCAGCTGGCGGGCCGCTTCGGTGGCAGTGGCAATGTCGCTTACGTCTAGCCCGGTCAGCTGACTTGCCTCGATCTGATTCGGGGTAAGAATATCCACCGCCTTAAAGAACTCAGCGGGCAGGTCTGCGCGAGCGGGGGCAGGGTCTACAATCACGGTTACGCCCTGGGCCTTAGCGGCGTTGGCGGCGGCAATCACTGTGGGCAGCGGCACCTCGAACTGCAGCAAAAGACTGTCGCCCGGCTGCAGTCGAGCCACCAGGCGATCGACATCCTCCTCGTTAACGCGCCCGTTGGCCCCCGGCACCACCACGATGGTGTTGTGGCCAGATTCGTCCACGGCGATCGCTGCCACCCCAGT
>PYER01000539.1 GCA_003017855.1 filamentous cyanobacterium CCT1
GTCTGTGCTCTCTCTCGTCTTTGGTTTATCCTGGCACTCGCCACTCTCTATGTCACGGCCCAAGGCGTCGCTGTGGTGAAAGCGGGACACCGTCGTCGGGTTGACCCTCACTGGTTTCGCGGCAATAGCTATTTCCGCATCGGCTGGGACTGGGTCAAAACCGCCCTGCTGCAAGGCTGGCAGCTCATTGAGTCGGTTTGCTTAACTCACGTTCGAGATCCTCAACCTGCCAGGGCATCCCGAAAACAGCATGACCAGCGCACCTATCGATTGGAGTTCAAAGTCCACACCTATCATTACCCTGATGACTGAAGTTTTGTCAGTCAACCAGGATCGGCAGACTTGCCACAAATGGCATCGCTGATGTGAATTTCTGGAGTCAACTCCAGGAGACAGGGAGAACGGGAGAGTTTATCACTGTACATACTAAGCGTATGAGGGCTGACACGGTGTAGTGATGGGGGTGGCTTAGAGATCGTTTCTGATATACGAAGAGAAATATTTTTATCAGATTACTTTGAGAGGGAGATTTTTCTTTGTTTTGCAAACGCTCATTTCAAAGCCCAAATAAAATATTCCATCTGAACACTTGCTTTTTTGTTAATCAGAATTTTACATTCCCTCCACAATAGCTTGGTTGATCTTTGGCAGTTCGTCGTTCAGGAACCACTGCCAAAAAAGCTGTATTTCTTCAAACACATCGCCAATTGGCTCTTCTGGACTAAGTTTTTCAGAAACGGTTAAGTAGGTGGCCCTAAATAAACGTAGTTCTGCTAGGTTGTGAGGAATTTAGGGTTGGCTTGACGATTCGAGACAAAATTGAAGCGTTTGAGGGCATAACCTGCCTGGACACCTCGGCGGTTCAATCCAGCCATCACGCCCATCGCTAGGTCGTAGGTATCCTCCAACATCTCGCCTCGCCTCTCATGGGCTTTGAGTTGATGCCATTCGGTCTCAATCAAATTCATCTCCGAACAGTAGGGGGGCAGTTGAAAGAACTCCAGGCCTTGGGCCTGCCAGATGGCAAGACGCTGTTGTACCGCCTTACTGGTATGGATTGAGGCATTATCCTGAACGCTCACCGGGGCGATACCGGTGCGCTCAAACAGCCGTTGGGCGCGGGTGGCTTGCCAATCCATCAACCGGATGTAAGTAGCACTGGTGAGACTACCCACGACGAGACCGTAGCTCATCTCCCGGCCCGGCTCCCGGCGCTTGCCTGCAAACGTAAACACAAACTGGAGGCGGTTATTGCTGATTTTGACTTTGACCATTCTGACCTTGGCTTTTCCGCGCTTCATCTCAATCTGGCCCAACTTCCGCTAAAAGGCCCAAACCGTTTTTCAAATCGGCCAAAATAAAAACGGCCAAAACTCTTTCTTAGAAAGAGTTTTGGCCGTTTTACTTGAAAGCTGGTGACAGGATTCGAACCTGCGACCGGCTGATTACAAATCAGCTGCTCTACCAGCTGAGCTACACCAGCATTTCTTGCCAAGTATATCAATCCTGGGCCGCAGAGAGAGCAGTTCACCCCTGAGCCTGGCCTGACAGAAGTCTGAATAGGCATCTGTCGTTTTTTTAGGGGGCTGGTGAGCACGGCTTGTTTGACCGGAAGACTCCCGGCTGCTGGATTAAATCCTTGAGAATCAGTGCTGCCAATCCCCCAGTGCCGATGCCTGCCGCCGCCCTATCTGGATGGGAAGGGCGCTGACTACCCCGAACTTAGTGGTCGCGCTCTGCAACGGAAAGCTGGCTGGTAGGTTAAAGGTCAGGGATCTTTTTCAGCACGGCGCACTGAAAAAGACGGCGCCACGTAGTTCTCAGGTAGATAGTCAGAGGGCAGAGTGGAGTGGTTTCCATCCCGCAGGGCTGAGAACGTCGGCGACAAAATCTCGATGTTGGCAGCGTTGCATTTATCTTGAATTTCCTGGTGCAGCTCTGAATAGATTCTTGGCATTAGCTCCGGACGAGCCGTGTAGGCATTCAGCTGATAGCTAACGTTGAAGTCATTCAGGCT
>PYER01000540.1 GCA_003017855.1 filamentous cyanobacterium CCT1
CCCGGTCGCGCCAAAGGAACGCGGCTGACCCAGCGCGCTCCCTGTCCTATCGTCAAATTCCATCCCTCCAAAAAGCGTTGCCGCTGTAAGGACTTGCAAGACGCCGCTTAGCTCCCTCGCTTTGATCTGAAAGCCCACCGAAATCTTCCGTGGGCTGGCGGCGTTTGTCCAAAGTCAAGTGGCAGTGAAATCCTTACTTATCCTTCGAGACTGCTCAATTCAGGTATGAATCAAGAAATCAACGTCTCTCGTAGGGGCAAACAGCCGTAAAGCCTTTAGCTTGGCTAAGCCTATGCCTTACCAAAATTCATGCCATCGTTCAATCATTCTCTTGCCTAAGGTTTGCCACTAGCGGTTCGTTTTTGCCGTAGCCGTAGGGGGGCGCAATCACCACCGGAATTTCCTCAAAGTTTTCGACTGGCGGCGGCGATGTGGTCAGCCACTCCAGACCAATGGCGCGCCAGGGATTGTCGCCCGCGCGATCGCCCCGAATCCACGAACTCACCATATTCAAAATAAACGGCAGCGTCGAGACGCCCAGCAAAAAACCGCCAATACTGGTGATCACATTTAAATAGGCAAACTCAGGGTCGTAGGAGGCCACCCGGCGGGGCATGCCCATTAGCCCAGCGGCGTGCATCGGAAAAAAGGCCAGGGTGGTGCCTATAAACGTCAGGACAAAATGCAGCTTACCCAACCCTTCGTAGTACATGCGCCCGGTCATTTTGGGGAACCAGTGGTAAATCGCGGCGTAGATCGCCATCACGATCGCGCCGTAGAGCACGTAGTGGAAGTGCCCCACCACAAAGTAGGTATTGTTGACGTGAATATCCAGCGGCACCGACCCCAAAAAGATGCCGGTAATGCCCGCAAACAGCCAGTTGGCGATGCCCCCCAAAGAAAACAGCATGGGCGTAGTGAAGCGAATTTTGCCGCCCCAAATCGTTGCCACCCAGCCAAACACCTTAATGCCGCTGGGCACCGCCACCAGCATCGTCGTCACCATAAACAGCATGCGCATCCAGGGCGGGGTGGCACTGGCGTACATGTGGTGCACCCAGACAATGCCGCTGATGAAGGTAATCAGCAGCGACGACATGGCAATCACCCGGTAGCCAAACAGCGGCTTGCGGGCGTGGACGGGCAGCAGTTCTGAAAAAATGCCAAAGGCCGGCAGCACCATCACATACACCGCCGGGTGGGAGTAAAACCAGAAAAAGTGCTGATACATAATCGGGTTGCCCCCCCGTTCAGGGGCAAAGAAGCTGGTGCCAAAGCCCAGATCGAGCAGCAGCATAATCGCCCCCCCGGTCAGCGCCGGTAGCCCGTAGAGCTGAATCAGCTGAGCCGCCAGCACCGACCACACCATAGCCGGCATTCTGAACCAGCCCATCCCCGGTGCCCGCATTCTAAAAATGGTGGTGACAAAGTTGATCGCCCCCATAATCGACGACACCCCCGAGATCGCCACCGCCAGCAGCCACAGCATTTGCCCATTCAGCCAAAAGCCGGTGGGGTTTTGCAGGCTGACCGGCGGGTAGGCCCACCAGCCCGACTGCGATGGCCCCCCCGGCACAAAAAAGCTGCCGATCATCAGCACCCCCACCACTGGCACCATCCAGAACGAGACGGCATTGAGGCGCGGAAAGGCCATATCCCTGGCCCCGATCATCAGCGGCACCAGGTAGTTGCCCAACCCCACCAGCACCGGAAACGTCCACAAAAACAGCATAATCGAGCCATGCATGGTGAACAGCGCATTATAGACCGTGCGATCGATCAGGTCGGCATCGGGGGTAATCAACTCTCCCCGCATGATCATGGCGAACAGCCCGGCAATCAGAAAAAAGATGAACGAGGTGACGATGTATTGAATGCCAATCACTTTGTGATCGGTGCTGAAGGTGAAAAACCGCTTCCAGTTATCCGGTGCCCCAGGGTAGGGCTGGGCGGTGTTGATGCTGGCAGGGTTGAGGGTAGTGTCGGTCATGGGAATGGGTGGATGGGTAGGCGGG